>CBDUST010000129.1:0-11450 GCA_965369945.1 uncultured bacterium | reverse complement strand
GGGATGAAGTTGGTACGGCAAGCCAAGGCTTCAACGTCGATACTGTCAGGACGTTTGCCGGCAATCCGGTGGATCACGTAGAGGCGGGTACTGGTGCTGTGGCGACTCGATACGAGGTCCGTCAAGAGGGAATCATATTCCAATTCCCATGGACGGATTGCATTGACCAGATGTTCTGGACGACCGATTCTGCGAGCGGCGAGTACGTGCTGGAAGTCCTCGCGCGAACCTCCCCGGCCTGCCCTTGATGGTCAGGCAATAACGCCCGGATTTCCTCGCTAGGGCCAGAGTTGTTTTCCAAGATATTTCCACCCCCCGCTCGTCGGCGGGGGGTGCTTTCTTGCCAACGCGCGCTGCCGCCATCATGCGATTGATACTCCCCTCCACGGCATCTGCCGCTTGGATGAGTTGGGGAACGTGGGGAACGAAGACAGTTTCCTCGACGTATGACGATGTGTCGTGTCGTTTGGATCGTCGGCGAGGGCGGCGACGAGATCACAGGTGCGAACCGCTCACCAACCCGACAAACGATGAGCGGTCTACGATGTCGATCTGTGCATACGTAGGCCCGAGC
The DNA here is from genome assembly GCA_965369945.1 of uncultured bacterium. GTDB lineage: Bacteria > Planctomycetota > Phycisphaerae > Phycisphaerales > SM1A02 > JADFNO01. Next base: position 10,876 of record CBDUST010000129.1, on the reverse strand, counting down.
GTGCGATGGTCAGTTGGGGTCCGTGCAAAGCCTGCCCCGCCGATCTTGATGGCAACGGCTCTGTCGGTTCATCCGACCTCCTCGCCCTATTGGCCGACTGGAGACCGTGTCGGCGAGAAAGACGTCAAGGCGACAGTGCAGGCCCTAATCACGTGCGAATCTCCTACACTTACGGCGAATGACCTCGCTGTTCACTTCACAGCTCGCCACGGTTGGTTACGCTCGCGTGGCGGTTGAGCGCGGCGTCGATCAATACCCGGAAGGGCTGACGTATGCGGTGCCAGCGGAGCTGGGCGCGTTGGTCGTCGGGGATCGAGTGATCGTGCCGCTGGGTGCCGGTGACACGCCCACAGCCGGCTATGTGGTCGAGCGCTTCGACCAGACCGATCTACCGCGAGACCATGTCAAACTGATCGAACGCTGCGAACACGAAGCGGCGATGCCACGCCAACTGATCGACCTGGCCAAATGGATCAGTAGTTACTACTGCGCCCCGATCGGAATGACGCTGTCGGCGATGATGCCGGCCGCGGTAAAACGGCGCGTTGGCTTGGTCGGCCGCACCATGATCGATCTCGCCGACGGCGCGGCGGTGGACGTAACGCTACCGCCCAAGCAACGTCACGTCCTGGATGTGTTGGGCGCAATTCCTATCGAACGGCGACCAATCGAAATACGCCAACTCAGAGATATCAGTGAGTTGGCGACGACATCACCGATTAAACAGCTGATCACTAAGGAGATGTTACTTGTCAGTTCACGAACTGCCGTTGAAGCGGCATGGATCGAACACGCATTGGACGCGACTGTTCCGCATCGACTCACCGAACCGCAGAAACAGATCATCCACGACATTCAGCCGACACTCGACCGTGGTTTCTCGGCGCATTTGCTGTTCGGCGTGACGGGGTCGGGCAAGACCGAAGTGTACATTCGACTGATCGAGAGGGTGGTCGAGGCGGGCAAGGTCGCAATTCTTCTGGTGCCAGAGATTGCGCTGACGCCGCAGACGGGCGGCCGGCTGATCGGGCGCTTCCCCAAGCAGCGCGTCGCGGTGCTGCATTCGGGTCTGACCGCGGCGCAACGCCACCAGCAATGGATGCTCGCGGCGAGCGGTGAAGCGGATATCGTGCTCGGCGCGCGATCGGCAGTCTTCGCGCCGGTCCCTGAAGGTCGTCTCGGATTGATCATCGTCGACGAGGAACACGACGGCTCGTACAAACAGGATCAGGTTCCGCGTTACCACGGCAGAGACGTCGCCCTGCGCCGCGCCCAGTTGGCCGACTGCCCGATCGTACTTGGCAGCGCCACGCCGGCGTTGGAATCTTGGCACAACGCGACGGCCAAGGGTAATTATCGTCTCCATCGGATCGAACACCGTGTGCCCGGAATGCAACTGCCGATCGTCCAGATCGTTGACTTCGTCGCCGAGCGCAAGCGGCGGCACGATCGGCGCGTGCACCTGATCGGTCCGCGGATGGAGTCAGCGATCGGCGAGACTCTGGATCGCGGTGGGCAGGTGCTCTTGTTGCTGAATCGGCGCGGCTATGCCAATTACATCGCCTGCCCGGATTTCCGTTGCGGCTGGATGATGGGGTGCGATGACTGTGACGCGACGATGGTATTCCACATGAACCGCCGGCTCCCGAGCGGTGGGTTCGTGCGCTGCCATCATTGCGAGGCAGAGCAGCGATTGCCCGAGCGCTGCCCGGTCTGCGACCGACACGTCACGACGTTCGGTCTGGGCACGCAGCGTGTCGAGGAAGAACTCGCCCGCAAGTTCCCGCAACTCATCGAAGGCGAGACGATGCTGCGCGTCGACTCCGATTCCATGCGCGGATCGAAGGACTTTCATCGTACGTTGGCCAAGTTCGGCGCCGGCGAGGTGCAACTGCTCGTCGGCACACAGATGATCGCTAAGGGATTGGATTTTCCCAACGTTCAGTTGGTGGGTGTGATCAACGCCGACACCGCGATCAATTTGCCGGACTTCCGCGCTTCGGAGCGCACGTTCCAATTGGTGAATCAGGTCGCCGGTCGCTGCGGCCGTGGCCGAGATCCGGGGCAGGTCATCGTGCAGACCTTCCAGCCTCAGGCCACAGCTATCCGTCTAGCGGCTGCGCACGACTATGAGGGATTCGCCGAGTTGGAGCTTTCGGACAGGCGACGCTGCAAGTTGCCGCCGTACACTCGGCTGGCGCGTATCGTCGTGCGCGATGTGGATTACACGCGGTGTGTGGATACCGCCCGCACGATCGCCAACCGGCTGGGCGATTTGAAGGACGATTCGATGCGGCTGCGCGGCCCAGCCCCGTGCCCAATCTCGCGCATCGCCGGGAAACATCGACAGCAGATCGAACTGCTGGCTGAGTCGGCGCGGCAGTTACAGGAAGTGCTCGTTGCCGGCCGAAACGAGGGCCTGCTCCACGCCGGGGCGGGACTGGTCATCGACGTCGATCCCATCGCCCTGCTCTAAGTTCTGTCTGACGAATCAAAAGAGTGCTCTTGATAGTTAGTGGAACGGGCTTCCAGCCCGTCGTCCTCACTCTTACAGACGGGCAAGATGCCCGTCCCACTGTTCGTCAGACAGAACCTAGGAGCATAGGAATCTCGAATCGACTGCCCCCGAACCGTTACGGATGAAGGTCGATCGTCCCAAAGCTGTCCACGGCGTCGGCCGATGCAGTGATAGAACCAGGGGTTTCACGGCCTACCTCGGCGGCCGATAATTCACCGGCTCAGACGCTAGAATATGGTCGCGAAAAGCACTCCCGGCGCAGCGGCAGGTGAAACGCGCCAACGGAAGGATTCTTTCACCCCTTCAGGGAAGCATTGATGGGTCTCGAACCGGCAGAGAGCTCTGTGAACGGATGGAACGCCCAGTACATCGACGCGATGTACGAGCGATGGTCCGCCCGCGCCGAATCCGTCGAGCCGCAGTGGCAACAGTTCTTTGCGGGATTCGACTTGGGAACTCGACAAATCACGGATGCCGACGAACCGGCAGCGCAGACTGCGGGCGTGGACATAGCTCAGACCAAGCAGGGTCATGTCGATGATCTGATCTATGCGTATCGCGACACCGGTCACCTCGCGGCGGCATTGGACCCGCTGGGAACCGAGCGCCCCGCGCCCGACAGTCTGAAACTTCAATCGTACGAACTGTCTGAGATGGACCTCGCTGAACGATTCGACCCGTGCGATCTGCCGCTGAAGAACCCGGCGAAGTTGCGCGACATCGTCGAGCTTCTTGAGCAGACCTACTGCCGGCACATAGGCGTCGAGTTCATGCACATCCAAGACTCCGATCAGCGGCGATGGCTTGCCCAGCGCATGGAGACGGTGCGCAATCGCCCACCGATGAACCGCGACCAGAAGATGCGCATTCTCGGCGAACTCGGCGAGGCAGACGCTTTTGAGACTTTTCTACAAACGCGCTATACAGCGAAGAAGCGTTTCGGCCTAGATGGCAGCGAATCGCTCATCCCCCTGCTTGACGAGTTGATCGAACAGGGGCCCGCCAATGACGTCAGAGAATTCACGATCGGGATGGCCCACCGTGGTCGGCTCAACGTCCTGGTGAACGTGCTGCACAAGACGTACGACCAAATCTTCACGGAGTTTGCTGAAGCGTGGACCGAGGACTTCCTCCGCGGCGGCGGCGATGTCAAGTATCATCGCGGCTATAGCTCGGATCACGTCACCGGGTGCGGCGAAACTATTCGACTGACGCTCTCGCCGAATCCTTCACATCTGGAATTTGTCGGGCCGGTGGTTTTAGGTCGCGCGCGAGCCAAGCAGCGCATCCGCCACGACACGAAACGCGAACAGTGTGTGCCGATCCTGATTCACGGCGACGCTTCCTTCCCCGGACAGGGCGTTGTGGCTGAATGCCTGAATATGGTCGACCTCGACGGCTACACAGTCGGCGGATCGATACACGTCGTCATCAACAACCAGATCGGTTTCACGACGAATCCTCAAGACGCGCACAGCGGGACGTACTGCACCGACATCGCCAAGATGACCGAAGCCCCGATCTTTCACGTCAACGGCGACGATCCGGAAGCGTGCGTGTTTGTCGCCAAGCTCGCTCTGGAGTATCGCCAGGCGTTCAAGAACGACGTGGTCATTGATCTGTGGTGTTACCGTGAGTTCGGACACAACGAGGGCGACGAGCCCACGTTCACGCAGCCACTTCTATACGCCCGGATCAAGAATCAGCAGCCCGTTCTGCGCAGCTACGCCCAGCAGTTGATCGCCCAAGGCGTGATCAGCGAGCAGTCGTTCGACGAACTCTGCGAGAAGCTCAAGTCGCAGCTCGATGAAGCGCAAACGCGATCCGCGGATAAGCCGGTGGGATCGACGGTCGCTGCGTTCAGTTCAGTTTGGGCGGATCTCACCGAGAAGTATTCAACGGAGCCTGTGGAAACCGGAGCGCCGCGCACACAACTTCAAGCCGTGGCTCACGCGCTCGGTACGGTGCCCAACGACTTCACACCGCATCGCAAACTGAAGAAGCTGCTGGAGAGTCGTCGCCAGGCAGTTGAGAAGGACCTGCCCTTGGATTGGGCCATGGGCGAGCTGCTCGCCTACGGCACGCTGCTTTTGGACGGTCATGCGGTGCGCCTCACCGGTCAGGATGTCGAGCGCGGAACGTTCAGCCACCGTCACGCTGTGCTGTTCGATCAAACGACGGGGCAAGGGCATGATGGACTGAATCACATCCAACCCGATCAGGCGCGGTTCTGCATTCACAACAGTCCGCTCTCTGAAGCGGCATGCGTCGGATTTGAGTACGGCTACTCGCTCGGCGATCCGCAAATGCTCGTGATCTGGGAAGCGCAGTTCGGCGATTTCGCCAACGGCGCACAGGTGATCTTCGATCAGTTCCTGGCCTCGGCTGAAACGAAGTGGGATCGCTACAGTGGGTTGACGCTGTTTCTTCCGCACGGATATGAAGGGCAAGGCCCGGAGCACTCCTCCGCGCGACCCGAGCGGTTCCTGCAACTGTGCGCCAACAATAACATGCAGGTGGCGAATCCCACTTCACCTGCTCAGATGTTCCACCTCCTGCGCCGTCAGATAAAGCGCAGTTTCCGCAAGCCGTTGATTGTGCTCACCCCAAAGAGCCTGTTGCGACATCCGAAAGTCGTCAGTTCGGTTGACGAGTTCGTGAGTGGGCGTTTCAATCTCGTGTTGGACGATCCGGCGGTGAACGATCCGAGCAAGATCAATCGACTCCTGCTGTGCTCGGGTAAGGTCTATTACGATCTCGTCGCACACCGAGAGAAGATTGGACGCGACGATGTCGCTGTAGTACGCATCGAGCAGCTTTATCCGCTGCCAGTGCGCGACCTCGCCGACATCCTTCAACGGTATGCCAATGTTCATGAGACGGTTTGGGTTCAAGAGGAGCCGAAGAACATGGGGGCGTATCGCTTCCTCAAGACCACGCTCTGGGAACTGCTCGATCTGGAATTACCCTATGTCGGCCGGGATGAGAACGCCTCGCCGGCCGTCGCATCGATGAAAATGCACATGCAAGAGCAGGACAAGATTATGATCAATGCAGTGGGTTTGCCGACCAGCGCTGATGAAACGACGGTCGATCAAGCCAAGCCTACAGCCCCACGGCTTGCGGCTTCCTGATTGCTGCTCCATTCTTCTTTCGAGGTTCGACATTCATGCCCCTTGAGATCAGCATCCCAAGCCCCGGCGAATCGATTACCGAAGTCGTGATCGGGCCGTGGCAGAAAGCCTCGGGTGATTGGGTCGAAAAGGATGAAGTCATCGTTGAGATTGAGTCGGATAAGGTCACGCTGGAACTTCCCGCGCCTGATTCAGGCGTGTTGCAAGTCCTGGCCGATGAGGGTGCTGAGAAACAAGTCGGAGACGTGATCGCAACGGTCGATCCAAGTGCTGAGCGCCCCGCGGGGACTGCGGCAACAGCTACAGCATCCGCGCCTGCATCGGAAGCGGTTGTCGCTGCAAGTAGCGATGGCGATAGTAAGGTTACGTCAGTAGCGCGCAAGGTCGCCGCTGATAAGGGTGTGGACTTGGCACGCATCGACGGGTCCGGTCCTTCGGGTCGAATCACCAAGTCTGACGTCTTGGCGGCGAGTCAAGCGCCGACTCCGTCTTCACAAGTTTCAATTACAACCTCCAGCCCGATCGTCGGCACCGTGCCGGTAGGCTCGCGAGATGTACAACGCAAACGCATGAGCAAGCTGCGACAGCGAATTGCCGAACGCCTTGTCTCAGCCCAACACACCGCAGCGATGCTCACGACCATCAATGAGGCGGATATGTCCGCGGTCATGAGTCTACGCAAGTTGCACAAGGAAGAATTCGAGAAGAAGCACAGCGTCGGCCTCGGCTTCATGTCCTTCTTCGTTCACGCATGCGCTTTGGCGCTACACGAGTTCCCGGGCGTTAACGCTTATATCGACGGCAATGAGGTTGAATACCACGACTACATCGATATCTCCGTCGCCATCGGCACCAAGAAGGGGCTTGTGGTACCCGTGCTGCGCAACGCCGAAGCGATGTCGTTTGCTGATGTTGAACGAACGATCAAGGAACTCGCCGGCCGAGCGCGCGATGGGAAACTCACGCTCGAAGAGATGACCGGCGGGACGTTCACAATCTCCAATGGCGGCGTCTACGGATCGCTGCTGTCTACGCCGATCCTCAATCCGCCGCAATCCGCGATCCTGGGCATGCACAAGATCATGAAGCGCCCGATCGAAGACCCCGACAATCCGGGCGAGATCGTCTTGCGGCCGATGATGTATCTAGCGCTCAGTTACGACCATCGAATCGTAGACGGCGAGCAAGCAGTGAAGTTCCTCGTCCACATCAAGGATTCGCTCGAGCACCCGCAGCGCATGTTGTTGGGGTTGTAACGCAATCCTAGGCTAAGTCGTCTGCAGAGTAGGCGTATTCTTTCGCGTAACGCAGGTAGAACCTTATGTTCCACACACTGTTGTGGGCTCAACAACAGGCGCCAGACGAAGCGATCATAAGAGCCATACTGATCGCACTTGGTTTGGCATTTATTCTGAGCATCGCTCTTGGTTTCGCTATCAACATCGTGATCTGCGCCATGCTCCACAAGTGTTTGGTACAAATCCCCGCAGAACACCGCAAGATGGAAATTTGGCATATCTGGTTACTGTTGATTCCACTCTTTAGTCTCGGTTGGAATTTCTTTGTCTACCTGCGCTTACCTGAATCGTACCAAAGCTATTTTGCCGAGCAGGGGCAAGCCGACGTTGGTGACTGTGGCCGAAGCCTCGGCATGTGGTATGCAATATGCGGCGTGGCCATTCTCGCGCCATGCGTGAACACGGCGGCCGGCCCCGCGGCACTTGTTCTGCTAATCATGTTTCATGTAAAGGCGTTTGAACTACGCAAGTTGATCCCACAGGAAGCGGTGAGATGATCGTTGTGGAACAGCCGTAGGGTCCGCTGTGCGGACCGCTTTCACCCGGACATCATCCGCAACACCGATGGTCCGCACAGCGGATCCTACGGCGGCAGACTGATCACTCCTGTCACCCGCGGCACCATCCACATTCAGAACAACCGGATTCAGGATTGCTACGTATGTCGTAACCACACTGGGGGCATTTCGTTCCCGCCGGATAGAGCGTGATTTGACGGCGGGCACGACGGAGCCTCCTAAAACCAAAGACGAGCCAAATGAGCTGCGGGAGCGCCCAGAATAGCCCGCAACGAGTCCCAACACAGGAAAACCATTTGCCACTAACCATCTCAATATTTCGCCCGGCCAAACGGAGATCAGAATCTCTCGGCCGCTCGTAAACATGATCAGATCGTTAACGCGGTGCGCGAGAATGAGCACGAGCCAGATGAAGACAACGTTGAACAGACCCCAGCAGGCAGCCCAGCTGATCACGGATCGCTGGTAGCGCTTCAGCGGCCAAGTGATTTGAACAACACCGGCCAGCAGTAACGAATACACACACAGCGAGCTGACACGGAATATGACCATCAGCCATCCGGGAAGCCAAATCCCGAGGATGCTGGCGATCGACTCACGCGAAATCCATAGAACTTGACTGGAGGCTTCGATCGCGATGGCGATCTGAATAAGCACAAACGCACGGGCGAACCAACGACAGTCGCGTTCGCCCACACCACCGTTTCCTGAGTTCACTGTGTCGGACAATGAGTTCGCAACCTCACAACACGATCAGGTACCAAGTTCCACGCCCGCCAGATTCCCCCACGGCGAACGGTCGGGTCGTTTCGCGGACCACTTCGATCCGGCGATCGTTCGCAACGCCAATGGTCCGCACAGCGGACCCTACGTCTAGATCGAATCGTCGACGGACTCCTCCACTTCACTCAAGCGTTGTGCAAGTCTCTCGGACAGTCCTTCGTCCACCGTCTCGTCGATCAAACCTAACTTCAACATGTCTTCGATGTGGACCTGATCGATTCGGCAGAACGATGTCAGTTTCATGCGAACGAGGGCTGGCAGATCAATCACATTGAATCCTCGCGGATCACGCACTGATTCATCCACCGAAGGTGCAGGCACGCTGTATTCCGGCCGGACCTTCTGTTGCGCCCAAACGAGGTGAATACTCGCTCGAACGCTCGGTTCATCCGGATCCTTAAAAAGCGTAACACCGAGCACATCTTCTCGCGTAAACCCAGCCTGCGTGAGCACATCCTCAATTCGCGGCAAGTCTGACTGGTCGACGAGCAAATCGACATCCTTGGTCGCCCGAGTTGCGCCTGGATCAACACGCGCAACCCACGCCGCCACCGCATTTCCTCCGATCACGGCGTACTTGATGCCGGCCTCATCGAGCGCAGCTGTTACCCGCCTCAGTCGTTTCTCGACGCGATCCACCGCCATTACGAATGCTCGATAGTCCGTTAAACGCATAGACATCGAATTGTAGTCACACTGCAGGTGTACCGCGGATCGCAGGGCTCTCACCACGCAGCGGCTTTCAGCCGTAGGGTCCGCTTGGCGGACCAATTCCACGAGGATACCGCCCGCAACACCGATGGTCCGCACAGCGGACCCTACGGCACTTCACCAGGCTGCGGGGTCCCACAGATAGTAGAACCCGCTCTGGTCGAGCAACGGGCCGGCGCCGACATTGAACTGCAACATGTTGACTTGCGGATTGGTCGTCGGGGGTTGCGCGTAAGCGCTGCCGACATACTCTAGCGGCCGGTGGTATTTCACGAGTTTCGCGGCTGTGAGATTTGCGCGCTTCTTTGCCGCTGCAAACGCATCACGCAGATCACCAGTACTGTCAACGAGACCGACCTCGGCTGCACGTTTGCCGGTGACGACACGACCGTCAGTGATCCATTCTAGATCAGCGATCGACAAGGCGGGACGACTATCAGTAACGATCGCAACGAAGTTGGCGTAGAACTCATCCACCAACCCTTGCAACAGCGCCCGGTGCTCCGGCGGCATCGGTTCAAACGGGGAGCCGGTCGCCTTATTCGGCCCGGAGGTGATCGCATCGGCATTGATCCCGATCCGACGCATCCCTTCGGAGAAATTGAACGTCTGGATAATGACGCCAATCGACCCGGTGATCGTCGTGGGATGGGCGATGATCTCGTCACCAGCGCAAGCGATGTAATATCCACCTGAGGCGGCTACATCACTCATCAAGACGACGACCGGCTTCTTTGACGTGTCCTTGAAATGTTGAATCTCGCGATACACGACGTCGCTGGCGGTGACGGTTCCGCCGGGCGAATTGATACGCAAGACGATCGCCTTGATCTTGGCGTCTTTGGCAGCCTTATGCAGCGATTCAACGAACCGGGCAACCGGGTTCTCGCCCTTGGTAATGAGGCCGCGACGATCGGAGTCGGCGATCATGCCCGTGATCTGGATCAGCGCAATCTTGGCCGAGGCGTCGGCTCCAGGGTCTTCCAGGACGACCGTTTCGGTCAGGCCATCCACCGCCGGCACAACATCAAGGACGAACCGCATGCCTCCGCACGCGCTGAGGCACAACACCAGGCCGAACAGAAACAGTATTCGAGCGCTCATCATGACAATCTTTCGTTATCGGCCGCACCAAGCCGTCCGCTACGGCATATCTTGTTAGCGCTGTGATGCAAAAGGTTACCGGTCATAGAGCGGTTCACGTTCCCGTGCTGCTGGAAGAAATGCTGCGGCTCCTTGACCCGCACGCGGGCGAGGTTGTCGTGGATTGCACGTTCGGAAGCGGAGGCCACAGCGCGGCGCTCGCACAGGCGATCGGTCCGAAGGGGCGTCTGATCGGCCTCGACCTCGACCCACAGAGCCTCGCTTCCGCCAGGCAACACATAAAGGCTTCGGTTGGAGAGTTTGTGCCCATACCTGACAGTTTCGTGCGTGTAGCCCAACATCTGGTGCAACGACAGCTTCGCGCCGATGTCGTGCTGGCGGATCTGGGATTCAGTACTGCGCAGATGAGCGACGCTCAGCGCGGGTTCAGCTTCCAATCCGACGGGCCGTTGGACATGCGCTTCGACCCCGACGGCCAGGTGACCGCAGCGGATCTTCTACGCTCGTGTTCGGAGGCAGAACTTGCCGATTTGATCGGTCGTTATGGCGAGGAGCCGTACGCGCCGAAGATCGCTCGAAAACTTGTACAAACTCGCAATGCCAAGCCGATCCAAACCACGGCACAGCTCGCGGAAATCGTTCAAGAGGCATACGGCTCACGGGCACGGAAGTCACGATTGCATCCGGCCACGCGAACCTTTATGGCCCTTCGTATCGCGGTCAATGACGAACTGGCTGCATTGGAAGCGTTGATGGATCAGGTGATCGATGGCGCAGCGAAAATTCACGACCGAGGCTGGCTCAGCCGGG
>CBDUST010000128.1:0-11519 GCA_965369945.1 uncultured bacterium | reverse complement strand
ATGCTCCTTGCCCAGGACGCGCTTCTTGATCTCCAGCGTCTTGACGTACAGCGGCTCCGCCTCGTCGGAGCGGCCCTGACCCCGATACAGGAGCGCGAGGTTGTTCATGCAGCTGAGCGTGTTCGGATGCTCCTCGCCCAGGACGCGCTTCTGCGTCTCCAGCATCTTGATGTACAGCGGCTCCGCCTCGTCGTAGCGGCCCTGCTCGACGTACAGGAGCGCGAGGCCGTCCTTGCAGCTCAGCGTGTACGGATGCTCGTCACCCAGGACGCGCTTCGTGATCTCCAGCGTCTTGACGTACAGCGGCTCCGCCTCGTCGTAACGGCCCTGAATCGCGTACAGGTTCGCGCGGTTGTGCATGGGCAGGAGCGTGTCCAGATGCTCCTCGCCCAGGACGCGCTTTGCGATCTCCAGCGTCTCGACGTACAGCCGCTCCGCCTCGTCGTAGCGGCCCTGATTCTGGTACAGGAGCGCGAGGGCATTCATGGAGCTGAGCGTGTCCGGATGCTCCGCGCCCACGATGCGCTTCGAGATCTCCAGCATCTTGACGTACAGCGGCTCCGCGTCGTCGTGGCGACCCTGCCTGTAGTACAGCAGAGCGAGGGTGTGCATGGAGCCGAGCGTGTCCCGATGCTCCTCGCCCAACACTTGATGCCTCAGCAGCCGCGCCCGCTCCAGATGCGGCTCGGCCGCGGGGTATTCCCCGAGCATGAAGTACGTCCCGCCCAACGTCGCGCGGATCGACGCCTCCACCAGAGGCATTTCCTCGAAGCGTCCTCCAACACCCGACTCCCGGTCGATCCGCACGGCCGCTTCGTCCAATACGTCCCGCATCAGAACGTCCTTGCCCTTGCCCGACTCGGACGACGGCATCACGGCGGCCAACAGGTCCTGGTTAAGAAATTCGTTGACCGCCTCGGCGATCCTGGTCTGCACTTCCGCTTCCTCACGGGCGCGACTCTGTTCCCGTTCCGCCGCTTGGGCGACGCGACTCTGTTCCGCTTCGCTCAACGCAAAGCCGATCGACACGATTGTCGCGGCGATAAGTACTACTGTGATCACACCGGCGACTGCGACGTGCAGGCGATGTCGCCGCACGAATTTGACGAGCCTGTATCCAGGGCTGGGCGCGCCGGCCAGGACCGGCTCGTTGTTAAGATGCCGCTCGATTTCCAGTGCCACACTGTTGGCGGTTTCGTAGCGGCGGGCGCGGTCCTTGTCGAGACACTTCATCACGATCCAGTCGAGATCGCCACGGAGTTGACGCGACAGTGAGACCGGATCGGTACGACGAAAACGGGCTATGTCGTCGATGGAACTAATACCGCTGCTCGCCAGGCCGGTGTCAGCGGATTGCTTGGCTTGGTTGGCCGCAGCGAATTCAGAGGCGTCAAACCCTGCCGAACTCAGACGCGTACTCGGCTTGGGCGGCTCCTCCTCTCGGATTATCCGCCGCATTTCCTCATAGCCCGCGTCGCGCAAACTGGCGGCATCGAATGGCGTCAGACCGGTGAGCAATTCATAGAGCAGCACGCCCAGCGAGTAGATGTCGCTGCGTGTATCCACGTCAAGCCCGCTCATCTCGGCCTGCTCAGGACTCATGTACGCCGGCGTACCTATCAACTGGCCATACTCGGTAAAGAGTGTTCTCTCGGTCAGGCGGGCGTTGGTGGCCTTTGCAATGCCGAAGTCGATCACCTTGGGCACCGGCTTGCCGTCGTGCAGCGTAATCATCACGTTGGACGGTTTGATGTCGCGGTGGATGATTCCTTTCTGATGTGCATGTTGGACGGCATTGCAGACTCGGATGAACAGATCGAGACGGTCACGTGTGCTGAGCCGCTCTGTGTCGCAGTACTTCGTGATGGAAACACCCTTGACCAGTTCCATTACGAAGTAGGGGCGTCCGCTGTCGGTCGCGCCGGCGTCCAGCACGCGGGCGATATTGGGGTGGTCCATCATCGCCAGGGCTTGCCGCTCTGCCTCGAAGCGGGCGAGCGTCTGCTTGGTATCCATCCCCAGTTTGATGATCTTCAAAGCGACCTTGCGAACCACCGGCTCGGTCTGCTCGGCCATGTAGACGGCGCCGAAACCGCCCTCTCCAATGCGCTGGAGCAGCTTGTACGGGCCGATCCGCGTGCCCGAGCCTTCGCCCAACCGGTCGGTGTCGGTCGACACCTTGAGGCTCTTCTTCTCGCCGGTCTCGTGCTTGGTGTGCAGGAACTGATCCGCCTGCTGCTCGGACTCCAAGAGCGCGTCGACGCGCGCTCGCAGATCGTCGTCGTCGCCGCAGGCCGCGGTTAGGAACGACTTTCGCTTTTCCTGCGGCAGTTCGGCGGCGTCGAGAAAGATCTGTTTGGCGCGTTGCCAGAGTTCGCTCTCCATTAGGCAGCTCCTGATCTGATTCAGTCCGGTTCGTCTTGCAGCGCTCCATAGAGCCAGACGCGGGCGAATTTCCACTCGCGCTTGACCGTCATGGGCGATACGTCAAGTACTTTGGCCGTCTGCTCGATGTCCAGCCCGGCGAAGAACCGTAGCCGAACCACTTCGGCGGCGCGATCGTCCTGTTCACTTAGGCGCCGTATTGCTTCGTCGAGGACCAGACTAGAGCCAGAATTTTCGCCGTCCGCCAATTCGAGGGCATCCAGCGAGACGTGGGTGAGATGGCCGCCTCGTTTGACACGCCCGCGCTTGCGGGCGTGCTCGATCAATATGCGCCGCATGGCCTCGGCGGCGGAACGAAAGAAATGCCGGCGATTGGCCCAAGAGAGGTTCTGCTCGCCAACCAGCCGCAAGTAGGCCTCATGTACAAGGGCCGTTGCCTGCAAGGTGTGTTCGGTTCGCTCGCCGGACATCTGATGTTGTGCCAGTGCGCGAAGTTCCGCGTAGACGTGCGGCAGCAGCTTGTCGACCGCTTGGGTATCGCCGTGTTCGATGGCTGAGAGGATTTGAGTGAAGTCGTTCATGCCGGCTCGCAGATACCCGGACCGCCGTCCAGTTCGATGAGCTTTTCGCGGATTCGCTTGACGACACCGGAACGCTCATTCTTCCCGGCCTGTGCAAAGCCGGCAGCGGAGGCAGGCGCCTCCATGCTACCGAGTAAGAACAGCGTGCCAGCGTACCGCGCGTGTTCAAGCACAACCACGATGTAACACGAGAAGGACAGAATTCGGGGTTCTCTTGAGCGGCTGGGATCTGCATCCCCGTTTCTCACCCTCGTATCGTACCCTCTGCCCTGTGCCGGCCCGTGTCGGGCCGGTGAACGCGGCAGGCCCATAGCGCTCGCACGGGCGGTGAGTTCTGACGTCCACCGGATTCACACAACCCGGCTCACCCGGGAATCACTGGAGACTCGTATTGAACGACCTTCACTACTCAGCAGGCAAACCTGGATTCGCCCTCCGCTTCGACGTCAGCGACGTGTGCCGTCGGTCGCGTTGGAGGAACACGCCTGGAGATTGCTATCGGACCGCAGATGGCAGTTTGCGTGGTCCTTGGCAGCTGTGCTGCGCGGTTATTCCCTTGTCGCCATCGATCATCCATCGCCCGCTTGGTGCGGGGAAGCGGGTATTCGATCTATATAGGCAACGACTACGTCTCAAACTCTGCCGCTGGAGGTTATCGCTCTTGAATCGATCGCGCGCACACGTTCACAGGCGCCGCAACTGCCGAGCCTTCACGCTTCTGGAAGCGTTGATGTCCGCGGGGATTCTCTTTGCCGTAGTCGTGGGCGTGACAACCGCCGTCACCGCCGGACAACTGCACGCCTTTGAAGCGCGGCAGCGGATCGCCGCGTCACTCGCCGCCGAGGAACTCATCGGCCGCATCATTACTGAAGATTACCCTGACCTACCGACCTGGGATGGCTTCAACGAACCGGCCGGGACAATGACGGATGGCGCAGGCAATCCGATGCCCAGGATGTTCGCAGCGGTTGGGCGCGAAGTGGAGATCATCACGAAGTTGGAGTCGATCACCGATCTGGGCGTTGTCGTGCGCGGCCGCCATATCCTTGTCCGCGCGTTCAACCCCAGCGGTCGGCCACTCGCCGAGATCACGCACTTTAGTCCGGAGCCGGCGTCGCCATGACATTGTTGTTGACCCCAACACGCCGAGGCCTCAGCCTCCTGGAGCTGATGCTGGCCTTGTCCATCACGGCGATGGTTGCCACGGCCGTTTCGGCCATGATGAGCGCCGTTGTCGCCGGGGTCAGCACCCGCCGTGATAATCGCTCGCTGATGGTTCGCGCCAATGCAGCGCAGACGAGGTTGGCCGCCTACATCACACCGTCGCGAGCAGTGCTCGACGCCACCGGCTCAGACGTTGTACTGTGGCTGGAGGATGCCCGCGACGGCGGCGCCGTTCACGCGACCGAGATCCGCTGGCTCTTGCACGACGCCTCTCAAGGCACGATCGACGTGTGTTTCGTGGACTTTCCCGACTCTTGGCAGCAAACGGCAAAGGATTTGGCGGATCGCCAGTACAGCCGGGACGCAGATTGGATGGCTGTGCTCGAGTCGTATAGCAGCAACGGGTGGGTTGGCAATTTGCCGCTCGTGGACGGATTGGAACGCGCAACGGTGCGCCTCGACGCCGACCAGCCTCTTGACAGCCGACACGTCGAGTACCAATTGGACTTTTCGACATCGAACGGGTCGCTCCCGACGCACGTTTCAGCCACCGTTGGTCTGCACCGACCGCCGGTAAACTAAGGAGTTATCTCTTGAAGCGCAACAAGCACAACCGGGCCAGGCGAGGCGTTGCCATGTTGCTGGTGATCATCAGTCTGATGATGGCCACGATCATGGCCGCCGCGTATTTGGCGAGTCGCGATAACTCCGCCGCCATCGGTCAGAACGTCGCTTCGGCCGCCGCCGCTCGTTGGTCTGCAACCGCCGGATTGCAGCTTGGCCTGACCGTCTTCGAGACAGAGACCGATTGGCGCACCAACCATATCAACGGCAAGCTGTTGGATGATTACCTCATGGACGGGGCGCTTATTGACCTGGACATCATCGATCTTGCCACGGGCCAACCGCCCACGGCCGACGCCGAGTACATCCGCCTCACCAGTACCGCGGTCGTTGATGATGTGCAGCAAGCGGCAATTGCTGTGGCGTACGTCCCGCTTGAATACAACTCCGCCTTCAGTGTGGATCTGAGCGAGTTTGCCATCTTCACCACCGGCGACCTGGAGCTCTCCGGCGACGCGGTCGTCACGCGCTGGCCAACGGCGCCGCTGGCAGACTTGGGGATGCGTATCGCCGTGGGAACGCAAGCCGTCGATCCATCCAGCATCGATCTACACGATAACGCTGCGGTCATCGACACCACTGTTTATCACAGTCCGGATGCGTCCAATGCGCTGATTACCAACTCCAGCGGTTCGTACATTGTTTCGGTCGCGTTGTCCGACACGGCTGTCGCTCCCGACGCGCCCAGTCCCGGCGTGACCGCACCCGAGGATCCAAGTCCGAATCCAAGCGTCAACACCTTCGGCGAAAACTACACCTACGCCATGGACGGACGATGGGATCAGGTGACCCACGAGAACTCGCACGTCACACTTCAAGGCGATATCACGCTCGTCACCGACGACGATCAAAGGTTGCTGGCGGGATCTGAGCTTACCATCGACGGAAATGTCACGTTGGTGGTCTTCGGCGATTTTGTCATGGACAACTCGGCGATCGAACTTACGCCAGGCTCGACGCTGGACGTGTACGTACGAGGCGCCCTTGAACTGTCGGATAGTTACATCGGCGACGAGCGCGCTGATAACACGCGAGACAACACCGGGAGCGCCGCGTATATGGACCCACAGCGGGTTCAGGTTTACAGCCTGCCGCCTTATGAGAACCGATGGTCGCTCAGGGACAACACGGTCGTCAAGGGCAGCATCTACGCCCCGGACTACGACATGGAAATCAGAGGCGAGTCTGCTTTGTATGGTCGAGTTGCGGCGAACCGGCTACGTATCACCGACCAAGGCGCATTGTTCTACGATCACTCGCTGGATTCGCGCACCGGATACACCAACACCGACAGCGAGTTGTACAACGACGATGGAACGCTGATCACCGAACTCTATTCGCTTGATTCACTCGACGACGCCGAACTTCAGAGTCTTGCTGATGAGACCGGGACCAATGTCGAGGCCAACGGCGAGACCACCATCTCGTCCACTTCATTGGAATCGGTCGAGGCGCCGATCGATGACACCACGCCTCGGCCCGTACCCGTTCAGTACGAGATCATGTCCTTCGGCACCGACGTCAAGGAATGGGAGCAGCAAACCGAAACGGTAATCTCGGACGAGCCGGTAGAGTTGGCCGTGCCCGTCGCCATGGAATCATGATGACGAGATCGCCCACCAACACGACCCGTCGCGGCGTCACGCTGATCGACCTGATGATGACGATCACGATCATCATCGTAGCTGGGGTTTTGGTGACGCCCACGCTCAGCGACGATACGCATCTGCGACTCGCCGCCGCCGCCGGGCTGGTTACTTCGGATATCGAATTGGCCCAAGTGATGACCATCTCGCACCCGGCCGACCCCGTCGTCGTGAGCTTCGATCCAGCCAACGATCGGTATTGGCTGGCCTATGCCGATGCCCCCGGCATACCGATCCCGCGTCCGGACAACGGCCGGCCCTATCTCGTCACCTTCGGGCAGGATCGAGCCCGCAGTGCTGTCGGCGTCGCGCTGAGCCTCACCGATGTGACCGGCAACGTGTTGGGATTCGACGCCCAGGGGGGTATCGCCGATATCTCGGCCCAGCCCGTGGTCCGCTTGCTTCTCGGTTCGAGCTTCATCGACCTGCGGATCGCCCCAACCACGGGCACGATCAACCAAGTCGAATGACAAAACCGGCATCAGTACCTCGTGTATTAGCCCCAATTCCCATAAAAGGGGTCGGGAGTCGTTTTTGGGGCTTCGAGGTGATATTAGCGTGGTGCCACGCTCGACGCGCTACCACTACCCAAAACGAGACGCGCCAGCCCAAGCGAGCCGGCGCGCGTATCAAACGAAAGAAGACAGAAAATGGTTCCGGGCTTGGACTAGGCTCCGTCCGAGAAGTCATTGTACGGCCAATCTCTGTAACGTTGAATGAACGCCATGCGGATCATCCCGCCGAAATTCTTCGCGGTTTTTTCGAATCGTGAGAAGATGCGGCGGCATTCCTTCAGCCAGCCAATCAGACGTTCAACAATGTTGCGATCGCGATATGCCTGCTTGTCAAACTCGACCGGCCGACCATCGCGATCCTGGTTGCGCTTGGACGGGATCACCGGCTTGATATCCAGATCCAGCAGGTATTCATCGATCCAGTCGGCGCGATATCCCTTGTCGCCCGCCAACGCCACCGGCCAAGCGATCGGCTCGCCGACTTCATCGATCAACTGTTCATCGGCGCCGACCATGAGCGTATCGAATACGGACGCTTCGTGCGCCTGGCCGGCCGTCAGATGAAAGTGAAGCGGATGACCGCGCCGATCGCACAAAATGTGGATTTTACAGGTCAAACCGCCGCGACCGCGGCCGAGCGCGTGGTCGTCGGGTTCGTCTGGATCCCCTTTTTCCCACCGCCCGCAGCACACTTCGCCGCACGTACGATCGTGCCATCGACACACCACAGTTCATTGTCGATCTCGACGCCGGCACGCAGGCGATCGAGAACCGCCTGCAGCGTGCCGTCGTTGTTCCATTGATCGAAGTGATCCCAGACCGTGGGCTTTCGGCCGAAGGCGGGCGGCAGGTCGCGCCATTGCGCGCCGGTGTTGAGAATCCACAGAATGCCGTCGATCATTGTCCGGGCGTTGCGACGCGGCCGGCCCATCCGTTTGGGTGGAGGAAACAGGTCTGCGATCAACGTCCATTGCTCATCCGTAAGTCGATGTCGGAACATGAGGCATCCTTTCCGCATGCGTGAAAGGTGGGATCATCGGCCACGACCCCGATTCGCGTTGAGTTTTCGGACAGAGCCTAGTTGAATTGATATGGACCCTGAAGGAAGCTCGAGGCCCGTAATGAACCAGCGTCGCTTGCCAAGACGTCGAACGAGAAGCGCCCCGAGTCACCGACCGCGACCGGTAAGGTAATACGCAAGGACCAGCCCGCAGGCTGGCCCTTGTGTCAATCAGCGCGTCGGTCGCTGCTGCCCTGAACTCGTTCACCCAGGGGTAATCGAGGCGTTAGTTCAGTGGGCATCCAAGGTTGTTGGAGTCGTCCAACAGGTCCTTCAATATCTCGATCTGGTCGGGGTCGCCGCTGTCGAAGGCCGCTTGGAACGCCGCGATAACTTCAGCCGGGGTGTCAAACGCGGGGTCAGGATCCACCCCGACCTTGGCCGCATTGAGCAGGGCCGCGGTGGCGTGCCGCATCAGCGCATTCAGCCCACCTTTCTTCAACCTCAAGGCTTCCGAAAGTAGTGGGTCGCTGCCTGGAACGTCCACCCCGAAGACGACCTCGAACAGATCGTCCGGCCCATACGGAGCCGGCCAGGAGTCGAAGTGGTGCGTCTGCTTCCAATAGCCAGGTGTACAGCCTTCTTGCCCGGGCTGAAGGGGAATGGCACCGAGATTGCCCTTGGCTCCGCCGCCAAAGTTGCCGCTGAAGACACCCACAAAACTCGAGCTTTCACTGGTCACAGTGACGCCAATATCCAGATCGGTGAAATAGAGGTCGGCGAGCGCACCGCCGGTCACCGTGAACCGGAAGTCATACTCGTCGGTTGGGCCACCCGAATCCAGGAAGCCGAACTCGGAGACCTCGCCGGTGAGCAGCGTGCCCGAGAAGGTATTACCAAACGGGTCCGCTACTGTACCTATGAGGATGAGATCCGCCCCGGGTACGCCGTCGAACACCAGCCCGTTCGCATCCACCAGAACATCGATCGTCAGCACTTTCTGGCCATCGAAGGGTATGACTTCCACGGGAGGCGTGTCTGCGGAAAAACGGATGAACGTCGGGGCGCCGTCGATCATGAAGATGTCGGTACCGGCGTTGTAGTCCGTCACTCCGCCGCTGTCGTAGGCCACGACCGGAAAGTCCAGCAACCCAGCAATTCCCAGCAGGTCCGCCAGGGCCAGGCCTGCGATACCGGTCACCGCGGCCAGACCGGCCGTCAGATACAGATGCTTTCTTGAACGCATGTCAACTTCCTCCTTCTCCACCCTGATGTTGAAACCTTTACCGCCGGCGCCGTCGGCGAGCCCCGAGCCCGCCGGCTGCGAGCAGCACCAGCAGCGTACCCGGCCCCGGAATCAGCGGAGCCGTATCGGAGACACCCAAGCCGAAGCCCAGCATCCCGTCATTGTTGTTGAAATCCTCATCGAAGCTCCCGAAGAACCCGGTCCCACCGAAGTTCGCGTCCAGGATCACGCCGCCCTGCGTACCGAGCGCACCGTACAGGTCCGGAATGGCTAAGTCGCCTCCGGTAACCTCAAACACGAACTCAAACAGGTCGCCGCCATCATTCAAGAACCCAAACTCCACCAAGTCTGCGGTGAGCAGCGTCCTCCCGAACCCGAGCACATCGCCTTCGATCGTCAGCGAGCCGTTGGAGAACAAACCGCCTTCCGTGATGGTGGCCGCGATTGTAAAGGCCCCGCCGATGATATTCTCTGGGGAACCGATGCCGTCGTCGTCGAACGTCAGCGCGAACCCCGTCGCCGTAAACTGGTCACTCCCCGCATCGTACATCACGTCGATGAATCCCGAGAAGATGTCCGGGAAGTCGAGCAACTCGAGATTCAGCAGGTCCGCCCGCGCAGAACTCGTAGCGACGAGCGCTAACAAGCAAGCGCTACCGAGCCCGGCACGCGACATCCCAATCTTCTTTGGCCTCCTCGGCGTTGACACCCCAAGGACAACCGCACCAGTCGTATCGAACAACGCTCCCGGGATGAATCGATCTGCCTGGCCGGACATATCTTCCTTCTTTCTCCTAGCTTCTTCGTCCACACATGCGACGACAAGAGTTCAGAACGAAACCACATCCATCACTCGCTCTTGTACTCTGCGCCGATAGGTACCGTCTAGGCAATCCGTGTGCTCGGACCGACGGCGGCGTGGACCCCGGCAAGAGTTTACTGGTTGCCTAGGGGGGCGTCAATCAAAAAGATGGAAGAATGGGGATACCAAGGCCTTTGAGTCAATTTGGGCAAACCCATGGCGCCAACGGACGAATAGTCCGCTTGGTGGGCCTTCAACAGCGGTTGGGGCCCCTACCCAAGCCTGTACTTCTTGAGATTCTTCGATACAGCGCTCGCCAATCCCTAGAAGTTGGGCCGGCTACTCGCGGTTCCCTGCGGTCATCGCCAGTCTCAGGCAGATCGGCGGCGCCTTCGTTGGGCCAGCGCTGCGATCCCCAGTAGAGCCAGAGCACCCGGTGCAGGCACCGCAGGCACCTTGTCCGAGTTGCCATCAAGAAATCCGCGGAAGCGGACCATGAAGTTGAACCTAAACGGGCCCTCAAGGAAGCTCGATGCACGTAACGAAGCAGCATCGCTTGCCAAGACGTCGAACGAGAAGCTGCCCGAGTCACCGACCGCGATGCCGTCTCCGGCAAAGCCGCCGCCGAGCCAGTTACCGCCCAATGCCGCGCCCGCAAGAAACGGGTTCCCATACGGCGCCCCGTCCTGTCCGGGGGCGTCCTCAAAAGGATGTGTTCCACCGGTGTACGGGGCGGCGACGTTCGGATCGCTGCTTCCGATATTGAAGATGAAACCGGTGAGCCAACCGCCGTTGTCTGGGGCGCTCGTGTTGGTCAGATCCACGGTCAGCACGCCCATATCGCCCACGATGAAGTCGTAGGTGAGCGAACCCGTGAAGTCACCGATCCCTTCAGCGCTGTTGAGCGTGTCTGCAAAGATTTGGATGGTGTCCGCAGACACAAAAGATGACGCCCCGAGGACAACCACACCGGCCGTGGCGAACAACGCGCGCGGGAAAAACCGACTCGCTTGGTGCAACATATGCTCTCTCTCCGATCCGATCTTGTGGAAACAAAAGTCGCCAACAATCTAGAACCAAGTCACACTCGCAGATATCGCTTCATCACCCGAAACTGCAAGGCGCCGTCGCGGCGATCCGTGCGCTTATGACGATGGCGGCGTGGACCCTATATCATTGTACGGCAACTTCAAGATCGATCAACAAAAAAACGGTCGGTATTATCCGATTGGTGCCGGCGGGAATGTTGCACCGACTCTTGGGGTGTCTCGGGGGCTTGACGGGGCTGTACAGCCGGAACATGCCTGTGAGTGATCTACCGAAGCCCGTACTCCTTGAGCTTCCGGTACAGCGTACGCTCGCCAATCCCTAAGAGCTGAGCGGCCTGCTCACGATTACCGGCCGTCATCGCCAGGGTTTGGCGGATCGCCTCCTTCTCCAGCCGGTTCAGCCCCACCCCAGCCAAGCTGCCCACCCCGGTCGAAACCAGCGCCCCCTCCGCCCGGACCACCACCGGCACAACACGCACATCGATAGCGTTGTCGTGGCTCATCACC
>CBDUST010000127.1:0-11803 GCA_965369945.1 uncultured bacterium | reverse complement strand
ACGACAACGCAATTGTGGGCGCATCCGATGTGCTGGCACTACTAGCAAGTTGGGGCCCGTGCAAAGGCTGCCCCGCCGACTTCGACAACAACGGCTTCGTCGGCGCCAGTGATATTCTGGCCCTCCTCGCCAACTGGGGCGCGTGCCCGTGAGGAAGAAGGCATTTGGCACTAGGAAGAAGGCTTGAGGCTTGAGAAGAAGGCGCTAGGCATTGGGCATCAGCGGCGACCCGGGCCCGCCCCGGCGGATCTGCGTGCGAGGCCATGAATTGGCGGATCCGCGCCATTTCCTCTGACATATCCGCCCGCGTCGAGCATCCTATCCTTTGAAAGCGTTGCGCTCCCGGGTGGCCCTTCCCGGTTGCCGACTCAAGACCACCCTTGGAGGATACGTAGATGATCGTCACCACCAGCTCACGTTTGCCGTTGTGTTTTTCCGCCATCGCTATAGGGATGACGATTTGGGCCACCCAAGCCCCGGCCCAGCAGCGGATCATGATCCGTAGCTCCGACGGCGGCAGCTTCACCCAAACGGTGGCTCCGGGGCGATTTTCCAATCTCCTCCGCCCGGACTATACACGCCGTGATCTGAAAATCCTGCTCCAGGAGCTTCAGATCACCCGAGACCAGCGGTTCGTGCTCCAAGTGCTGCTGGACGACTACACCGAGAGCTTCAACCAGGCGGTCGAGCAGTTCAAAGCGGTAAGGGAACGATTCGACGGGCCTGATCGAGCCTTGGCTCACCTCGGTTCCGAGGGTGCCAAGGAGATGGCCGACACGGTCCTCAAGAGCCTCGGGGACAATCTCGCCAACGCACAGGTGTTCCAGTTGGAAGGCGGCGAAGGCACGTTCGTCGGAGTCATGCAACATTCAGTCGGCGGTGAAGGTGGCGACGCAACGTGGGTCGGTGGTGGCGGCGGTGAAGGTGGCGGCGGTGGTGAGGAAATGGTCGAGATGCATGTCGCTGTGATAGCCGGCGTCGAAGATGACCACGAGGGACACGAAGCCGGCGAACACACAATCCCGCCGGAGGTGCTTGAAAGACTCCAGAACTCACTTCGCGAGCGCTTGGAAGAACGCCTCGCTGCACGACGCGATGAATTGGCCAAGGCTGTTGCGGAAATTGAAGCACGTGAGGCGCGCCGAGAGGCCGGCGAAGAGGAAGAGGCCTCCGCCGATGACGTCGCCAAAGCTGCGCGAACCCTCTTAGCCCAGCGTAGTGAACTGAAGAACGAATTCGAAAGCGATCTCATGCTCCTGCTTCCAAAGGAGCAAGCAAAGGCATGGCCGGGAGTTCAACGACATCTGCGACGCCTCAATACATTGTCCAAGGGCCAACTCGCCGGCGAAAGCCTTGACCTTCACAGGCTGCTTGATGAGTCCCTTCCGGGGGTGAGCGATCAGCAGCCGACTGCGACGACCCTCAAGGACTACGAATTGCGTCTGGATGACACACTGAGCAACCGCAATCAGTACCTCACGGAATCGGAGATCGATTCTTTCCTCGCCTGGGCTGAGCAGGATTTCGACCAGACCCTCAAGCTGATGGAGCGTGAGTCTGAGCTTCGCTTGGCGGTTCGAGATGTGAACGATGAGTTTCTCCAAACGATCGCGAGCGGCCTCGAAGAGCCCCAATCGTCAAGCTTGCGGAACGCAGGTCGCCAAAAGGCATACCGCTCCGTCTATCGCAAGACACGTGAGCAGCGTCTGTTTGACGACGCCAAGGCCATCGAAGGGCTCGACCCGGATGTCCTTGATGCCATAGCCAATCTTGAAACGGCGTTCCTCGAAGACCTTGCCTTGGCCAACGAACAGCTCGTCCAGGCGACGCACGAGTACCAGCCCGGCCAAAGGATGCGCATGATCGAGATGATGCAGAAGGTCCGGTCGGGGTCGTTCAATTTCGAGGACCGCCCCGCCAACCCGATCATGGACGGCCATCGCCAGCGCAGCCGGCTTGGGCGTCGATACGCCAAGCAGCTTCAGTCGCTGCTAACGCCGGAGCAGTTTGACAGCCTGCCCGGCGCACGACAACAGCAAATCGGATCATTCACGATCGGGCGAGACGAGTGAGCCCGAGCCCACCGAGGAAGACGGGGACAGGCTACTCATTCGCGCAAGAGTAGCCTGTCCCGCTTTTTGCCGACATGTGAATCTCAACGGTGTTGTCGCTGCGCCGCCGATAGAATCACGTGATGTCTCCCCCGTCTGTCAATGTCGCGCAGCCGGCGCACGCCGCACCCCCGGAGCGGACGGCCGAGCCGGGCCTGTCTGACCGGACGATTCATTTCATCGGAATCGGCGGCTGTGGGCTCAGCGGATTAGCGCGCATGCTCAAGACGCAAGGCGCGGCGTGCAGCGGCTGCGATGCCGTACCCAACGACCTCACTGCCGCGCTGCAAGCCGACGGAATTTCCATCACGACCCAAGAATCCGCCGACACCTTACCCGCCGACTGTAATCTGGTAATTGCCTCCGCCGCAGTCAGCAGCGACCATCCTCAGCACCTCGCCGCGAAACAACGAGGCATCCCCGCCCTCTCCTACGCCGAGGCATTGGGAAAAATCCAGGCACTCCGCACCGGCGTGTCGATCGCCGGTACACATGGCAAGAGTACGACCGCCGCGATGTTGTGCCACGTGCTCGTGCGGTGCGGGCTTGATCCCAGCTTCATCGTCGGGGCTGATTGCCCGCAGATCGGCGGAGGTAGCCGAACCGGCGCTGCAACCGTTCCCGGCGACGGCCCCTATTCCGGAGGTCCGGGGATACTCGTCGCCGAGGCGTGTGAGTTCAATCGATCGTTCCACCACCACCGCCCCATCATCGGGCTCATCAATAACCTCGAAGAAGATCACCTTGATGTCTACGGCAACCTCGATGCGATCGTCGATGCGTTCGCTGAGTTCGCGCGTCTACTGCCTCCAGCCCAACGAGGCGGTCGACTGCTCATCGCACATGATGATGCTCATCGAGACGCAGTGATCAAATCCTTGGTGTGTGATGTTGAAACCTTCGGCTACAACGAAGATGCCGACTATCACGTTGTTTTCGACGCTCTCAATTCTCGCGTTGAAGTGTGCGTCGAGAACCAGATACTTTGCACTTGGAGCGACTACGCCATGCCCGGGGCGCACAATGCGCTCAATAGCGCCGCCGCCGCCATCCTCGCGCATTACCTTGGCGCTCAGTGGAAAGAGATCGCCGCAGCGCTCACTTCCTTTGAAGGCGTCAACCGGCGAATGCAGCGCCTCGGAATCCGCTGTGTTGCCAACGACGGTCAAGTGATCGTTTACGACGATTACGGCCACCATCCCACTGAAATCGATGCGACGCTTCGCGCTTTGCGCCAAGCTGAACACCCCAAGCGCCTCATCTGCGTCTTCCAACCGCACCAACACAGTCGCACGCGATTCCTGTTGGAGGATTTCGCGCAAAGTTTCTCATCTGCGGATGTGGTGATTGTGCCGCATATCTACTTTGTCCGCGATTCAGAGGTCGAAAAGCACAAGGTGCGGGCCGCCGACCTGGTCGATCGCCTACTAAAACGCGGCGTCACGGCCATGCACCTGTACCCCTTTGACGCCATCGTCGAGCATCTGAACGTGATGTGTCGTGACGGCGACCTGGTCGTCATCATGGGCGCCGGCCCAGTCTGGCAAGTCGCGCGCGATTTCCTCGCCGCCGTTTAGCCGCCGTCTAGCCCCCGGGGCCACACGGTGTCGGTGCGCCGATAAATGTTCGTTCACGTTCGACCCGCCGTGGCCGGCGGGGCTACACGGCCCCCCTCGATGCCATGATGCCATCTCCTTATGGACACGGCCCAAAGTGCGTTGCCACTGCTGCCACATCTCTGCCGTTGACAATGCCGTCGCCGTTTACATCCCACGGGCAATCGTCGGGATCGTCGCACAGTCCCAAGTTGTGAACGACCTCAAGGAGATCGTGGTGGTCAACGACGCCATCGCCGTTGACGTCCCACGGGCAGTTTCCGGCTGCGGCAGCATCAAAGAGGTAGGCCGAGCCGGAGAGGTTGCCGTTGTCGTCGTCACCATTGGCCCCGACGATGGCGACTTCACTTCCGGGGGGGCCACTGATCGCGACGGGAACGCCGAAGGAGTCGCCCGCCGCGCCATCGTTGGCCAGGAGCTTGGCGACCTGACGGCCCGTGGTGGCGTCGAAGAGGTAGGCGGAGCCGGAGTTGTTGCCGTTGTCATCGTCGCCCCTTGCCCCGACGATCGCGGTAGTTCCGCTGATCGCGACCGGGCCGAAGAAGTCCTCGGCCGCGCCGTCGTTGGGAAGAAGCTTGAAGAGCTGCGTGGGATTCGCGGGGTCAGAGATGTCGAAGAGGTAAGCGGAACCGGAGTCGTCGCCGTTGTCGTCGGAAGATGCCCCAACGATGGCGGTGGCGTTGCTGATCGCGACGGACCCGCCGAACTGGTGGACCGCCACGCCGCCAACCGGAACGAGCGTGGCGATCTGGAGGCCCGTGGTTGTGTCGAAGAGGTAGGCCGAGCCGGAGTAGGTGCCGTTGCCGTTGTGAAGGTGGGCTCCGACGATGGCGATGCACCCGCTGATCGCGACGTTGGCACCGAAGAAGTCGTCCGCCGTGCCATCGTTAGCCAGGAGTTTGGCGATCTGCGCGGGGTTGGCCGGGTCAGAGAGGTCGAAGAGGTAGGCGGAGCCGGAGTTGTAGCCGTTATCATCGTCGCGGTAGGAACCGACGATTGCGGTAGTTCCGCTGATCGCGACGGACCAGCCGAACTGGTCGCCCACCGCGCCGTCGTTGGGGAGGAGCTTAGCGATCTGCCGGCCCGTGGTGGTGTGGAAGAGGTAGGCGGACCCGGAGAAGCTGCCATTGTCGTCGTCCCCCCCGGCCCCGACAATGGCGGTAGTGCCGCAGATCGCGACGGAGAGGCCAAAGAAGTCCCCCGCCGCGCCGTCGTCGGCCAGGAGTTTGGCGATCTGCACGCCCGTGGTGATGTCAAAGAGATAGGCCGAGCCGGAGCCGGCGCCGTCGTCGTCGTCATCAAATGCCCCAACGATGGCCGTGGTGCCACTGATGGCGACGGCGGAGCCGAACTGGTCGTTGGACGCGCCGTCGTCGGGGAGGAGTTTGAAGAGTTGGTCGCCGAGGTCGGCGTAGGCCGCGTTGGTGGTGAGAAGTGACGCTGCTAGGGCCAAAAGTGGCATGAGAGGTCGCATGGCTATCCTCCTTCGTAGTTCAGGCCGGTCGTAGCGGCCGAACGACGGCCACCACGGGTATATATGCCGGTTTTGGCAAAATTCTGCGCGACTTGGCAAATCTTTTTTTTGGAGTTGAGCCGCCGCGGCCACGCGGTGTCGATGCGCAGATAGACGCCCGTTGACGTTCGAGCCGCCGTGTACGGCGGGGCTAAATGGGGCTGTTGCGATGACGATCGCCCGTTGACGTTCGACCCGCCGTAAACGGCGGGGCTAAACGGGGCCTCCCCTTGATGCCTTGATGCCTCGGTGCCATGATGCCTTGCTGCCCCCATGCCTTCTTCAAGCTCCTCCAGCCTCTTCAGCGATCTTGACGTCAAGGTCGAGCCCGATGCGGCGATCGGCGTGATGACGTGGTATGGGATCGGCGGGCGCGCTGATCTGCTCGTGCGGCCACAATCCGTCGATGACCTCGCTACACTCCTGAAACGCTGCCATCGATCAGGCACGGCGTTGCGCATCCTCGGCGGCGGCGCCAACCTCCTCGTTGCCGACGACGGTGTTGATGGGCTCGTCGTCAAGCTCGATGCCCCCGCTTTCCGTCAGATCAAATACAACCGATCGGGCCAGATCAACACCATGCGGGCGATGGCCGGGGCCGACATGGCCAAGACACTCATGGCCGCGGTGCGACAGGGGCTTGGCGGCTTGAGTCAGATGGCGGGAATTCCGGGTTCGATCGGCGGAATCATTCGCATGAACGCCGGTGGATCGTACGGTTGTATCGGCGATGCCGTCCGCAGCGTGAGTTGCCTCACCCGTAGCGGCGAATTGGTGACCTACCCAGCTGACGAGTTGCGGTTCGAGTATCGCACGACCAATATTCCCGACCCGGTGATCGTTTCGGCGACGTTTGACCTTGAGGCGACCGATCCCGTTGCGCTGCGCGACCGCGTCAAAGAGATCTTCGCGTACAAGAAGAGCACGCAGCCGTTGGCAGATTCGTCCGCAGGCTGCACGTTCAAGAACCCCATTGATCCGGTGACCGAGGAGCGCGTCCCGGCCGGGAAGCTCATCGACGAAGCTGGACTCAAGGGCCAAACGATCGGAGGAGCGTCGGTCAGTCCGCAACACGCCAACTTCATCGTGACCGAGCCTGGCGCACGCGCGGATGATGTTTTGGCACTGTTGGAGCTGGTTCGCCGACGAGTATACGAGCACGCCGGCATCGAACTTGAAACCGAGGTCGTCGTGTGGCGTCGAGAGGAAGCAGAAGAGAGTTGAAACACTGAGAGCCACGGAGAACCACAGAGAAGAAGCTGAAGAGGAGTGAATGAGATCAAGATACAGATGAGAGTAAGAGAACCCTTGAGTCTTCCGTGGCCCTCTGTGGCCCTCCGTGTTTCAACTCTTGTAGTAGGTTCCCAGCCTTGACCACCAATCGTCGAACCGTGCTCGTACTCATGGGTGGACCGGATGCTGAGCGTGAAGTCAGCTTGATGTCGGGAAAGGAGACAGCGCAGGCACTGCGCGATTGCGGGCGGTTCGAGGTGATCGAGCAAATCATCGACGACCCCAACGTGGACGAGCTGGACGAACTCGGCGGCGACGTCGTCTTTCCAGTCTTGCACGGACCTTGGGGCGAGGGTGGGCATCTGCAAGAGCGACTTGAACTGCTCGGCAAGCCGTACATCGGATCGCCACCGGAAGCGGCGCGGCTGGCGATGAACAAGATGGCGACGAAGTCGATGTTGTCAGCTGAGGGCGTCCCGACGCCCCCGGCATTGGCGCTTGGGCCTGACGATGTTTGTGATCTGACGCCGCCGTTGGTCCTCAAGCCGATTGACGATGGTTCGAGCATCGACTTGTTTATCTGTCGAACCGAGCAGGAAGTAGACGACGCTCGCGCCGCACTGCACCCCAAGCGCAGCATCATCATGGCGGAGAAGTACATCGCTGGACGCGAGCTGACCGTCGGAATCGTGCAAGACGAACCCCTGCCCCTGATCGAGATCGTTCCCGCAGTTGAATTTTACGACTACGACGCAAAGTACTTTCGTAACGACACGCGGTATAAGCTCGACCCGGATGTGCCAGCCGACGTCGCCAAACGTTGCGCCGAAATCGCCATGCACGCCTTTGACCGACTCGGTTGCCGCGACCTGGCCCGTGTGGATTTCATGCTTGATGAGGCAGGTTTGTGGTTCCTGGAGATCAACACCATGCCGGGCTTCACCACACATTCACTTGTGCCGATGGCTGCGGCTCAAGCCGGCCTGGATATGCCCGACCTTTGCGCCAAGCTCGTCGACGCAGCTCTTGCGCGTTCGCCCGCTACACCCGCCCGGGCATGACGAATCGACCTCTCGCCTTACCACAGTGGCACGTGCATCTTGCCCGTGCAGGGGCAAAACGACGCAACGCACGGGCAGGATGCCCGTGCCACTGAGCCACCCACCGATGCCCGTGCCACTGAGCCGCCCACCAATCCGCCTTCGACCTATCGGAACCAAATGAATCTCAAGCGCGGCCGAACCAATCCGCCGATCCAATCATCGCGGACAGACGAGTAACGGGGTTTCCGGGGAAAGGATCGCTGATCCAAACTGAGACCGTATGACCAAACGACGCAAGGGAAAACACAAACGACGCCGAAACCCGCTCGTACTCGACGAGGGAAGTCTGCCGCGTCGATTGCTTCGCCCGGGCGCCTGGGTGCTGGCGATTCTGGGCGTGCTGGGCCTGTGGATGCTGGGCGTGCCACGGCTATCGACCTACGCCTCGCAGAACCAGTATGCCAACACCGTCGATGTCCAATTCACAGACAAACCTGCGTGGGTCAAAGACGATTTGCAAGCCAGTCTGATTGCCACAGTTCGAGAGCAACTCACGGGCGATCCACTCCGACGCGACGACCTTGTCGCCGCCGGCGATGCGCTCCTTCGCACCGGCTGGATCACGACAGTCCATCAGGTTCGCCGAGTTACGCCCGAGTCAGTGCAGATCGATGCGCAGTTCGCCGAGCCGTTCGCCGTGGTTCGCGACGCCGAGGGAGATCACCTCGTGGACGATGCCGGTCGGCTGATGCCCCGGACCTTTCCTATAGGTGGAGCTGCGAAACTCATCCCGATCGTCGGCGTGGAACTCGATCGGCCGGCGAATCCCGGGGCGCTCTGGGACGGCGCTGATCTCACCGCCGCCCTGCGCTTACTGCGCTACGTCAACGAAAAACCCTGGCGGGCCCAGACCGCAGTGATCGACATCACCAATTACCTCGACGGCCAACCCATGATGCTCATCACCGATCGTGGCTGCGAAATCGTTTGGGGACGCGGGCCCAACGATCCAACCGCCGGCGAAGTCACCACCGACCAAAAACTCCAGTACTTGGACTACCACCATTCAGAATACGGCCACATCGACCGCGGTTTCCCACGACGACTCGATATCAGCGGACCGGTCGTAACCGGGCAATAGCGCCTTCGCGCCCGGAACGGGAGCCATGCTTTGGCCCCCCCGGGCAAAGCATGCTTCACCCCGGCGGACTGGGGATGAAGCATGGCACCCGATCTCGGTCGTAACCAACTTCATCCACCTCGCAATCACCAATACTCGCGCGGCAGCCGTACACTATGACCTTGATGGCCTACCCAACCGCCCACACTGCCTCGCCGCCGATACTACTGCCGCGCGGACTGATCCTCCTGGCGTGTGCCTGGCTGATTGGTTCCTGGTTACTCTCCATCGGCGTCCGACCACCCGTCGAGCCGTCGTCCGCCAGCTATACCCCGAGTGTCCGATTGATGTTGGTATACATCGGGATCGGGCTGATGATCGGCTGGCCGTTGCTTCGCCTCAGTCAATCAGCGGTGGCGCGCCCCATCATGCAGACCGTCCTCGACATGATCGTGCTGCTCTCGTTGATTCAAGTCGTGATTTGGCCGCTACGACTCGTGACGCCGTGGACGCTCAGCCGAACCGCGGCCCTGGACGCGACGCTGGTCGGTTGGACCGTGCTCGGCGGGGCGGTCGTTGCCTCAGCAGTCGGCTCCCGTCGGGCCGGAGTCCGCAATCTTGCGATCACGGCCTGCCTGGCCATATGCTTGGCCGGCCCTGCGGTCGTCGTTATCGCTGCACTTGTCGGTCCCTCGGCGGCACAGATGATGAACATCGGCCCACTGACCGGGGTGTATCATATAGCCCAGGGGGCTAACGCTCCGGTCGCTGCGAGACAGTGGATGATGATCGGGATGCCCGCCCTAGCAGCCGGTCTCGCCTGGACCGCGCTGGGTGTGTTCTACGCTGCACATCGGAAGCCGCCCGCCGAGCCGATCACGAACGCACACGTCCAATGAGCGTCCACCGTTACACTGTGCGTTGACCGCGGACTGTTGATCGCTCATGCTCCCGTCGCTACTGCCATACATTGCCTTCGGAGCGGAGTTCCTGCTCAGACTCACCCTTGTGGGCGTGATTCTGTTGCGCTGTCGCAGTGGTCGGTCCGCGGCAGCTCTGGCGTGGATCGTGCTCATCCTGGCTCTGCCCGTCGTCGGGCTGCTGGCGTACCTCCTCATCGGTGAGGTGCGCCTCGGCCGACGCCGAATCGCTCGTCACCGCGAAATCGTTCAGCGTCTCCAGGTGCCTTTCCTCGTGAAGACCGCCAACGCTCAGGCCCGCAGCGCCGACGTCCCGGCAATTTACCGCCCTATCGCCACGCTGGGCGAGGCCGTCGGCGACAACCTCCCGCGCGGCGGCAACGAGCTGCGCCTCATCAGCGATACCGATCTGTTCACTCAAGCGCTTGTCGAAGATATCGACGCCGCTTCGCAACACTGTCACCTTGAGTTCTACATCTTCGTGCCCGATCATAGCGGCACCCGAGTTGCCGAAGCGCTCATCAGGGCCGCCTCTCGCAGTGTGCAATGCCGGCTGCTTGTCGACGCAGTGGGATCGAAGAACTTCCTCCGCTCGCCGCTGCGACGCGAGTTGGAGAACGCTTCCGTGCGCGTGGTGAGCGCGTTGCCCGCCAACGTGCTGCGCATGGCCTTCGCCCGAATCGATCTGCGCAATCACCGTAAAATCGCAGTCATCGACGGCTGTGTCGCCTACACCGGCTCGCAGAACATCGCCGACGCAGAGTTTGCCCTCAAACGCAAGTTCTCGCCATGGGTCGATGCGATGGTGCGCATTACTGGACCGGCCACCCGCGATCTACAGGTTCTGTTCGTCGAGGACTGGTATATGGACACCGACGAGGCGCTCAACGAGCTGCTTCTGATCGAACCACCGGTTGCTGATGATGGGATCGCCGTGCAGATCATGGGCACCGGTCCCAATTCCTACAACGATGCGCTGCGGCAACTGACCCAAGCGGCGTTCCATTCGGCGCGCGAAGAGTTGATTCTCACCACGCCGTATTTCGTGCCCGATGAGGCCACGGTGATCGCCCTGCGAACCGCTGCCCGTCGCGGTGTGGAGACGTCGCTCGTGCTGCCGGCCCGCAATGATTCGCCGCTCGTGGCTGCGGCCAGTCGAAGCTTCTACCAGCAACTGCTCGAAGCGGGCGTCAAGATCTTCGAGTTCCAAAAGGGGCTGCTGCACGCCAAGACGATGACCATCGATCGCGACTTGGCGCTGGTCAGCACCGCGAATCTTGATCGGCGCAGTTTCGATTTGAACTTCGAGGTGAGCATGGTCGTGTACGACACCGACTTCGCCAGCCAGCTTCGGTTCGTCCAACGGTCGTACATCGCTGACTCCCGCGCGATCCAAGCCGACGTCTGGAGTCGGCGTCCCTGGCCCAAAGTGCTGCTGAACAACGCGGTTGCCTTGGTGGCGCCTTTGCTGTAAACCATTGCCTTTGATGAAGATGCGCTCGGCGGTCCGACGCCGACTCCACAATGCTTGACGCTCGTGGTACTGTACTAGGCTCCGGGAAACGGTGGTTGCTTGATACTCCGATGATGACTGACTCGTCGAACAACGATCCGCTGCAGCAAGAAGCCCTGGCACAATTCGCCGAGTTGGTCAAGAGCGTCGGCGTAAAGCGGTTCGCTCAAGCGCTGGGACTCTCATCACGCCAAATCAATCGTATTCTCGCTGGAGTCCAACCCAACCCTGTGGAACGGCTCGTGCAATCACTACAAGGCGCTGAAGCGGAGATCGGCGATCAGACGCTGGACTACATCTGTCAAGAGCTCGGTGGTCATTTCGTTCGCCACGAGGCGTTTGACACCGCCGCCGTCAACGCCGTCAAGGAATGTGCTGAAGCCATCGCCGCCATCAGTGACGGGCAGATCTCCGATCTGGATCTCAAAGAGATTCGCGAGGCGATCAGCGCTTTGAGCGGCTTGATCATGTCGCTTCACACCAAAGGCCCGAACGCCGACGATTCCCAGAAGAAGTAACGGGTCAACCCCAACGAAATGGATGTCCCCGCCGCGGCCACGCGGGGTCGGTGGCGCGGCGGCTAAACCGCAAGAACCGCGCCGGCACATCGCCCACGATGTCGAATATCCCGATTCCATCGGGGCCACGATGCCATCTTCCAACGAAAAAGGGCTCCTAAATGCTCCGTTGAAAACTGGGGAGTATTGTCGGATCGGGCCGATGATTGGTCTTGG
>CBDUST010000126.1:0-11804 GCA_965369945.1 uncultured bacterium | reverse complement strand
GCAGCGAGCCGGGTTGTGTCAACCCGGTTCGCGCCCGCACACCAAACCCCGTCCGCCGCGCGCCGCACCGTCAACCTATTCCTCACGTGAACCGGGGCGACACGCCCCGGCTCGCTCTCCGCGTCCAGCACGGCATTAACCCCGCTATACTGAACGGCTAAATTAAATGTTGGTTGCCCAAATCGATGGATATACTCGAACTCAATAAACTCGAATGTGCACGACGCCAACTCGAAGTAGGCATCCAACTGTTCTTCCAGGATGGCGATCCAGTGTCAATTCACACGCTCACCTGTGCTGCGTACAATGTCATTCGCGACGTAAATAGTGCTCGCAAGGGCACTCCCATGTTTGCCAAACAACGATACTTTCAGCTGCGCGGCAAGAGTTCGCTCGACGACTTCAACGAACCAGAGAACTTTTTCAAGCATGCCGATCGAGATGCTGATGCCAAATTGAGGTTCTACCCAACATTCACTGAATGTCTCTTAGTCGATGCATGCAGAACATACGACGAATTGACTGGCGAACGCGTTCCGGAGTTTCTCGTGTTTACCCTTTGGTTCATAAGCCAAGCGCCAGGGGAATTCGATATTCCACGGGAGTGGGAATCTTTTGCGGATGACGCCAAAGAACTTCACGCAAAGGGTGACCGCAAAGGATTCCTTGATCGATTTATGACTCACTTGTCCTACCTTAGGAACCAGGGCACCTAAGCAACCGCTCGGGCAGTAAACAGGGAACATTCTACTTTTCTGAAGGAGTAAAATGTCCCCGTTTCGTACACGTCTCACGGCAAAGGCCAATCGACGCCACCCGTCCAACTTGTCTAAACCGCTTGGCTCGAAGATGATGGTCCAGATGAGCGATGACGCCAAGCAACCGCCGGCGCTGCGGGTCGTGATGATGCCGCGGGACGCGAACGTCTACGGCACGATCTTCGGAGGAGTGATCCTTTCTTATATCGACCAGGCGGGGTTCATCGAGGCCCGGAAGCTCGGCCTGCACCGATGGGTCACCGTCTCCATCGAGCAAGTCGATTTCCGCGCGCCCGTCTTCATCGGCGATGTCGTCAGCTTCTACACCTCACTGGAAAAGACCGGCACGACCTCGATCAAGATTCGCCTTCACGTCGAAGCGGACCGCCTGGCCACGGGCGAAATTGTTCACGTCACCGAAGCTCGGCTGACGATGGTGTCGGTCAATCAAGAGTGCCGACCGATTCCGTTTACAAGCCCCCCCACGGCCGGCATCGAAGCTGGGGATATGACAGAGGCATGAGCGACCCGCTTCGCATCGCAGCAATGATCAGCGGCGGCGGGCGGACGCTGACCAACATTCTCGATCGAATAGACAGTCGTGAGCTGAACGCGGCGGTCGAGTTGGTGATCGCATCGCGCGGCGAAATCGCAGGAGTTGAATTAGCCCAAGCACGAGGACGTGATGTGCGAATCGTCCGCCAACGCGATTTCGCCAGCGAAGACGACATGCACGATTCCATCTCGGCTGCGCTGACCAAGAAGCGTATCGAGCTGGTGTGTCTATGCGGCTATCTGCGCTGGTTCCGCGTGGACGAGCCGTTCATCGGTCGGGTGATGAATATCCATCCGGCCCTATTGCCGGACTTCGGCGGTCAAGGCATGCACGGAGCGGCGGTTCATCAGGCGGTTCTCGAAGCGGGGCATCGATTCTCCGGATGCACGGTTCATTTCGTGGATGAAGAATACGACCACGGGCCGGTCGTTCTCCAACGCACATGCCCGGTCCTTCCTGATGACGATCACGCGTCTTTAGCAGCCCGCGTATTCGACCTGGAATGCCAAGCCTACCCCGAGGCGATCCGCCTTTTCGCTGCTCGCCGGCTCGTTGTAGACAGCGGTCGCGTCCAAATCTTACCGGTTTGAAATTCTCGCTTGCATCGGGCCCAACTCGGGCTAGATTCGATGTAGCAGTCGCTTCGAGTTCTCGGACGGCGGCAGGAGAAGAAAGAAGATGGAGATTGGGGTGCTATGGCTCGGTCGCGCCGCGGCAGTTGTGACAGCTGCGCTCTTGTGCGCAGTGACGATCGGTCCCGGCGGTTCTGCTTTGGAGGAGGAGATTTTCCGCCGGCTTGCTGATGGTGACGACGCCGCCGCGGCTGAGCTTATTGAAGACTATCTTCAGCGTCGCCCCAACGACCCGATCATGCTCTACAACGCAGCGTGTGTGAGTAGCCGGCTGAATGACACAGACCAAGCGGCGACACACCTCATCGATGCTGTTAAAGCTGGCTTCAATAATTTCAGTCATATGCGGCGTGATCCCGATCTTCGGCCGCTGCACGATCACGGAATCTACAACGCGATCCTCCGTGCCCGCGATGCCGCCGATCCGCTGCTGGCTAAACGTCGAGTCGAGATGTGGCGTAGACGTTACCAATCATCTGCCTATCGCATCGAGCCGGACGATCGATTGCGCCTCAACTTCATGACCACTTTGGACGACGCCGCTCTTGATTCCATTCGCCAATCCTTACAAGCCCAGAACGATGTGCTGAATCAAACGTTGTTCGGCGATCCGCCTCAACACTACGTTCTCATTGCACTTCTGGACGAGAGCGAAGCTGCGGATCATGGCCGCGATTCCCACACCCCCGGAATGTACCGGCATCGGAGTCGTGAACTGATCACCATCGACACCGGCCGCTCGCTTCGGCATGAGTTCGTACACGTTCTGCACCACAGTCATATGGACGAACTTGGACAGGAGCACCCGCTGTGGATTCAGGAAGGACTGGCGTCTCTGTTTGAGGAATACGAGTTGTCAGCCGATGGGTCGGTGAGGTTCGGGCCCAACGATCGACAGAATGTCGCGAAGCGCATGGCCCGCACCGGCGAACTGATGCGTTGGTCGGAGCTGATGGCCGTGTCAAAGCAGACGTCGCCGAGAGAGGCCGCCCGGTTTTATTCCCAACTTCGGTCATTCTTTCGATTCATGGCCGAGCGTGAGTTGCTCGAGCCTTGGTATGCCGACTACACCATGCATTTTGATGATGACAATTCGGGCCTCCTCGCATTAGAGCGGGTGTTCGGTCTATCGATGGGTGAGATCGATCTGAAATGGCGAGCATGGCTGGACAATCAACCAACGATTGTGAACCAAGTAATGATCGAGAAATCCAGCGCAGCTGAGGGGGCCACGCTTCCCGCAGTGGACACGGCGCGCTAAACTAGGCCGCTATGCGAATACGCTGCCTGAAGTGTCTGGTCATTTTGTTGGGCGTTCTTTCTTGCGCAATCGCCCACGCACAACAAGAAGGTCGTTCGGCGCCCGCGCTTGAACGGCGAATCCTCAACAGCTTTGCGGACGGTGACTATGAAGCCGCCATTGCGCTGATCGAACCGTATCTCGCTGAGCATCCCAACGACGTGGTTATGCTGTACAACGCAGCGTGCGCGTACTGCCTGCTCAACCAGCCGGAGCGCGGCGCGACGTATTTGCTTCGATCCGTTCGATCCGGCTTTCGTGACTTGCATCAGATCGTCAACGACGCTGACTTGGAGTCGATCCGAGATCACCCCAAATATAAGGTCGTGGTGGAGCGACTCCAGAGCCGAGCCGCTCGACGCGCCGATGACGCCCTGAATCGATGGCGATCGACGTACGGCACTGAGCATTATCGATACGAACGAGATGAAGAGCGGCGCATCGCCTACGCCACCGCGCTTGATCGCGTCTCCCATGACGAGATGCGGCAGATGCTCCAGGAGGAGGCCGACCACCTCAAAGCGACGCTCTTTGATGTCGAGATGCGCTCGTACGTGCTCATCGCCGTGCCGACGCCCAGCGACGGCGATCGTATTTTTGATGCGGACAACATCGGTGGGATTTACGAACACTCGCGCCGCCGCTTGATCGCTCGCGATATCGGTGGAGCGCTGCGACACGAGTTCGTCCATGCTCTGCACTATGCGCACATGGATCGTTTGCGCCAAAGACATCCGCTTTGGATTCAGGAAGGACTCGCCTCGCTGTTTGAGGATTACACCCTCAACGGTGACGGAACGATCAAGTTTCACCCCAACGAACGACACAACGTCATCAAGAATCGCGCAGGTCACGGGCGGCTGATGAAATGGAAGAGCCTTTTCGTTATCAACGACGACCGATTCATGGCCAGGGCCGGTCAACTGTACCCGCAGGTTCGATCGATCTTCGAGTTCGTTGCGGATCAGGGCAAGCTCGCGCAGTGGTACAAATCGTTCATCAAGAACTACGACGAGGACCGTACCGGGGCCATGGCTTTTGAAGCGTGCTTCGATATGCCGGTGGAGGAGATCGAGAGCGCATGGCGGGTATGGTTGGCGGCTCGTCCAAAGATCGATACGACGATCGTACAGGGCGATGCATCCCTCGGAATCGAAAGCGGACCCAACGGTAGTAACGACGGCGTGCGAATCGAGAGCATGTTTCGGGGGTCGGCCGCTCGTCGAAGCCAGCTCCGTGTGGGAGACGTGATTGTCTCGATTGATGGCAGGCCAACGCGATCGATGGCGGAACTTCAGGCGATGATTGCATCAAAGCACGTTGGGGACCGCGTTCGCGTTCGGGCTCGCCGCGGCACACAGTATCTCACGGTCGTCGTGACGCTCCAAGCGTTGCGCTGGTGACCAACGAACTGGGGGGCTTGGGAGGCATCGACGTTTGAAGGAATCGGGCTGTCAACGTACACTACAATCATTGACCTAACCGTGATTCCTCGGCGCGTCTGTGCCTGGACGAAACACGATCCATGACGACGACCCAAACCCCGCCGCGCACATTCTCCTCTGATTTCAGGCGTTTTTTCGTACGCGGGCTCGTGATTCTGCTGCCATCAGTGCTCACGCTGTGGATCATGGTCAAAGCCTATCAGTTCGTTGATACGAACATCGCCGATCCGGTCAACAGCTGGATCCGCCTCGCGATGAATAACGTCGCCAAAGTTTGGGAGCCACTGGCCGAGGTCGAGGCATTCAAACCCACCGACGATGAAGTGCTCGCGGAGCGATTGACGCTGGGATTCACGGCCACTGACGTAACGCAAGATTCGGCGATTACCACGAGACTGCGCGCGATCAAGATTCATGATTGGTGGGAAGCGCGCTGGTACATGCGCATGATCGGGATTGTGGCCGCCATCGTCGGCGTGTATTTCGCCGGGAGACTCCTGGGCGGCTTCTTCGGCCGACGGATCTATCGGAAGGTCGAAGGGGTGATCACGACGGTGCCGGTTTTCAAACAGGTTTACCCACACGTCAAACAGGTGGTGGATTTTCTGTTCAGCGACGAGAAGCAGATTCAGTTCAGCCGGGTGGTGTTGGTGGAGTACCCCAGGAAGGGGATCTGGACGATCGGCTTACTCACCGGTGAGACGATGGCGTCGATCGCCAAAGAATCCGGCGATGCAGTTACGGTTTTCATACCGAGTTCTCCGGTGCCAGCTACGGGCTACACCATCACCGTACCACGCAGCGATGTCGTCGATCTTCCCATCAGCGTCGAGGAGGCGATCCGGTTTACTATCAGTGGCGGTGTGCTGATCCCGCAGCATCAGACGCTGGACGACCCCTCCCATAGCAGAGCACTGCCTGATATGACGGAACATTCGCCTACCCAGCCCAAAGGCAAAGGGCCCACTTCGACCAGCCAACGAGAGGCCGAATAAGGCCTCTTTTCCCACTAAGGATCGGAGTTCATGCATGGAAATCAAGATCAGCAGCAAGCATATGGAACTGACGGCGGCCATCGAGGACTACGCCTCAGGGAAGATTCAGAAGTTCCCTCGTTACTTCGATCGCGTCCAGCAGGTCGAGGTGGTCATCGACAAGGCCAAGAACGGGTACACTGTTGAGATCATCACCGACGTGGAGCGGCATGACTCCTTTATCGCCAAGGGCACGCACGAGGATCTGTATGCCTGTATCGACCTCGGCGTCGATCGCTCAGTCCGACAGCTAAAGGATCACAAGAGCAAATTGCGAGACAACAAACACCACACACCAATGAGTGGGAACGAGGCATGAAACTGCTCGATATCGTCATCAAGGACGCGATTATCCCCAATCTCGCCGCAACGGATCGAGACAGCGCTATTACCGAGATTATCGACGCGCTTGTCACCGCCGG
Organism: uncultured bacterium; assembly: GCA_965369945.1. Taxonomy (GTDB): domain Bacteria; phylum Planctomycetota; class Phycisphaerae; order Phycisphaerales; family SM1A02; genus JADFNO01. The sequence continues at coordinate 5,657 of CBDUST010000126.1, read as the reverse complement.
CGCGCTGAGCCCCGAGCTTCGCGACGAGTTTGTCAAAGCGATCATCAAGCGCGAGAAGCGCGGCTCGACCGGTTTCGGGCATGGTGTCGCCGTACCCCATGTCAAACATTCCGCCATCAACAAGATGGCGATCGCCATTGGCATCAGTCCCGGCGGCGTCGAGTTCAACGCCCTCGACCAGCGGCCGGTCTATTCGATCTTCCTCCTGCTGAGCCCTGAGGATCAACCCGAGGATCACCTGGACGCGATGGAAGCAATTTTCGGGAATCTCAGCCAGGAGACGTTCCGCCGGTTTCTCCGCCAGGCCACGACCACCGCCGATGTCGTAACCCTGCTGGAAGAAGCCGACGCTAAGAGTCCTGTCCGCTGACGAAGCGTCGCGATCGTGTTGCACGAGCCCGAAACTCAACCGCCGTCTTTTCCCGTGAATAGAGTGTCCATCGGTGTCGAAATCTGCTTCCGCCGTCGTCAGCATCCCCAACAAGCTCGGTCTGCACGCCAGACCGGCAATGATCTTCGTGGAAGCAGCCTCGAAGCTGGAATCGAACGTCACGGTGCGCCGCTGTGATCAGGGTGATCCTGTGGACGGCAAATCGATCATGCAGATGATGATGCTCGCGGCAACGCGAGGGACCGAATTGGAAATCGCTGCCACCGGTGTTGATGCGGAGGAGGCCGTCAAATCACTGGTCAAGCTCGTCAAATCGGGATTCCAGGACGACTGAGCTGCCTGTGTACCACGCCCTACGCCGCTTCGATCCTTCCAGATCAGTTCATCGCCGGCGTTTGGACGTCCCGGAACACGCTGCCATGGCGGCATATCGGTCGTGAACAGCGACTTTTCGGTGGCCGCTCATCGCCTGCGGCAGTCGCTTCTTATCGCACGCCGATCGCCTAGAACTCACACGTCCTCCAACTATCGTCGCCCAACTCCAGGTTCTTGTTCGACAGCCGATTTTTCGCAATGGCGGCGGCCAAACTGGCTGACATCCTTCCGAGGGTGACTTTCGCATGACAGCATTCCAGACTCAGCGCCAGACCGATCACGTTGATAGCCCAACCGATTCCGCGGTTGAACCTCCGCTCCAGCCGAACGTGGTTCCACATCGGATGCTTCTCGGATCGGGACTGTTGATGGGCTTTTGTGGCTTGGCGCTTTCAATCATCGGTAGCACATCCGGCGAATCCCTTTTCGATGGCGTGTGTAGCGCAGCCATTCTCACGCTCTTTGGTTTACTTGCGTCGTTCCAGAATCGGCCTCAGCTGATCGGACGAATCGGCTACTACTTCGGACTGATCGCAGCGCTGGTCTTCGGCTTGAATTTCGCTCGGCTCGGGTGTAAATGGTTCGAGCCGGCAAATTGGATGGCACTCGCGACACCGATCGCGCTCATCATGGGCGGGAGTAGCCTGTTCAGTTTCTATAAGATCTGTCGTGCCAGACGTGAGTATGTGGGTGCATCGCTGGCGATCGGCGTGGCGATCAGTTGCGTGTTCCTGAGTTCTGTGTGGAACAATGGACAAGGACTCATCGCCATCGATTCCTCATATTCGGTGGCGCTGTTCCTGGTGCTCGTTGGCGCAGTGGTCTGGCGGTTCCAAAATGCGATAGTCGTCTTCTTCCGTGAGAATCTGAGCGAAAAACTCGAACTAGCGCCGCTGGTCTTTGTCGCGGTTGTTGCCGTGGCCGGAGCGATCAAGCTGACTGCAATCGTCTTACCCCAAGGTGCCTTAGCTGCGTTGCAAGAGGTTATTTGGCCAACGGATGAGTCTGCCGATCCGGCTAAGCAGTCTGAGATGCAAGCGATGCCCAACGACGAATCACTACCGGAGCCCGTCGTCTCAATGAACCCGGACGCGCCCTGACTCCAGGACTGCTGGCATTTCCTAACCGATCCACTCCGCTTTCGGCTCGCGCCGCATCAGCGACGAGATCGCATCGGCTGGCGCGAGCCCTTCGAAGAGGATCGAATGCACCGCCGTGGTGATCGGCATCTCGACGTTGTGTGAGGCGGCGAGCTGAACGACGGATCGCGTCGTCGGCACACCCTCAACAACAAAAACCGATGAGTCGAGGATCGAGTCAAGCGACTCACCGCGCCCCAATCGCTCACCGCAACTTCGATTGCGCCCCTGCGGGCAGAAACAAGTCGTCGCCAGATCACCGACACCAGCGATACCGAAGAAGGTGTCAACCCGCGCACCCATCGCCACCCCGAGTCGAGCAATTTCCGCAAGACCTCGGGCTAACAGCGCCGACTTGGCGTTGTACCCAACTCCCATGCCGTCGGCCATCCCGGCGGCCAGCGCGATGACATTCTTCGTGGCCCCGGCCAGCTCGACGCCAATGAGATCATCGTGCCGGTACACGCGCATCCAATCGACCGTGAACGAGTCTTGCACCAGTTCAGCGACACTCTGATCCCGCGCGGCGGCGATCAACGTCGCCGGTTGGCGAGTCGCCAACTCCGCTGCAATAGTTGGACCGAACAACGCACACATCGCGCGAGCCGGATGCTCCGGGTCCTCGCCGATCGCATCAACCACGACCTGCGTTGGGCGCAACAACGTATTGTTCTCGATCCCCTTGGACACGCTCACTATGGGAATCTTCGGTGGCAGATGCGGGGCCAGCCGTTGCCAGATCGACCGGATGTGCTGGGTTGGAATCGCGTTCACTACGAGGTCAACGCCCTCCAGAAGAGCCGCATCGTCCGCAACCACCTCCACGGCCTCGGGCAGCACGAAGTCCGCCAGCCGCCGAGGCGATCGGCGTGTCTGGGCCAGTTGGTGGACCCGCTCCTCGGATCGTCCCCACAGCCGAACGCCCACCCCCCGCTCAGCCAGGGCATCAGCCAGCACCAGGCCCATCTGGCCGTCGCCTACGATCGCGGTCTGTGGGGTAGATGCCATTCGTCCACGCTCGGGGTGTCGTCGGGGCCGCCCGCCCAATCCCAGCCATTGAAGCCCCCTCCAGTGGCCCAGGCAACCGGCGGGAAATCTCGGCCGAGTACGAGAACCGGCCCCACATCGTCTGCGTACCAGATACGCTCTCACACCGGCCAGGGGCGGTCGGTCCCGGATACGCGCCGTTTGTGCGGCTTCATATCATTGAGTCTGGCTAAGAGCTGGAGAACTCCATGTCCGATCTGACCGTCGCCGGTAGGCATGAACAGGACGCTGCATTGCGTGGCGATTCTCGCGGGGCCCAAAAACTTGAACGCCGATTATTCATCGCCTTGGCCGGCGGCGTTCTGCTTGTGGTTTCGTTCGTTGCCAAGTGGCTGGGACACCATGAGCAGGTGGCTCAGATCCCCGCGGCGCTCGGGGCCGGTATTTTGGCCATTCCACTCGTCATTGGAGCTTGGCGCGAGATCGGCCGAGGCAAGCCTTCCAGTGACTCTCTGGCCTGCCTGGCGGTTGGTGGGGCGATCGCGATTTCGGCGTACCTCGCAGCCGGATTCCTGGCCTTCTTCCTCTGGGCTGCCAACCTCATCCTGAGCCGAACCGCATTAGGCGCGCAACGGGCGATTCGCGAACTCATCGAGCTCACGCCAGATATCGCTCGAGTCGTTGAAGAGGGACAGGAACGCGAAGTGCCGCTGGGCGACGTCAAAGTCGGACAAACCGTCCGTGTCCGACCTGGCGAGAATCTACCGGTCGATGGCCGAATCGTCGCCGGTTCAACTGACATCAACCAAGCATCGCTCACCGGCGAAGCTGTACCCGTCGTCGCCGAGATCGGGACCGATGTGTATGCCGGCACAACCAACCTCACCAGCCAGATCGACCTGACGGTCACTGCGGTAGCCGGCGATACAACCATCGGCAAAGTCGAGGAATTGATCCGTGAAGCCGAGTCCGCCAAGACCCAGCGTCAGGAGCTGATCGAACAGCTTGCCTCGTATTACGTGCCGGTGGTGTTGATGGTGGCTGGTCTGGTGTGGTTCTTCACGGCCAAGGGTGACCCTGCGGTGCGCGATCAGGCGGCCCTGCGAGCGATTGTCACCCTTGTTGTAACCTGCCCCGGCGCCCTGTTGATCTCCTATCCCAGCGCGATGGTTGCGGCGTTCGCTACGGCTGCACGCTTGGGACTCATGATCAAGCAGACCCAAACCCTCGAAGCAGCGGCCAATATCGACACGGTGATCCTGGACAAGACCGGGACCCTAACCACCGGTCAGTTTGCCGTCAGCCGCCTGGCGCCAGCCGACGGCGTTGACGGCGCTGCCCTGCTCCAAGCTGCCGCCGATGGTGAGCAACACTCCAACCATCCACTGGCAAAGTCGATTCTCAAGACCGCCAAGCAAGCTCGCATCAGCCCCAATAAGGTCGGGAAATTCGAGGAAGCTCGAGGCAGAGGTGTTGTGGCTGAAACCGACGACGGCGAGATCCGAGTCGGACGTGCTGCATGGCTTATCGAGACGGCACCCGACATTAGAGATGAAGTTCAAATCGTCGAGGCGAAGATCGAAGGCATGTCCGGCGTCCATGTGATGCGCAACGGCGCGTACCTCGGCGCCGTCGGGCTTGAGGACAAGCTGCGGCGTGATGCTCCAGAGATCGTCCGGAAAATGCGGCAACTCGGTGTGCGACGCATTAGCATCTTTACCGGCGACCGGCTGGCCGTGGCCAAACGCGTGGGCCAGGCCGTCGGCGTGGATTCAATCGAAGCGGAGTGTCTGCCCGAGGAGAAGCACGAGGAGCTGAAGTACCTGGTCAAAAAGGGGCATCGCACCCTTGTCGTCGGCGACGGCATCAACGATGGGCCTATGCTCGCCACCGCCGACGTCGGTGTCGCCATGGGACTGTCCGGTTCGGATATCGCCACCAACTCAGCGGGCGTCGCGCTGATGAACGACGATCTGCGTAATGTGCCCTTCCTGCTAGAGCTTGCCAGAAAGAACCGAGGCGTGATCGCGCTGAACATCGGTGGCTCGCTCGCCCTAGCCGTGATCGGCTTGGCGCTGGCGGCCACCGGCAACATCAACATCTGGCAGGCGCCATGGCTCTATCTTACCGGCTATGTCTTCGTCGTCGTGAACAGCACGCGCCTTGTTCGCTTCGGCGAAAACTTCAGTGAGCAGCAGCAGGCAAGGCGTCGTCTGGAGGCCAGCCGACCGGTCAAACCCACACGAGCAGCCGTACGACCCGCCGAGCCGCCGGTTCCCGCCGCGACCGCCTGACGATTTTGCCTACTCGCCCGGCGCAGCTCGCTTCAGGGGGCGGCGCTCCGCCTGGATTGGCACCCTAAAATTAGCGCGACCACCTTCCCAACAAGGCGCTAACCTATGGATCTACCATCCATCACTCGGAGCCGAGACGCGAAGGAGTTACCATGTACTACTTGGCCCAAGGCGAATTCGAACGACTTGTCGATGGCGGCATGCTCATCCCGCTGGTCGCCATCACGATGGGCTGCGCCACAGGCATGATCGCCATCATCGCCACCGCCATCACGCGAACCACCACTTCTCGTCACCGCGAGCAGACTCGCCGTGAGGTCGCCGCCTACGTCGCCGAGGGAACGATTACCCCGGACGACGCCGTCGCCATGCTCAACGCCGGCCAACCAAGGTCGGAGACTCTCGGAATCGCCCGCTGTGGCTCCGAGGCAAAGACCTAGAGCAGTTTCACTGAAGACGTAGCGGCTGCGT
>CBDUST010000125.1:0-11815 GCA_965369945.1 uncultured bacterium | reverse complement strand
GTGTCTGGAGCCTAGCCATGCCTGATCAGCCGCTTGCATTTCACATTACGTTCGGACTGTATGGTGCGCGACTTCATGGCGACGGGCGCGGAACGGTCTATCGATCGACGAACTAGCCGGGCGATCCGATCGTCGGACGAGATTGCGAGTGGGAACAGATTGAACGATCGTTGCTCAGATTCCCGCCGGTAGTTCCGACTTCACAACAGCGACAATTCGCCGAGTCCGTTATCCCATCGATTTGCAATCGAGACGGATGGCAATTTCATACATGCGCTAGTCAGCGCGATCATGTACATACGTTGCTCACGACCACGGCAGAGGCGAAGACTGTCCGCCGTTTGCTCAAACGTTGGCTGGGACAGGCGTCGTCAGAACGCTGGCCATTGCCTGCTGAGGCGACGTGGTGGGCGGAAGGTGGCAGCATAAAGTGGATATGGGATCAGCAGTACTTCGACAATGTGTTTTCATATATCGTGAGGCAACGTAGGAACGAGAGTTAGAAGTCCGAGCCGGCTGTCCCCAGCCCGGGCAGCTGCGACGCCGTCAATCGGCGACGCAGCTGCGAAGAGTTGCGCAGCGCGCGAAGAGATGCGGGCGCTGCGGATCGCTCCGGGGCGGGGACGCCCCGGCTCTGACTTTTGACGATCAATGTAAGAGCCGTTACTGCACGGGCACGTCGTCCGGGTACATTGCGTGCCAGGCGAACCACATCGCGTAACGGGTGATGATGGCGCCGCCGTTGGTGGACGCGACATGAACAGTCCGCGGATCGGTGGTGCAAACAAACTCGACGTCAACGCTTCCCAGCGCGTCGGTCCACCGACCTGCTTGATCGGCCTGCCCAGCAATCAGCGCAAGCGGATACACGCGCCGTTCGTTCGCCACGTCGACGATCAGCATTCGTTCTTTGATCGCCAGCTCACCTTCCGGCGGCGACGGAGTGACATCGAACCACAGCTTGGGGGAGAGAAAATAATACTCATAGCTGGTGTCCTTGTATCTCTTGAACATCTTTGAATCCAGCGCCAGCACGGTGGTCTGCGGATGTAACGCGAGCCAATCCGCCCAACGAGTCACCGATGCGGGCACAGCCGCCAGTTCACGACCGGCTTCGGCCGCAGGACCGGCGATCGCGCGCCCCAGCAATTGGCTCCACAGGCTCTCGCCCTGAGCGTTGGGCCTGCGATCGAACATCATCAGATTCGAGTTATAGAGCAGTCCGCTGACACCGAACTCGAGTGTCTCGCCAGCCATCTCTCGTTCGAACACGACGATGCTGTCGCACAGCGGGTTGTACGTGACGGCAATCGCCACGCCGCCGAGCGTGTCGTTGACGATTTCGTGACAGTTCAGAACCAGAAGCGGGTAGGCGCGCGATTCACCGTCGATCTCGACGCCGATCACACGATCCGAGCTGACGAGATACTTGCCGTACAGCTTTGCATTGATGTCTGCGATCTCGCTGCCGGAGACGATCGGCGGATCAATGAGGGCTTCCAGCGCATCTTTCCTCAAACCGCCGGTGACAATCTGAGTCTTGGGTATGAGGCACGTCGTCAGATCAAATCCATAGCTGGCCAAGTCGCCGTGCTTGCCGATGAGCGGGAGACGAAGCTCGGTTGCGACCATAATGAGTATCGCCGCCGTACAGATTCCGGCCAGCACGAGCACCCACCCGCCGCCGCGAATAGTGAGCATACGTTCGTGGCTTTGCCGGACTTGCGTCATCGGTCTGCAACGGTGACGTCGCTGGTGACGGCCGCCAATACTACTTGGTGTTGTATTTCGTCCCCGGTGGCTGCGGGTCCACGATCGATCACCATCAGGCAAAGCAAGGCCGGCAGATAGACGAGGCTGGCCAAGAACAGGCGACGCGCATTGTAATCAGACCGTAGCGCATTTAGGCGCAGCCCCAACTTCAGCAGCCAAAGTCCCAAAGCGATCGAGGCGAAGGCGTACAGCCATCCGGCCAGACCTGAAAGCGCCGCGGCGACGCCAAGCAGTAACAGCACGAGGGTCATCAGCACGACCACGCGACCGGTGAGCCGACCTGACGGATCGACAACTGGAAGCATGATGAATCCGCCCCGCTTGTAGTCTTTGCGATACAGCCACGCCAGCGCGAGGAAATGCGGAATCTGCCAGACGAACAACAACAACGCAAGCACCCAAGCGCCGTAGTCCAACGATCCGGCTGCCCCAACCCACCCGATCATGGGTGGGATCGCGCCGCAGATCGCACCCACGAGTGTGTTCAGACTCGTGCGCGTCTTCAACGGCGTGTAGGCAAAGATGTAAATGAGTATTGTCAGTAGTGCCAAGCCGGCGGCCGCAAGATTCACCAGCATCGCCAGGATCGCCAGACCGCTGTATGCTAAGAGCATAGCCACGACGAAGCTGTGCCGTGGGCTCAACGCACCACAGGGCAGCGGTCGTTGGTGGGTGCGCGACATCACAGCATCTCGCCGCACTTCGACCAATTGATTCAGCGCATTGGCGGCCCCAGCGGCCAGACTCGTGCCCAAGACCGTCCAGAGCAATCTCAACCAGTCGATTGTTCCGGTCGCAGCCATGATGAATCCGACGGCGGTCGTGAAGACGACCATCGCGCTGAGCCGCGCCTTGGTGAGCTGCCAATACAGCACAGGCAGAGCGTGTTTGTGCGAGCACGAATCGCTCGGAAGCGAGCCGTCGGCGATCAGGCCGTCGGACGTTGAGGATGGGAAGGTTGAAGCGGACACTGGCGGTGGTGTTTGTGATTTTCCTCACGTAGTATATCGCCTTCACAGGAGAGGCGGGACCAGTTGGCCCAAGTGCCTGCGGCAGGTGAGCACATGACCGGCAAACGCGGCGGCGACATCCTCACGATCGGGTTCTTCACGACCGTTGTGATGTGGGTCATCTTGTATATCTCGGCCATACCGCCGGGAAAGGTCCCATTGTGGCTAGCGGCGGTTGCATTGGCGTGCGTGCTTTTCCGAGGTGGTTTCAGGCTGGCGCGGCTCTCAGGCCGCTCCTGGCAAGGCGGTGCGCAGCTGGGCCTGCTCGTGGCGGGGCTGAATCTGTTGATCCTCCTGAGCATGCTCGGCGGCAAGGAGCCGGGCGACGTCGTCGTCTCAAGCGTGTGGTGGATCAGCGGATTCCTGGCCACAGCAGTCGCGCTTTGTGCGCTCGGCGCAGCAGTGGGTTCGCGCTCGGCGCGGGCTGAGCCCGCCGAAATCAACTGGACCATACGGTTCGCCCTGCTCACAGCCGTGACGACATTGCTGATGATCATCGCCGGCGGGATCGTAACTGGACTCGAGGCCGGCATGGCCGTCGAGGGCTGGCTCACTTCCGACGGTTACCTGATGGTTCTCTTCCCCTTGACGTTGATGCAGCGCGACATCGGCTCCTTCGCTGAGCACGCGCATCGGTTGTGGGGACTGCTGGTTGGACTCACCACCATCGTGCTGGCGATCCAGGTGTGGCGCGTCGATCGGCGCAAGTGGCTTCGGTGGCTTGTCACTGGCGCCGTACTTGCTGTGATCATACAGGGCGTGCTTGGCGGTACGCGCGTCACTGAAAGCAGCACGCTGCTGGGCATCGTGCATGGCGTATTCGCACAAGCGTTCTTCGCGCTGCTCATCGTGATCGCCATGGCGACATCAAGAACCTGGCTCAGCGGTGAGCAACCTTTCGTAGCCAAAACCGCCAAGACGGATCGAACCATCAGCGCCGTGTTGGTTGGAGCAATCTTGCTGCAACTCACACTCGGTACGGGCTTTCGTCATATTCAACCGCTCGCGGACATTCCGCCCGGTCTGCGGATGGGCTTGTTGCATGGCCACAGTTTTGTCGGTTCATTGTTGGTGTTGGCGCTGGTTCTGTTTTGCGGCGTGCGCGCTTGGGGATTGTATGCGAATCAACGAACCATCAAACGGGTTGGCAAGGGGCTGATTCACACCGTCGGTTTACAGGTGGTGCTGGGTATTGCCTCGTTCATCATCGTGCCCGCTGAGGCGCGCGCGCAAGGCGAGGCGATCCCCACGCTGGAGGTTGCGGTGACGACGGCTCACCAGGCGGTCGGAGCGATACTCCTGGCGATGGCTGTGATGTACGCCGTTTGGGTGCGTCGTTTGTTGAAGGACGGCTAGGCGATGAGCGTTACAATAGGGTTCATTCCTAACGAACCGAGCCTACGGCGCAGCGTATTCGGGATGATGTAACGCGAACGCAGCGTGCAACTCGCGCACAAGCCGCTCCCCAAGCGCTGTATCGGCGACGTTCATGTGATTGCGCCCGTCGAGAATCTCAACCACCGCATCGCTACCGAGCTCATCAAGCGTTTGTTTGAGCAGGCGAACCGCGCCTTCCAGATAAAACGTATCCTTCTCGCCGGCGAAGATCCGCAATTTGCCCGTGAGCTTCGATTCAAGCGCGGGCCAATTCTCCTTGAGCACGAGGCCGATGTCGTATTCCCTCCAAGTATTGGCAACGTCTGTATTCACTTCACCTGTTACTCGGTTATATAACGGCAGCGGTTTGCCATCGGGTCCGCGCGGACTGAAGACCGCTTCAAATGAATTCAACTGCCCGCCGGGGCCTTGCACGGCTTCCATCTTCGCAAACTCGTCATACCACAGCATCGGCTCGTCGCCGTTGCGCGCGATCGGCCTGCGTTTGCCAGCCGCGTCCTCGTACATATTCTCGCCGGTCTTGTAGAGGTTGATGCGCTGAAAGTCGCGGAAATCAACCGGGTCGGGGACAATCGACCACACACCGCCGAAGAAGTCGGCATACGTCACCTGCAACCACAGACTCGACCAGCCGCCGGACGAAGGGCCAGTGAGGAAACGACCGGTCGGCTGCGCAACGAGGCGGAATTCACGTTCAAGATGGGGGATCAGCTCCTCGATCAGCGCCTGGCCGCGCGGGCCGTTATTGGCTGAATCTGCGAAGACGTGATGACCCGTGAGGCATCGCGGGTTCAGACCGATCGTCACAATTCCATCTGCATCAGAGCGAACTCGCTGCCGTCCCCACGCCAATGCCCCTCGATGATCCCCGCCGAACCCGGGAATTACGTACAACGCCGGATAGCGCCGCGAAGAGTTGTCGTGATATCCCTGCGGCAGCGCGACCGCCGCCTCCATGAACATGTCACGACCGAAGAAGTCACTGAGCAACTCGCTACGGATACGGATGAATTTGCGTTGATCAGTATCAACATCAGTTTCTTGCTGTTGCTCGACTACTTGCTCGATGAACAACCGCACCTCGCCGGTTGATGCGCCGTCGAGTTGTTGTCGAGTGACTTCGCTGTAAGCGGTGCCGGGTCCACGACCGATTGAAGGCGAATCGAGATTTCGCCGCATCACCGCTTGTATCGAGTAGGCCCCGTTATCCAAATCACTCAATGGCCCCGGAAAACTCAGCGCCGAATCGTTGAAGACGAGCGGCGTTCCAGCTTCCCAATGCTCTACGTCTACGGCAAAGAACGGTCGAGTATTGAACCATGACGGCCCGAATCGTGGCTCGCGCCCGCCGCTGCCCAGCATGATGTACACGCGCCCGGAGAATGAGTCGGTAATCGCAGCGTCATAGGTGACCGTGAAGTGGAGTGGTTCCGATTCCTGTGCTGTTGCGGGTGCGGCAACGAACAAACATGCGGCGATCAAAGGCAGTTTGAATGGGTGGAGACGCATGATGCTCCTTTGAGTAACGATGGAGGTTGATCGTAGCAAACTGAACCCATGGATTGCTATCCATGGGCGTCTGGATTGCTATCCATGGGCGTCTGCTTCAGCTTGCTGCTTCGCGGTCTACTCTATTTGGAGCGTAGGCTTGAGCGCCTCCTCAAGGGCCAAGAGGGCATACACCGTCGCCATCACCGGCTCACCCTCAAGCCAACGATCAGCAGCGTTCTTCCAGCTCCCGTCTTTGCGCTGGCGCGATGCAACGGCGTCAACAAGTTCTTCACGCCAGTTGTGCGCCACGTCATCGACGTCAGTGATCGTGTCCTGCTGGGCCACGCGAAGGGCGCGCGACATCGTGTGGTAGTAGTAGTACAAGCCCTGCTGACCCAAACCGGGGTTTTCATCGAACGTCCAATTCCTGCGAACCCAATCGAACGCTGCTCGAACCCGCACATCATCGGGCGAAAGTCCCGCATACAACATGCTCTTGAAGCCGGCATAGGTCATCGAGCCGTAGCTGCGCAGAGAGCGTTGTTGACCTGCAGGGACGACTTCACCGTACCGACCTTCGCCGGCCGCTTGACTGGCGAACGACTCGCCGCCGTTGGCCGGGGTGTACACGAACCCGCCGTCGTTGCCCGACCACTCAGCTTTGTTGGTCGCCTGGAGATTCTGCGCTCGAGATATGAACGCAAGCGCGCGTTGCACGGCCGGTTCGTCCGGACTCATGCCAGCTTCATAAAGCGCATCGAGCATCGTTTGTGTGTTGGAAACATCAGGTCGCCCCCGGTTGCCGTAACCTGCTCCGCCGAACCAGTCCTGTTTGGCGGTCAGTCCTTCACCTTGGTCCCATTGGTTGGTGACGAGCCATTGCGTCGCGTCGTGAATTTCACCGTGAAAGTCCTGCTCGTCGGCCCCGGCCAGGGCTGTCACCACCACGGACGTGACGTAGTTGGTGAGCGCTCCGCCTTCGAACGAGCCGTCTTCGTTTTGCGCAGTTCGCATAAAGCGGATCGCGCGGTGGAATGATTCGTTGTTGGTCGCCTCAGGCTGCGCTTGGACGATCGCTTTCGCGGCCAGCGCGGTCACGGCCACGGCAATCGGCGAAGGTTTTTCCGGCTCATCAGTCGGTGCGGCTTGAGCATCCGTCAGCCACCCGCCTTCTTCGTTCTGCGCCGAGTGGAGAAATGCCAAACCACTTGCAATCGCTTGCTTGGCTTTATCCCAATGGCCGCGGCTCATTGGAACCTGCTCAGGCCGCTGGGCAATGCGAAACTGCGGCGGCATCGGCAGGATCAACTGGTGCGGCAACGGCGGCGGCTCAGCTTCGGTGACTTTGGCTGGATCGATGCGCGGATCGAGCGGCTGCTTGGGCGGTTCATATACCCGGCCGCTGGGCCTTCCAGGCGCACCCTGTTGCATCGCCCCGAGAATTATCCCGATCCCGATCAGCAAACCCAGTGCAGCACATTGCCTTGCAATCATCATCAATAGTTCCCAAGAATCGGGCGTTTCACAGCCCCGAATTATAGCGCTGGGCGATACTCCATGGATCAGTCCAACTGGATCGACTCACCAGGGCTGACCACCTCACACAATACGCTGTTCTGCTCGTTATGGACAAGAAGTTCCTGATACAGGCGATCAAGTATCTTTCGGCTCGCAACCGGCATGAAGGAGTATTGCCGAGTCCACCACTTGTGATGTGGCAGCACCTTCCCGGATGTTGAGCGTGGCGGCGCGTCGCCGGCGAGCACCGTCAGCTTGCGGCTCAGCGCTCCTTTGATCAGCTGCACCATCTGCGGGATATCGCGGCCTTCGTCACACCGAAGCAGAATATGTACGTGGTCCATGGCCACGACGACCACGAGCCGCTCGAACCGGCGCAGCTCGGCGATGCGCTTGAGGTCCTCGGCCACGGCACCGCGCTGATGATCATCGAGGCGAACGGCCGGCCAGGGTGCGTGTTTGGGCTGGCGGGCGGCGTCGATCGGGAGCGGCTCGGGGATCAAGCCGACCGATTGATCGGGCTCCGGGTCGATACGACCCCTGCCTTGATAGGGGAACCACGTGCCATAGGCCGGCCACGTGAGCAAACCAACCATCCCTAAGTATATGAGGCGTGTGAGGCGCGACTGCGGCTGGCGACGAAGTTTGCCCGCCGGGACACTGGTCAATCGGGCCTCATCCGGTCATCATGGTGAGAATCATGATTCAGCCACGATCAAACGTCGGCGGGAAGAACGATCCCAAGGAATATACCCTGGAGGAATCAGCATTGGTGGGGCCGCCCCTTCCCGGGGAGGTCATCGCATCGGAGACCGTCGAACAGCTCATCGACATCCTTGCCGCGGAACTGGTCGCAGCTGCCGTCATTTGTGTTCGCCAGTTCGGCCAGTTTCATCTGGCCTTATCCGGCGGCAACACACCGCAGCCTCTCTATGAACGACTCATGTATGACCCGAATTGCCGGAATCTACCTTGGGCACACACGCACCTGTGGCTGGTGGATGAGCGCTGTGTGCCCCTTGATGATGATCGTTCCAACTTCAAAATGATCGACGAGACAATCGTCATGCACTCGGGGATTCCAACTGAGCAGGTCCACCCGATTGCGGCGATGTCCCAGACGGCCGCTACCGATTATGAGTCGCAGTTGCGCGAAGCATTGCAGCATCGCGAGCCGGGCGAAGACCGACTGGATTTCGTGCTGCTGGGAATGGGGCTCGATGGGCATACGGCCAGCCTATTTTCCCAGCAAGACGTGCTGCACGAACGTGTTCATATCGTCAGGCGTGTGGAAGCTGAGCAGGCCGATCCGCCATGGCGGGTGACGATGACCTTCCCGCTTATCAATGCGGCGCGAATGGTTACGGTGCTGGTGACCGGCTCCGCCAAGGCGCCGATGATCCAGCGTCTGGCCAGCGGTCACGAAACGGTTGATGAGCTGCCGATCAAAGGCGTGTTGCCGGTGCAGGGTGAGCTGAAGTGGTATCTGGATGCGGAAGCGTGCGGTCATGCCGACTGACGCGATGGTGGATACGAAGCGGGTGGCCGAGCGCCGTGAATTGCACTTTCACACGCTGGCTGACATTTTGCGCGATGTGGAAGAGCTTGGCGCTGTAACGTCCGAAACGGGCGAGTCGGTTTGCGCCGATGGGAATTGGACGCCGGCGCAGATTGTCGAGCATGTGACGATCTTTTTGACCGGAGCGATCGACGGGTTCAGTTTCCAAGCGCCGCTGGTCCTTCGGATCATCGTCAAGTTCTTTCGCAACGGTATTCTGACCAAGCCGATGAAGCCGGGGATCAAGCTGCCAGCCAATATGAGTGTCGTGCTGCCTGATCCGGAGACAACCTGGGACGATGCGGTGGCAGCGCTGCGCAGTGCCTTGGCGCGAATCGACGCGGGGGAGCGCATGACGCAGCCGAGTCCGCTGCTTGGGGCGATGAGGCACGAGGATTGGGTGGATTTGCATTGCCGCCACGCAGAGATGCACTTCAGTTTCATGCACGCAGATTGATGATGTGTTGGCGACCCGGACCTTCCTCGCGGACTCGGGGAGACCCGGACCTTCCTCGCGGACTCGTCAGGTCCGGCTTCTTACTCGACATGATCTAGAAAATCCCGCAGGATTTCGGCGGCGGCGAGGGCGTCGCGCAATCGCTTTTTTTGTTTGTGAGTGCGGCCGCTTCCGGCCATCTGTTGATCGGCGGCGAAACTGGTCAGTCGTTCATCGTGGTAATGCACTTCAAGCCCGCAGCGCTTCTGCAACTGCTCGCCGAATTCGCGGACCAGCTTCGCTTGCGGACCCTCAGTGCCGTCCATATTCAGGGGCAGACCGATCACGATCACGTCGGGTGCGTGCTCTTTGATCGAATCGGCGATCGCATCGATTAGCGCCTCACCGCGCGCGACCTCAAACACCGTTAGCGGCGAGGCGAGGCGAGGCGCGTCGTCCCCGATCGCCAGTCCGGTACGTTTGTCCCCAAGATCGATCGCCAAAAAACGCATGCGCACCTTCCCCAGTTCAACCGCCATGCCTCATTGCAGCGACTCATCCACTTCTTGCGCCAGCTCCTTGACGCGCTGTGTTTCGGAGTGCGGACAAACCAGCGTTGCGTCCTTGGTATGGACGATGACCAGATCAGTGCAACCGACGGTCGTGATCGTGTGATTGGGGTCATCCGAAACAGCCAGGACGTGGCGCGAATCCAGGTGCGTAGTACGTGTGTTGGTTCGGTTGCCGTGCGAATCTTCGGTGAGCGTTTCGCCGAAACTCGGCCAGGAGCCGACATCCATCCACCACACCCCCATCGCAACCGTGCAGACGGTGATCCGCTCATCCTGCGCAGCTCGCTCCATCACCGCGTAATCGACGCTGATCTTGGGCAGTTTCGGATACACTTCCGCGAGTACCAGGTTTTGCTTGGACGTTCCCCACGCCTCGGCAATTCGGGTAACGCCTTCAAATGAGGCGGGCTTGAACCACTGCAGCGCTTCGAGAAACTGTTTGGCGCGAAAGACGAACATGCCCCCGTTCCATCCGAACGTTCCCGCATCGATATACTGCTGCGCCGTCTTGGCGTCCGGCTTCTCGACGAAGCGTTTGGTGATATAGGCGCTTTGATACCCGGGGACCGGGTCGCCGCGCTCCACGTATCCGTAGGCCGTGGAGGGATGTGTCGCCATGATGGAAAAGGTGATGAAGCGAGTCGGATCATTTTCTACAAGCTCAAAGCCCAGCGTGACCTTCCTGCGGAACTCGTTTTGCGGTTCGATGATGTGGTCAGCGGTCAGCACCGCGAACACCGCCTCGGGATCTTTCTTGGCTAGCACCGCCGCGGTGAAGCCGATGGCGTTGACGGTGTCGCGCCCCACGGGCTCGCCGAGGATTTGGTCGTTGGTCAGGGCCGGCAGCACCTCGTTGATCAGCTCACGATGCGATTCACTGGTGCACAACAATCGCCGCTCCGGCGGCACGACGCCCTCAAGGCGCTCCACCGCCAGAGCTAAGAGCGATCGGCCGTCGATCAGTGGAATCAACTGCTTGGGTCGATCGCGCCGACTCATCGGCCAGAGTCTCGTTCCCGCACCCCCGGCCATGATCATCGCGTAGCGCATAGTCGAATCTCAATCCAATCTTCATGCCCTGTGTTGGAGCGCCCGAATCGTGTCCGAAACCGTCTGCAGCATCACGTCGGCTCCTTGAGACGGTAGGCGGCTGTTACAAGAGCGTCCGCGGAATCCAAACTCGCATCGACCGCCAAGGCGCGTTCTATGAGCCGATGGGCTTCCAGCGTAGATTCACCAAGCTGGTTTAGCGCCGCAACGGCGTCGCGGATCATCTCGGCACGTCCTGGTTCGCCAGCGGAAACACCCGGCGTCGTACCTTCCGGTGGCGGCTTCAGTTCGAGGAAGCCGTCCACTTTGCCGTGAAGCTGGGCCACGATCGTTTCGCTTGTTCGTTTACCGATCTCAGGCAACGACTTCAGCAGCCCAACGTCCTTGGCGGCGATCGCTTCTGCGATAACGGGATGTGGTAGTTGCATCGCTCGCAGGGCTTTGCGCTTTCCATGTCCCTTAACGGTGCTCAGCAACTCAAAAAACGCGCGCTGTTGGGCGGATCGGAACCCCATGAGCCTGGGCACAAACGCCGCGCCTTGAGATTGACTCTCCATAAGGTGCAGTGTGTGAAACTCAATACGACTCCCCACAGCCTCGCTCAACGGCTGCTGGTCGACCGCAGGCACGTGCAATTCATACGTCAGCGGCCCGCAGGAAAGCTCGACACGGCCGTCCCGAGCCGACACCAGCTCACCCTCGATGCGGCTGATCATGTGAGCATCCTACAGGATGGATTGCACCGTGGCGGTCGGCACCGGTGATGGCTGTGCGGTGAACCATCACGTCGATCGTGAAACCGCAGCCTCAGAACAGTTTCAATGCTCTTGTCGCGTCAGGGCATGGCAAGAATGGGACCAAGTCGGTGTCTCAAGACCGGTGGCACGGGCATCTTGCCCGTGCGAGTCGCCTGTGGAAACTTGCCCGTGCAGATGTCACGCCACGATAAGGCGCACGGGCAAGATGCCCGTGCCACCGGAGTCGCGCCGATCGACCCGTTGGGACCGGC
>CBDUST010000124.1:0-11818 GCA_965369945.1 uncultured bacterium | reverse complement strand
ACTGTAATGAGCCCAACCGCTCGATCTCACTCCACCTGGCATGAGAAAACGAAATATCTGAAAACCCAACGCTGGTGGACTCTGCTTCCGGGTCGTTCGCCCAAATCTCGCTTATGAGTAGCGTACTATACGCACCACGCGGCTTAATGAATACACGATTCGTATCAGGCGGGGCAGCGAATGTAAGATAGTGAGCCGTTAAACTTTCGCGCTGTATGAGCGGTAGTTGTTCGTCCAAGAGAGCGGATACAAGTCGGAGCTCTGGATTGGATGGATCAAGCTCGTAGGCGAGAAGGAAGGTCTGGACTGCAAAGGAACGATCGGCCTTGATGGTTGCAGCATAGGCTGCAACTGCATACAACCGTGATAACTCTTTGCTCGCGACTGCGATATCGGCAGGTTGGGTGAGGGTATATTTGGTGGTCCACTCAACGATCGCCAACATCCCCGACAACTGTTGCGGATCTACTTCACCGAGCAAAGCAAGGGTTCGGTCTGTAGAGATTTCAATCGCATGTGCTAACGAGGCCGGGGAGCAACTGTATAGTTTTCGCAAGAACCGTCCGGATAGCAGCCCTTGATAGTAATCAAGAAGGAATTCCATCACATCCTTTGGTCTATTGTCAGCAAATCTGCATAGATAGTGCAAGAACTGCCAGTGGTCGATCCCATCGAAGTGCTGGAGCGCAACGTGCATCTCGAGCACTAGTCTGTCGCGGTCAGAGTCATCGAGTTGGTCGGGACCGAACAGGTAACGAAGGAGCGCATCCACTCGCTCGTTAATGGGTAGCTTCTCGACGAGATCTTCGATGAACATGTACGGGGGGTTTATGATGTGAAAGCGTGCCGCGTCGTCAATGTCCTGACCGACAACGATCCCGAGCAATTCAGGCCTCAGCCCGCCTTCGGTGACACAGGGCCCGCCACTGTTGCCCGGCATGACTGTGCCGTTGACTGGCCACAGATTCTCTTCATTGGGGTTTTTGTCCAGTGTCACTGGCGTGCGTCGGCGACGATCAGGACCACCTGATCCGGGCTTGAGCGGGATTGGATAGCCGTACTCAAATGTACTCCCTCCGGGCAGTTTCGTGATTGAATCCGCATCCTGGTTCAGCGGGAACACGAGCGGTGTAAATAGCCTAAAGAGCGTTAAGTGGCGTTTGTTCCTTACCTGCAAGACAGCCCAGTCGTCTGCGGTTTCCTTGCCTGAAGCGCCCCGAAAATCGTATCCCTCAGCTACAACTTCGAGTTCTACGTATCGTTTGATGAGACGTTTGCCGTTTCTTACTGGAACATAGATATCCAGCCGAATGACGATGCGATCGTCGTCTTTGGCCAGATCAAGGGCAGCCAAGACGTGCGCCGCCGTCAGAATCAGCGGGGGATTATGGTCGATCAAGAATGCAGTGCCGATGATTTGGTCGCCGACGTTTGGCAGCTTAGATTGCTTGACAACAGCGAATACGCCAATATCACGAGTATCGATTGCATAACAAGGCAATGCGACTGACCCGACTAGGACGAGAACCACAATGGCACAGAGTATCTTTGTCATTTTGTCTTGATGACTTGGACTTGTTCCGGTGAAAGTATAAGCGTATCGAGCTGCTGTGGGTCGCCTGTGGCGTCCGAAGCAGTTGCGAAGACACTACGAGGAATTGGCAGGGCTTTGTATCCGATGAGAATGGGCTTGTGGTGCTTGAGGACGTACGTCGACTCGGACTTGAATGTCACTGCGGCGTCCAGCTTGGCAATCTCCTTGATCTTCTCCAGCCCGACATCGGCGACAAACTTGTCCTTGAGGGTGAGCTCGATTTCGATTCCACCGACCTGAAGGACGGCCATGACCAAGTAGGCATTCGGAAGTTCACCTGTTTCTGCCAGAGCGTTTAGCTCCCTCTTGAGAGATGGGTTCATGAGGGTTCGAAGATCACCAGCAGTGACAAAGGTGAGTTCGTACGCCTTCTTGTCGTCGAGAAGCGAGATCGTGATCGTCTTCGCGTACTCTGCAGCGAGCTTGGGATTGATCAAGAAGCTGACGAACTCTACACCAAGCGAGGCGTCGAAGTCGAACTTGTGAGTGAGCTTATCAACAACGGCGACTGCCTGCACACGATAATAATCGTCGATCGACTTGCCCGGTGGGAGCGAGAAAGACTCCTGGTGTGAGGCGACCACATACTCGGTAGACCAGTTGTCGTGGTTGTTCATCCACACGATTATGGTGCCCGGATAGTCGTCAGTCCTAAACGGACTGAATGCGGAGTACCCGATGTCCTTCAGAGTAGATTCCAGGGTGATTTTGGGACCGCAGCCTGCAACAACGAGGGGGGTGGCAAGCATGAGGCAACGCAGGCGTGAAGAGAGCATTTGGGTGTACTCCTTTCTTGCATTGGTCGATGGGGTCGCCCAACAAGAAGTCACGCGACGTTTCGGCACTCTAACCAGCTTCGTGTGCATCTGCACGCAGACATTACATCATGAAGGGCTATTTTTGATACGGATCTGCACCGAATTGATGGTCGTATTCGGCATCTGTTTGTCATCACTTTCGGGCGGTCATTAAGCGAGCGGTGCGATGGGGCGATGAGGTGGGCGAAAGGGATCAGGGATCAGGGATCAGTGGTCAGTAATCAGTGGTTAGTGGTCAGTTACCTCCATCTCTCGTTATGTGTTGATCTGTGGTTCCAGTCGGTCTGTTGCGCGCAAGGAGCTTCCTCAACAAGCAAAGTTAAACGGGGTCAACAAAAGTCAAGCATCGTTAGCGCGCGGCGCGGACGCCGGAAGCGCAAGGTTGACCGCGCACTCGAGGTCAGTTTGTTCGCTCCTCAAGATGAACATAGCACGGCTTCTTGTACTCTTTGTCGAGTGCCTCGCGCCGTTCTACGGTATCCCTATCACGATCCGGCTGATCGAGAAGCTCCGGACCGTAGAGAGTTTTCAGGTGATCACGGACGAGAATATGAATCGGTGATCCCGGCGCATCGCCTCACGTGGCAAGCCTGCTGTGTCACGAGTCTGAAGAGTGGATCGCTGCCTGAACCATTGCCAGAATGCCGGCCTTGACTGGCTGTGACAGACTGGGCCAAGCGAGGACCACTTGACGCAACTTTCGATCAGACAGCACGCCAGTATTGCCATTGTCCCAGAATGCCTCATCGTGACGGTGGGACTGATCGTCCCTCTCTGTCGTGGTTTGTGCGTGTAATTGTGCGTCATCCCCCTCAGGCATACCCGTGAATGCGGCGTTTCCGGGGGTTCGATTCCCCCCGGCTCCACTTATCGAACGGTTCGCGCCAACTTGTTGATCGACGCAAAGACCCGCAATCAGCGCTGGCGTGTTCAAACGGCGCATACAAAAAGCCACTGTCGGGTGAGCCGACGAGTGGCTAGTGTGTGTAACAGGAGTTCGAGTAGTTACTTACGCTGCTCGTTTGCATCGAACGCCAACAGCGCCGAGTGCCACCAGAGCCAACGCACTTGGTGCCGGGACATGAACAGCCTCTGGACAATTGAGCCCGCAGACCGTGGCGAACGTGTACAGCCGGTAGCAATCGCTGATCCGTAGTAATTCATTTGGTGATGTGCGTTGACTCAGGTGGCCTCTTAAGGTCTAGACCTAGCGCTTTCCTGAGCGGACCGAGGTGAGGTTCGTATTTCTCGTATCGCTTCACGGCCGACGTGTAGATCGGCCGTCGAACCTGATCGTAGCTGAGCGTCAATACGTTGCGTTTGGCCTCGTGGAACCGAAGACAGCGATCGTCCCATTCAAGGTCACAGAAGTCGATGATCTTGCGAATCCAGGGCTCGGGCTCTTCGACGAGATCCTCGTACTTGACGTGCAGGATCGGGTAGTCAATTACTTCGCGCCAATGCTGCATGAGTCGCTCATGTTCCCGATAAACGAACCCCAGGCTCTGGAGATCCGACGCCCAGGCGGAGTGAACCGGGGAAAGCATTGCCATGTAGCACGCAAAGCAGTTATCCAGGGCCTCACGCTGGATATGGATGACCCGTCCAGCCGGAAAGAGCAGAGACATCATCGGAACATGGCGATAGTTATCTAACTGCTTGTTGACGACCCGTATCGCGCTACGCCCCATCCCTTTGATCTCATCGAGATACGACCGGCCAAGCTCATCGAGATGCGCGGTGCTCAGGTCCGCGACACACGCAGGATAGGTCTGAAATGATCCGATCAGACTTTGAAGATCATGAACGATCCGATTCAGATGGGAGATCTCGCCCGCCCCGAAGGCGCGGGGATGAGCATGAATGATCTGCTCCACCAATGTGCTACCTGATCGAGGCATGCAGGCGATGAAGATCGGCAGCTTGGAACGATTTCCCGACTTTGGAAGAAGCGGCATGTTCTGAGCGGAGAAGGTCTCGATCAATTCATCAACGTTCTGTCTATAGCTATCCATATCGAACGGCTGCGCTACGCAGCGGTTCATCCGGCCATACGATTCAAACGCGGTGTCATTCTGGCCGAGCGCTTCGTACGCCTTGGCGGAGAGGAACAACAGATGACGCCGGCTGAGCGAGTCGGCGTTCTCATCACAAAGGTGTCGCACGGCCAGTTCCAATCCTTCGCGGTACTGATCGAGGCGCTGATAGATCCGAATGTACACGACCGCCATGCCGATCTCTTCAGTTCCTGCTTGCACATAGGGATCCAACAGCTTGCGTGCGGATTCGTGGTCCCCGCGTCGCTCCAGAACATCGGCCTTGCCGGTAATCGCCTCAAGGTAGTCCGGCTTGTACTTCAGCGCCTTGTCGTAGCGTGCCATCGCCTCGTCGTATCGCCCCTCCAAGGTCAACACGCGGGCCAAATCCCAATGTACGAGATGATCCTTTGGGCGCAGGGCCAGGCACTTCTTGAGAATAGCCATGGCCGCCCGCTGATCATTGCGTGCTGAGGCGATGACCGCCTGGAGGCGCAAGACCTGGATGCTCCGTGGGCTTTCCTTCAGGACCCGCCGAGCCGCGTTGTCGGCATCAAACAGCCGCCCAGCCTCGACGTGCCGGTATGCTTGTTCAATAGTCAAAGATTCATCGAAACTAGTCATCGGTGTAGGACGGAAGCTGGTACCGGGCTCAACTGGGGCTCAGGTTCCACCTGGTCGCTTAGCAAGCCTCGCTGGTGGACGTTAGCCTTCCATTCTAGCTGGGCGCTCGTTCAGCGAACCCCGTGCAGATAAATCCCAGCTGTGATCCTCGGGCCAATCAGATCGCCCAGTCCTACGGGCCTTTGACCCTCGGTCATGCCGCCAAACGTCCCCTTTCTTGGCTAAGTACCCTGTTTTGACAACGAATACAGGTGGGGCTCACTACAGCGCCCACTGCCGACCTCCGCATGCCTACTTCGGGGCAAACAGATTGAGAAGAGATTTTCCAAGAAATACCTAGACAGCACTTCTGGGGATAGGTAGGATAGCTCAACGTATTGTGGATACGGCATCGGGCGTGCTTCAGATGCGGATCTGATCTGAGTTAGGACGGCGGTGTTTGGCGGGCTCACACAAGAGAGAGAGTCACGGGACGGTCGTCCTGTGGTACGTGACCACGGCCGAGAGGCCTTAGGTTTACGGTTGTCGGCCGCCTTGACTGCGATCTAGCCTTATTAACAGTTGTCTGGTGGCCTGCTGAGTTAGGTACCGGTCGAACCAAGAGAAGACAGGAGAAAAGATATGAACCTAGTATCGACAAAGAAATCCGCGACACTGATGTGCGGCGCTCTGCTGGCGTCCATCATGGTGATTCCGGAAACTGCAACAGCCGACCCGGATATCATCTTGGGCGTCACCTCATCGAACGGCGACTTCAGTGTGCAATCGTTCGTTCATCAGTTCCTCGGCGCGGCGACGGTCTACGGTCTGTCGATCTATCCCTTAGTGGTTTCGTCAAGGCTAAGCGATCGTCCGGGATTCGAGTATGAAATGACCTGGGATCTGACGGGCTTTGGCACGGACTTCTTCCTTCCAACCGACATGTTCTGGGTGCAACTCGATATCAAGGATCCCGGCACGGATACTCCAATATTAGGGATAGGGGTCAAGGACTGGGAGGGGAACGAGATTGCCGATTGGATAGACCTTACGGGGAACGGTACCGGCTTCACGAATGGAACGATCGGCTTGGCGTTCCCGTTCGCCCACATCCAACCGGAGGGTTCCGGACACGAGTTCTTCACGATCCAGTGGACTCAGATTCCAGCTCCCGGTGCGCTGGCGTTGCTGGGCCTGGCCGGCGTTGTGAGTCGCCGTCGACGCCGGTAACAGTCGATCCTTCACTGGGACCATTCTGATAGATCTTTCCCGACACCGCGGAGCGTCGCTCCGTGGTGTCTTTTTGTTTTTGGGCGGATACTGCTTCCCTCACGCGCCCCGTCCGCATCGCACATCATTGTCCGCGTGTGGTTGGGACTATACTCCGGCTATCAAGCCAAGCTGGCCAAGGAGTCGTTCCGCTGCCAGAAGGGATTCGGCATGGTCTGTCGACGTCTGAGGGTCCTGGGCCCCGTGATGCTCAGTTGTGCGTTCGCAGGATGTGATGACCCACCTTCTGAGTCGCAATCACAGCCGGTAGGAAGCCAGACGCCCGCAGCGCGACCAGAGTCAGAGTCGTCGGTCAAGAGCCCTACCTCGCCGTGGCTGGACATCCCCACACATAAGCGCGATGCGTTCGTCGATATAACTGCGCGAGTCGGTCTGGATTTTACGCACCAATCTGGCCACACGGATCGCCACGTTCTCCCGGAAATCATGGGCGGCGGCGCTGCCATCTTTGATTACGACAACGACGGCGATCTTGATCTATACCTGATCAACTCGGGCGACCACTTGCCAATCTCCGGCACTCCGATCACGGCTTCCAACCGCTTGTACCGCCAAGAAGCAGATGGCTCCTTTGCAGACGTCACGGACGAGTCCGGCTTGGCGCACCGAGGCTACGGGATGGGCTGCGCTGTCGGCGACATTGACAACGACGGTGATCTTGATGTCTACATCACCAACTGGGGACCCGATGCCTTGTATCAAAACAACGGCGATGGAACGTTTTCCCAGATCACCGCCGCCGCCGGTATCGACAACGCCCGATGGTCCACGTCCGCTGCCTTCCTTGACTACGACCGAGACGGTCTGCTCGACTTATACGTCGCGAACTATGTTCTGTTCGATCCGGACCGCGACTGTACCGACGATACCGGCCGAACGGACTATTGCGGTCCCAAACCCTTTCCCGGCGAGCCGGACGTGCTGTACCACAACGAGGGCGACGCTCGGTTTACGGATCAAAGTATCGCCGTCGGTATCACCAGCGCTGCCTACGCTGGACTCGGTGTCGTCTGCGCCGATATCGACGATGACGGGTGGATCGATATCTATACGGCAAACGACGGCGATCCGAATAACCTGTGGATCAATCAGCGTGATGGCTCGTTCATCGATGATGCGATTCTTCTGGGAGTCGCTTTCAATCGCCACGGCCAAGCGGAAGCGGGAATGGGTGTCACTGCCAGCGACGCTGATAATGACGGCGATCTTGATCTGTTCGTGACCCATCTCCTGGCAGAGACAAACACGTACTATCGCAACCTCGGGAGACAGGGGTTTGACGATGCGACCGCCTCGGCCAGGCTTGGCCCGGTCAGCGCTAATCTCACCGGCTTCGGAACCGCGTTCTTTGACTTCGATAACGACGGCTCATTGGATCTTGCTGTCGCTAATGGGGCGGTCGCTCGTCGGCCGAATGTTCTTGCTGACAACCCCCCGTTCTGGAACGACTTTGTTGAGCCGAATCTACTCTTTCACAACGATGGCTCGGGAGTATTCCAAAGCGTCACTGATCGGGCTGGGAGCTTCATCGACGAACTGGAAATCAGTCGCGGACTCATCCCGGCCGATCTTGATCGCGACGGTGATCTCGATCTGCTTGTGACCAATATCGAGGGGCCGGCTCGTGTCTATCGCAACGATCTGGCCGGCGACAACAACTGGATCCAAGTCCGCACGATGCTCGGACAACATCACCGCGAAGCGATCGGGGCGAAAGTCACGATCGTTACAGCAGATCAGCAATTTGTACGCAATGCGATCCCCCCTGGCGGGTACCTCACGAGCGGGCACGCTACGATCCACCTCGGCTTGGGCGCGACGCAGCGCGTGCTACGATTCGAGGTGCGTTGGCCCGATGGACAACAAGAGGTGTTCCCAGGCTGCGCGGCGCGCCGTACGATCGAACTGATTCAGGGTGAAGGCGATGCGATTGATGATGCCAATGCCAACGATCATTGATCAACGCTCGCCGGCGGTTCCTCTCAAGGACCGAGCCCCTGGACTGAGACGACGGTCGCTGCGATCAAGGGCAATGATCGTCGCTGTAGGCGTTCTCGTCTGCCTTCCTGTTGCCCCAACGACCGGTACGGAACGCAACCATGATGAGATTCTCCTACCGGACCTCTCGGAAGCTCAGCCTCAAGTGCGCCGGAGAATCCTCGAGGCCCGCGACGCTGTGGCCGGCGACTTGAACAACGCCGAGGCATGGGGACGTCTGGCAAAGATCCTCCATGCCCATCGCTGCATCACTGCGGCCCAAGCCGCGTACGTCGAGGCCAGACGACTGGAACCGACGGACTTTCGATGGCCGTATTTCCACGGCGCTCTGATTCAGTCAGTGAATCCCGGCCGAGCGATGCCGTTGCTGCAAGCTGCCGTTGATCTCGACCCATCCTACGCCCCGGCCAGAGTAAGATTGGGCCGCGTCTACGAAGCATTTGCCAAGTTCGACGAAGCATGGACCGAGTATGGCCGCGCTGTTCGGCTCGATCCGGGGAACGGTTCGGCCCACATGTACTACGGAATGATGGCGCTGCAGCGCGATTTGATTCCCCAAGCGGTGACGGAACTGGAATCCGCGGTGCGACTGCGCCCCGGAGATCTAGCCGCGCTCTCTTCACTCGCGCGCGCTTACCAGCGCGCCGGAGACGTGCGACGGGCCCGCGATACGGCGCAAGCAGCCCGAAGTGCGAAGCCTCAATCACCGATCGACGATCCGCGCATGGCCGAGGTCGGGAAGGAGGCGATCAATCTGCGAGGCATCATCGATCGTGCTCGACATCTGCAACAGGCCGGTAAGCTCGATGAAGCGCTGGCGGATCTTCTCAGAGGACTTGAACATGCGCCCGACGACTCGCTGTTGCACGTAGCCCTGGCCGATGTGTACCTGCGCCGGAAGGAGTATGACAAGGCCGTGGCAAGGGCGCGCAGGGCACTGGCCACAGGCATCGAGATCCAAGGCCTCCATAAATCGCTCGCGATCGCTCTTTTCGAACTCGAGCGGTTTGATGAATCCGATCAGGAGGCAAAGCTCGCGCTGAAGCAAACGCCCAACGACGCGGACGTACATCAGATCCGCGGTCAGATCTTGGTGCGTAAAGATCAAATTCCCGAGGCGATTTATCACCTTCAACAATCTCTAATGGCCAAGCCACACGATCAAGCGGCACGGTATCTGCTTGGCAAGTTGTTCGTGCAGCAGGGCCAGTTTGCCCGCGCTGCGGAGCAGCTTCAGCACGTAGTGAGAGCGCGCCCATCAGACGTGGAGGCATGGTCATTGCTCGCAATCTGCTACTTGCAGCTGAAAGAATATGACCGAGCCGTGGAAGCATTCGAGAAAGCGTTAGCGCTTTCGCCAGTCAACCCCGCGCTTACCAGAGGCTTATCCGCCGCGCTCATTGCACTCGGTCGGAACGGCGAAGCAGTGAAACATCTACGCGCGACATTGGCTAGGCGGCCGCGCGCCGTGCTCATCGCCAATGATCTCGCCTGGTTGCTGGCGACCTGCCCCGACGCATCAGTGCGCAACGGCGCTGAGGCGCTCGGAGTCATTCGACCGCTCGTCCAGCAGACTCGACGCAAGGAGCCGGCGATACTTGATACGTTTGCCGCCGCTCTGGCTGAAGTCGGCCGGTTCTCGGAGGCGACTACGGCTATGGACGAAGTGCTCGCGCTGCTTCCGGACAACCTCCCTGCCGAGACACGCGCCGGTTACCAGATACGGCGCGACCACTATGCGAACAAAAAGCCATGGCGGAACGACTCGTGAGCCCTCGACTCCATTTCTGAGGAAGGCATCATGGCTTCGAGGGGTAACGGCTCTGCCGTTTAGCCGTAGGGCTTGACCCTACGGGGGCATGAAGAAGGCGTCGTGAAAGTGCAACGGCTCAGGCGCTCTTGCGGGTTCTCTGTCGGATCAGGCGATCGCGCTTCGAGGCCAAGTCTTCAACGCGTCGCTTGGGCGGCGCGGAGGTAGCCGCAATCTTGGTGTGTTTGAGGATATCTTCGTCGGTCACTGCTTTGTAGCAATGCCCAAAGAGCAGGGCGAATTCTTGTCGTTGCATTTCGCGAACGAATTCGCCGACCGTGATCTTCGTGTCATCGACGCGGGCTTGTTCGTACAGATCGCTGAACGCAAACGGTTCCCATGCGCCGTTGAACTTGAGAATCTCGCTCATTCGCTTCAGCGATTCATCCGGGCTCGTACCAATGAGTTCGTTTGCAGTTTTCACAAGCTCCGGGTAGATCGGATGATCGTTGAGCTGCTGGAAGAACGCCTTGGCCTGGTCCGCTCTCCCATGTTGTCGTTCACAGAGCGCAAGAACGAAAAGCGATTCCTTCGGCCGGGCGCCTTGGGCGTACATTGAGGATTCGTCGATCCAGCCGTTCCACAGATACAGGAGCGCGCGTACCGCAGCCGCCATGGATTCGTCCTTGAGGCTCGAAGGCGCAAAGAGTTGCGAATCGTCACGGGCGTCAAGTGTTATCTTGGCCGAGGCGACTCTGGTATCAAGCCATTGGACACTGGGCAGCGCCGTGCCTTTGGCTTGCAACAGCGACGCGATCGTTGGAGCTACCTTGGAGTATTGAAACTCGATCATTCACATGCCCCCGTCACGATTCAGTCTCAAGCCAGCAGTCCGTAGCCGTATCGACCCAAATCCGGGCCGACATCGACGCGAGCAGAAGGACTGTGAGTGCTGTGATCGCTGCGAACCGCCCAGCCCGTACAACCGGTATAACCGCGCCACGTGGTCTGCTAGCGTGACGGGAAGTAGGCGTGTGGCGACGTCATCACCGCCGTGAGAGCGACACACCGATCGTGAGGAAGCCGGCAAGGATGCACAGTGTCCCAGCTATTGGGGGGAGTCTTGCGCCTAGATGGGTGAGTGCAGACCCCGTGGGCTTCGTTCGATCGGTGCGGTGGACTTCGGTTGGGGTAGGGGTCGAGACTTGCGCCGCGACAAGTGTCGGTTGATCGTCAGGTTGGGGCGGCATGTCCTGGACTAGGGTGGGGGCAGGCACTGTGATTGGCGCCGTTACCACCGCCTCTGGCGTCAACGGTTGTTGCGCGTTCGGTTGCTCCGAAGTCGGTTCGGTCGGGGAAGTCGTCGAAGCGGACTGATCGTCCAGGCGCTGCTCGAGGAAATCAGGTTGTGTTTCGACAATCGCCAAGACATCGAGCGATTCAGCTGGTTTCGGTTGTTCTTCCGGCGCCGGTTTGATTTGGATCGAATGGACGCCCAGACGAGGATTGTGGCTGGAACCGAATGTACGGCCGCCCTCAGCCGCAAGTCGCGACGAGAAGCGCTCCGACGCAACGCGGTCGGGAGGCATCCGTTGGGATGCCAGCTCCGAGTTCAGTCTCGTCTGAGCCGATGTGCCGAGGCGGTTTACGATTGCTGCTGCTGCCGGCTGCTGGCGAATGAGCTTCTCTTTGAGACCGGTCGTATTGGCAGCGTCTGAAGCAAGTCGCG
>CBDUST010000123.1:0-11883 GCA_965369945.1 uncultured bacterium | reverse complement strand
CATTCGATCACCTCCAGGAATCGGACATTCCGCCGTCCGGGTCCCGCTCGCTCGTTCAGCAATCGGTTGGCGATGAGTTGCTGCTTGTAGTGCGTGAACGTCCGACGCGCCATCGGCTCCATCTCGTGCTTGCGTGCCGCTTCTCGGTACCGATTCCAGAGTTCGATGGTGCTGATGACACCGGCATCCTTGACGAGATGATGCAGTAGTCGGTGCTGCTCCGACAGGGACTTCAGCGCGTAGCGCCGACGCAGACTGCTCGTGGATCGCAGGCCTTCTTCGATATCCGTCGGACGGATCTGCGATCCCCGGCCCTTGTCCGCTCGGTACGCTGCAGTCCGCAGGGTCTGAATCGCGACGCGGGCATCGCCGTTGCTCTGCGTGGCGATGACTTCAAGGTCCTTGCGGCACCACGCTTCTGTTTCGAGGCTTTGCTGGGCCCGGGCTTCAAGGATCTGGACCAACTGCTCGACGCTGTACGCGGTGAATTCAAGGAAGAACGGCAGCAACCGCGACTTGACACGGGGATCGAGCTCCAGGTATCCCTGCCGACTCTGGCTGAGGGCAACGACCCCCGAATGATCCAGACGGGCTAGATTGTAGAGCGCGGCGTTCCGCTCCTTGAGGAACATCTGATCCACTTCGTCGAGAACGATGACCAGACGCTGGTCCTTGGCGATCCGACCCAGACGGTCGAACTTGAACGAGACATCTCGCATCTCCGCGACCAGTGCCCGCAACTCCTGGAAGACGGTCTCCAGTACGGCGTAGAAGGTCTGTGCGCTCCAGCAGTTGACGTACGCGGTCTTGACCTGCTGATCTTCGAGCTGCCCGAGCACTTTGCGGACGGTCGAACTCTTCCCCGATCCCGGCGGGCCATGGATCCAGAGATGGTTCGGCCGCCACTCCTTGCTCCGTGGAGCGACCTGTTCCAAGAGCTCTTTCAACTGCCCCTCCCGCCCCGGAAACGCGGCGGGGAGGAACTCCTCGGAGAGAGGTTTGGTATCCGTCACGATCGATGGCATGAATGTTGCGACCATTCTCCAGGTTGGCGGTCGCGCACTTAAAGGAAACGGGAGGGCGCTGCCGGACGTGCCGCTGACGGCCCAGATCTCGCGGCGGTCATCCACGCTTGGTCGACTTAGTCCCAGCGATGAAGATAAGAAAACCGCGGCCAGTCACGGTGAGGCGACCGGCCGAGGGGGAAAGGGGGATCGTAGTGCTGTGAGTCAATGCGCCGCTGAGCGTCTCAAAGCCTGGCATCGCGAAGCCGTGCGGCAAGCTGCGCTGGATCGCAATGTTACCATTATATAAGGATCACGCTAGACCCGACCAAACGCGATCGTGGCGACTGACCGGTTGGCCGGCAATCAACCTGTCGCTCGAAAAGCCCCTTCCTATCTTGTCAGATTGGACGAACGACGGGTATAGGACAGAGATCGGTTCACGCTCAAGCGGCGCGCGGGCAGTGGCGATGGAGATTTGCCGACTCTCCTTTATGAATATGAGGGCAAGCCCGCGCAGCTACCCGATTGCGCCGATCGCCTCGGCCGGATCGACCCTGCACGCCCTGCACCAGGCAACGAATTCGACGGGATCAATCCGTCGCTCTCCATGCTCGACCTTGTAGACGTATGAGTGCGGTTGTCGGAGGCGCAACGCCAAGGCGCGTTGGGTCAGTTCGGACTGTGCGCGGTAGGCCCGCAAGAGCTTGCAGAGACGGCGGTACTTGGGTGAGTGCTGAGGTCTTGTGCCCATATCGGGCGCAGGCTATAATCCGAGACCGGTGCGCCCAGTTTGGGCGCAGAGTCGTGCTTCGCGAGTCCCGCTGCGTACGGTTTGTTTGAGCCAACTCGATCGGTAGGATGGTATAAGAGGATTCCTGACTCCTGAGAGATGAGACGTTTGCGAGAGG
This sequence comes from uncultured bacterium, assembly GCA_965369945.1. Classification (GTDB taxonomy): domain Bacteria; phylum Planctomycetota; class Phycisphaerae; order Phycisphaerales; family SM1A02; genus JADFNO01. The sequence continues at coordinate 9,968 of CBDUST010000123.1, read as the reverse complement.
ATCGTTCGCTATGGCAAATAACGCAGTGGCGAGAGGATGATTCGAGACGGGAGGATCGCGATGACACAGCGGCCCAAGAACTGGCGGTCGCCAATCCGAAACGTCGAAGCGTTGCGGTCGATCCTCCGCCTGCTGGGGAGCGATCTGCGCTGCAACATGCTCATCGACCTGGCCACTAAGCCGGCGGATGCGTCGGCACTCGCTGCGCGGCTGCGATGCGCGCCGTCGACGGCCAGACGCAACCTTCGGCGCCTTACCGAGGGTAGGATGGCCACGGTGGAGCAGCGCCATTGCAAGCGCATTTACCAGCTGAGCAAGATCGTTTCGGTGCAACGGAACGGGGACATGGTTGATCTTCGCGTCAGCATGCAAGGTGGCGGCAACGTTGCCCTACGCCTTCTTCGACCGATCGACAGGCCGTCGGTCGTTTTGGGTTGACCCTCGGTGAAAGGGAGTCGTACTGGTCGGATGCGCGATCGCCGGAGGTGTTGGTCGAGATGTGCGTACGCAGCTACTACGTCGGCTTCTGTTCTTTGAGCAAGCCGATCAACGCTTCCAGGCGATACAAACGCCACCGCACAGCAGCCGGGATCATTTCCGCCGCCTCAGCGAGATCGGTTGGACTCACCATGCCCGATTGGTTGTTGACAAATGCCTTGGCGGCCGAGTCGAGGTGCTTGTCCAGTCGCCGGTTGAATAACTTCAGCGCACATTGCCCAATCCGATCAGCACTCGTCGGCACCCTGTCAGCCCGCGGCGGCTCGATAATGTCGCGCATCGTTGAACTCATCATCCGAAGCTCACTAAGACACCCAAGCGCCTCGGTGAGATCGTTGATCTCATCTTCGATATCAAGCAGCAACCCACACGGCACACGCACCGTCGGCCCTGACTTCGCCTTCCGTTTGATCTTGGCCATCGCTAACCCCCAGCAAATGTTGTGAGATAAAACCCCCACCCCCGGAACGTCCCAACTCTCGGAGGCGGGGAAAAGGAATTGATCTCTACTAGGAAGGTCTAGCTTCCGCGCGTTTCGGGGGCGAGCCTTCCGGGGGAGGGGGATAGCGTGTGTTCTGCGATCGCCGGGTCAGCGAAGCGCGCGTACGCCAGCACAACTGACCAATCCAGGATCGGCACGAGTTTTCGCATGAGACGATTGACCCAGCGGTGTATGCCGCGTGGATCGGGATATCTGCGGACCAGGACGGTCATGCAGTGCTGGAGGCGTTTAGGCGTGCACTCCTTGATGGGCAGCAATGCTGCTCGCAGGAGTGAATCGACTTCGAGGATTGAGTGCCAGTATCGGTTGAGATACTTGCCGACGGAGATCGATGCTTCACGGACAGTCAATCCCGTGAGTTCTTTACACAGCGCTTCGCGCCCCTCTGAGTGAGCCGGGGCGTGTCGCCCCGGTTCGTGCGGATCAACAGAAAGCGTTCCCCCTTCGTGTGTAGCCATAAACGGTTGTGTTGGAAGGTTTTGCGCCCCGGGAGATTCCTGGGGCACACCGGTACGGGCAAATGCAGCTACAGTGTTCATCGGTCGGACTCCTAACCGAGTTCGATCCACGCCCCCGGCTGTTAGCTCAGCGCGGGGGCACTTGAATTGTCGATCGGCACGACGCCAATCGTCGATATACTGTCTTGTATATCACAACAACGGTCTTGTCAAGTCTTCTTCTTTCGTTTCACCTTTTTTTTCTTCTTCGACTCTAGATAGGCATGTACCGCGCGGCGGATCAGTTCTGCCGCCGTGATGCGGCGTTTTTCCGCAGCTTTTTCCAGCCGCAGCTTTTCTTGAGCGGTGAGCCGAATCAGTAACTGCTTGTCCCGTCTCGGCGGGTCTTCAAAAACACTCATGGCCGGATTCTAGCAGGACGAGGAAGCATCCGAAGGCACGACATCATCGATCGCCCATGGCCCATCCAATCGCTCTTTCATTGCAGAAGAAGCACCTGAAAGGGCTTGTATCCGCCACGAAATGTCATGTATCCGTGGTCCGGCTCAACCCACCGCAACTGCCTTAGGGCCTCTAGCGCATTCCCCCATTCGAGGATGGCTGCCGCCTGGACTACATCGTCCGCGAGAGCCTCAAGTTCAGTAGGCCCCGTCAACTCGCGTATCTGGCGGGGCTCGATGCACTGTCCCTCCAGATCCATTAGGATCTCCACATCCATTACCGAGGCCCCATGTAGCCGAAACCACATACAGCGACAGGTTTGACGGAGTTCTCGGAGCGAAGCTACGAGTGGAAAACCGGCAAGAGTGGGTATCCCGACCGCCTCAGCTGCGACCGAGTAGCGAAACAGTTGGGCATTCAGCTTTGCAGTGATCCTGTCGGGCACGGTTCTCTCCACCTTTGGCCGGCGTGCAAAGATGCTCACTACTCGAATATGAGTATCCGGAGAGCTCTCCAGTGCGAGGCGACTGCCTTCCCGGCTCGCCCAGTAGTAGATTGGAATCGCTGCGGCGGCGTAGGATGAGAAAACCTCTGCCGCGCGAGGCGCGAGAACGAATTCTGCGGTATGTTCTGAGAGGAAACTTCCCATGTACGTGCCCACGTTGGGATCGTGGCTCATTTTTTCCGGTGTCGAACCCAGCTATCGCCGATTCCAATACTGAGCCTAGCAGGTAGAATACACGTACTAGTCCATTATCCGTCCGAGTAGCCATGTTCGACACCGAAGACCACCTGATGGCCGCATTCGATTCAGCTCTTGCCCACAGCGAGTTGTGGCTCGGGCTGCCAGGTCGACGGACCTTCACGATGAAAGAGGTTGAGGGCATCCATGGTCGGGTTGATCGGATGATGGTGTCGCTCCCGTCGGGTGTGCGACCAGCAAAAGCGCGATCGAAGCTCTTACGGCAAGAGACATGTTGCCGAATCATCGGTGTTTTACGTGCAAAGCAGCCGAAGTCCGTAGATCGGTTGGCACTTGAAACTGGTCGTTCGCGCGAAACAGTACGAGACTGGCTGGCTGAAATGGAACGAGAGGGCTTGGTGCGTGCAGCCTCCACTTCGGGCTACGTGCTGGGGCCGAAGTCGGACCTGCCTGATTGCGAGATCTGGTGCTTTGAAGGTAAGCTCAGAGATTGGAAGCGAGCCCTCTACCAAGCTACGCGATACCGAGCGTTCGCAAATCGAAGCTTCGTCGTCATGCCTGAGGAGTTCATCCGATCAGCAGAAGCTCAAATAGATCGTTTCAGGCTATCGCGAGTTGGGCTACTCGCGCTCGGTGATACCGGCGAGCTTCGGATTATCACAGTGCCACGATCGAAACAGCCGCGCAGCCCGGTGATGTTCGCGATGGCGAAGGGCCGGGTCCTCTCGAGCATCGCCTAGGTGAGTTCTGTCATATCGCGAAACTGGCTGATTGCTCGTCGCCACATATCGAGGTGGTCCCCAGACGGTGGCTCAAACTCAACGCCGTGCAGGTCAGCTTCGCTACGAACCGTTTCGGCTGTTTCAATCCAGTCGGATACCGTCGCCAACGCGTCCTCTACTGCCATTGGCTCGATCTTGCTGATCTTGCTCGCCAAAGCCGCCCAATGATGGAGCGCTGCCGTTTCGTTTGACCAAGGCACGGAATACGTCGGCTTCTTTCCGAACTCTGTATCGTATTTTGTGCCCGACAAGAATTCGTCGATGAGCCCAGCTTCGGATATCTGGTCTAGTTCCGAGATAAGAATAGATTCGAGTGCCGGAGTTGACAGATAGCGAGGTCGCGCAGGCTGACCGCCCCTCGAAGGACGAAATCGTTTGAAGGTAAAACGCCGCAATGTGCCAAACCACCCGCACGCTGTCGAAGTTGCGCCCGCTGCGTGCAGCGGAAGCCCGATCAGATCGGAGTATCCGCAGTAGACATCGAGTTTGTTAACGAGCCGTAGGATGTAGACCATGTACATCAACCCTGCTAGTCGCTCGGGCTCGATCAACGCGTTATGTGTCGAGCTCGCTCGGTTCATGAGCAGATAAAATCCATCGGCATCCATCAGCGTGACCGCGTCGAGAAAAGCGTCGAGATCGTCTCGGCTGCCCATCGCATTCTCGTTGATCAGAAAACTCAAAAGCAGCGGACGGTTGTCACTCTTGCCAGCATGATGTGTCGAGCTTGCATCGGCGAGCTGTAGCGCGATCTGCGCGGAACTGTCTCCAAAGTTGACCAGCTCGATAGTAGGTGACACGATCGCCGTGACATCCAATTCATATTGATACCCGAGCACGTCGGCAGCGTACCCAGCGTACTTTCCCGCACCGATGAAATCCCGACGCGTGAGATTGGGCTTGTAGTAATCGTACGCAGGGAGTTTACCTTCGCTGGCTGGTGTGATCATTCCCGCGTGAAACAGTGGATCAAAGAGTCGCATCGATTCGGGATAATCCGACGCAACTGAAGCAATGAGCGCCGCAGCGTTCTCGGGAGTTTCGTCACGCGGACTGACGATCAGCCCGCTGATCGAGCCGTCGTCCAGCGCTGTGTTGATCTTGTCGGCCTTGCCCCAACCGTGTTGCGCGAGCAGCGTCATTGGCTGCCTCCATTCCCGACCTCATTGAGTACAGAAAGCAGTGCTTTACAGGTGCGGTAGCGTAGATGCTGCTTTTTCGCAAGCAATCGTGTGATAATCTCCGCGAATCCCTCAGGGAGGTCGGTGCGAAGGTCGCGAACTGGTGTCGGCTTGGCGTGGATAATCGATTTGAACAAGTCCATCGTTGACATATTGGTCGTGTAGAATGGGTGCTTTCCGGTCGCGGCTTCATAAAGGATGATGCCAAGAGCGAACATGTCCGTTCGAAAGTCCATTTGCCTCTTCTTCGAGTTATCAAGCTGATCGGGCGTAAAGTAGAGAGTGGTCCCAGGCACCTGCCCCGGATCCGAGATCGACTGGTCTAGAAGATCGAACGCGAGTCCGATGTCGAGTACAACGTACTCGCCCGTGCCAGAACGCCGCATGACGTTTGCCGGCTTCAGGTCGCGGTGGATGATTCGATGATTCGGATCGCAATTCCAGAGATCATCGATCGCAGTCGTGACGTGGATACCAAGCTTCTTGATCTCCTCGATGGGCATCGGCCCTCGGGCGATGATCTGCTTGACGTCCTCTCCATCGATGAACTCCTCCAAGAAGTACAGGATGGAGAGATTCTCGATTTCGAGCGGACTGACATCGATCGGGCCCATCTTGACAAGATGTCGCGAATTACATTTCGCCATAACGCCGACTTCGCGTTGAAGTCGTGCGATAACTTGCTCCGAGCCGAAACCGAAGTCCGGGTCATCGGTGTCGAGAGACTGACCCGGATCATCAGAGACCAAGACCAATGGCAGCGCCCAGGTCTCTTCTTCATGTAGGCACTTGAAGACGCGTTTCTGCCCACCTGCGCCGAGAAACTCAGTTGGAGCGAACTGCGGGAGTTTCCCGTCGACGATCTGTGAAGTAACCTCGTGAAAGTTCATCGAAATTCCGGGACTTTGAGTTGGACCCAGGGAGAAAGTAGTGATCATAGTGCCCGTATTTCGTCGCCCGGTCAATCGGGTCGGTCATTTCGAGCTTGCCCTCCCGTCGCCGCACCCTCATCCGCATGAGATTCCCCCACAATCTTCAGCGCTTCGCTGAAGACCGCCACGGCCACGCCGACGGGGGTCTGGACGCCGCCCCCCGCCCCCGGACCCCTCGGAGGCTTGCGGTACAGACGAATGAGCATTGGCCATAATACTACCGCGTATGGCATTCCTCTGAGCAGTAAAAGCACCCATCCACATCATCATACTGCTTCTTCGCTTCCTTTACTGCATCATGGCAGTTTGAGAAATCTCCGAGATGCAATTGATTCCCGGGTTCCGGCTCGTGAGAACATCCGGTCTTGTGAACCTCATGCTCCCCGGTTGGTTGGGCGTTCTTATTTACGTGGTAAGCAGCCATGTCGAATCAGGGCCGGTACGCTCTGCGTTACGCAGCGTACACGTTCTTGTCCGCGTCACTATATGAGTCGAAGAAGTGCTGGAACACGACGTCGCACTTCCGTTCGTAAATATCCGACGCATAGCACGTCGGGAGATGATCTAGGGTCTCTTCGATGGCAAGGCGAACAGCTGCACGTGATTGCTGGTGCTTGCGCCAATCGAGAACGAGCTTCCCCTTTCGAAGCGTCTCGAGCAGGTCACGGGCGACTGTCTTGACCTGCTTCTTCTCCTTCTCGCTGAGTGTCATCTCAGGCTTGATGAGCAGGTCGAAGAGTGCCAGTTCTTCCTCCGAGAGATGTTCAGCGATATGACGCTGCTCCTCCTCCGTCAGCTCGCGGGCGAACTGCACGAGCCGATCGAAGAACACCTCAACGTTGATGGCCCCAGCGTTGTATTCCTCAATCAGCTTCTGGAACTTCTCAGAGTAGTCGAGGCGTGTTCGGTTCAGTCGCACGAGCCGTCGCAGCTTCCTGTTCACCGTCGATCGCAACTTCTCTGCCTCCGTCCGCTTCCTCGCTGTCTTGAAGCGCTTCTGCAGTCGCTCCAGGTCAAGTTTGCTGAGATCAATGACGTGATCCGTTTGCGCTCCCTCTGGCGACGGATGAATGACGTATCCCTCTGCCGCGATCGACTCATCAAGGACCTCTTCGACTGAGCCCATGACGTCTGAGATATCAGCCGGCGGGGCAAGGGATCGAATCTTGTCAGCAATCACCCCAATGAGCGTACAGACGGGCGCCAGCTCATTTGCGGCAGGATCGGGAAGAACCGCTCGGTACAGCTTCGTCACGTGGTTGGCCATCGCGACGAATCGGCGCTTCGTCTCGTCATTGAGCAGTGCGGCCTCGACGGCCTCACCGAGCGGCCCATCAAACGCAGACGGATCTTTCAGGAGGATCGATTTGACCGCCTCTACAAGACCTGCAACCTTGTCGAACGCCTCCAGCTCTAACAACTCCTCGAGGTCAAAGCCAAGGTCCTTGCAGAACGCCGTCGCCCCTGCAATGGCCTTCTTGAGATCTTCGACCAGGGCTGCCTTCTCTTTGACCGGCAGCTCGCCCGGCTTGACCCCGCCACCCGATGATGAGCCATAGATCGTGAGTGCCTTCTGTAAGTTCCGGAAGACGCCCACGTAGTCCACGATCAGTCCGTTGACCTTGTCACCGAAGACCCGGTTCGCCCGTGCGATTGTCTGCATGAGCGTGTGGTTTCGCATCGGCTTGTCGACGTAGATGGTGGAGCAGCTCGGGACATCGAAGCCAGTCATCCACATGGCACAGACAAACACGATGCGCAGATGATCGTCGGGATCTTTGAACTTCTCGTCCAAGTCCTCCTTCACCATCCGCCTCCGGTGGGGCACGATATCGAGCCCCTTCTTCTTCATCTCGTCGACTTCGTTCTGGCCTTGGGACACGACCACGGCCATGTCCGTCTCGTCCATGTAGCGAAGCTTCGCCTCAAGAACGGCCCGCTCTTCGCCCTTCGCCTTCTTGACGTCGGCTTGCAGTTGGCTGCGATACGCCTTCCAGTGCTCCTGCACCTTGTCGTACATGCGGATCGCCGTCGCCTTGTCGACGCTGACCACCATCGCCTTGCCCCGGAATCCACGGCCCATGTAGTGGGCCACGATATCCTCGGTGATCTTCTCTAGGCGGTCGTCTCGCGTAATCAGGTGGTACTGCCGTCCGAATTCTCGCTCGAGCTTCTGCTCTTGCTCGTCGCTCAGTTCGGCCTCCTCGACAACGCGGTAGATGTCCTCATTGAGATCCTTGTTCGTGAGCTGCAATTCGGGGATGCGGTTCTCGTAGTGCAGCGGCACCGTCGCCTCGTCATCCACCGACTGCTTGAAGTTGTAGATGCTCGTGTAGTCGCCGAAGACCTTCCGCGTCTTCTCCTCACCGGCCAGGAGGGGCGTGCCTGTAAAGGCGATGAACGCAGCGTTAGGAAGGGCCGTCCGCATGTTCATCGCAAGCGTGTCGTACTGCGTCCGATGCGCCTCGTCCGCAATGACGATCACGTCCCTTCGCTCCGAGAGGACCGGGTGCCTTTCCCCTTTCTTCGTGAGGAACTTCTGGATCAACGTGAATACATAGCGATGATCTTCACGCAACAGCTGTCGCAAATGCGCCGAGGTCTCGGCCTGGGCCTGCTTCTCCGTGACGACGCCGGCGCTGGCAAACGTCTTGTAGATCTGGTTGTCGAGATCCTGCCGATCCGTCACCACCACGAACGTCCAGTTCCCCGGCATCTTTCGCAGGACCTTCTGGGAATAGAACACCATGGCCACGCTCTTGCCGCTACCTTGCGTGTGCCAGAACACACCTAACCGTCCTTGATTCGATGTGATTGACCGGACGGCCTCAATGGCCTTGTTGACCCCCAGATATTGGTGGTTCTTTGCCACGAGCTTGATGAGCCCGCCGCGCACTTCCTGGAAGATCATGAAGTTCTCAACCAGGTCCAGCAGTCGCTCACGATCGCATGTTCCCCGAATCATGGTCTCCAGCGAGACGACGCCCTCCTCGCCCTCACTGTTGATCCGCTTCCACTCGGCGAAGTGTTCCCATCCGGCGGTCATGCTGCCGATCCGGCTCTGGCTTCCGTTGGACAGGATGATCAGGCCGTTGAACCAGAACAGTTGCGGGATGGCGGTCTTGTAGTCCGTCAGGTTGCGGTCATACGCGTTCTTCAGCCGCTTGTGGGTCGCCTTGAGTTCCACGAAGACAAGCGGGATCCCGTTTACGAATCCCACCAGGTCCGCGCGGCGCGTGTACAGCTCCCCGGTCACCCAGAACTGCGACGCCAGGAAGTAATCGTTGTTGTCGGGGTTGTTCCAGTCCATGACCCGAACGGTCTCGACCGTCTCGCCCTCGCCGTCGGCATCAGGGATCGTCACCTTCACGCCGTTCTTGAGCAGGTCGAAGATCTCGCGATTCGCCGCGGCCATGCTCATCGCACTTCGATCGCGCGTGATCTCCTCAATCGCCTGATCGAAAGCTTCTGGAGGGAGATCGGGATTCAGCTGCTCCAGCGCGGGCCTCAGCCGCGAAACGAGCACGACCTCGCTCTTAGTCTCCCGGCCGAGGAAGCTCTCGCCTGAATCGAACTCATGAAAACAGTTCGCGTGTTCCCACTCCAGGCTCTTGAACAGCTTGATCGCGGGCTGCTCGACCAGAGCGTCTTCGGAGTACGCCGCGCGGGTCATCCTGTCACCTCCGGAGGTTCCGGTGCAGACGGTTCGCCCAGCTGCTGGACCAGATGCCTGCCCAGCGTCTTGACGACCGCCATCAGGGAACGGACCTCGTCGCTCGTAACCGACACCTTTCGTCCGACAACCGCGGACGGATCCTTGGTCTCCTCCAAGTACTTGCGGTCTACGACTCCCATCTTGTGAGCCGGCAGATGGCGCTTCTGGAAGCAGCGCACCGCAAGCTCCCATTGCGACTTCTCGATGCCGACGGCAAGGTCAACATCGCAGAGCGAGTACAGCCGCTTTCGGGCCCTCTCCAAGTTCTGGAACGACACAGTGCCCGGCTGTTCCTGACTTGCGGCGATCCTCGCTGAAACGCGACACGCTTCGCGACCGAAGCCGTCAAATGCGGACACCACATCTTCCAGCGAATTGACGATCAACTGCGCTGACAGCTCGGGATCCCCTTCCGCTTCCCGTTCCGCAAGACCAAGTTGCTTCTCGACCAGTTCGAGGTTGCCATCGAGGATCTGGAGTGAATTGTGTACGCCGCAATCGGGGCAATACGCGAACACACCGTAGATCGCGTAACGGAGCCCACACCGATCGCAGATGACTGGCGTCTCCAGCTGCTTCTCGCGATAGTGCCGAATTGGGTGCGGTGTTCCCTTGACCTTCATGCTGAAGCCGATCCCGAAGGCGCCCCGCGCGGGATAGTCGAACTCCAGAGACTTCATGTCTTTTAGGAACGCATCGGTGGCCTTGTTGGCCACCACCGATGACGCGTATTCGAGTTGGGCGCGCGTGAGGAAG
>CBDUST010000122.1:0-11890 GCA_965369945.1 uncultured bacterium | reverse complement strand
CAGCTCAACACGGCTGGTGTTCTGATCGTTCTGCAGTGCTTCAACACCGGTAGTCCTTGTGAACGCATTAATGGCTTTGATGATGCCGCCTTGGGACGATCCTGAGGCGAACGCAAACGAATGCACTCCTTCCGTACCCTGGATCGATAGGACTGCCCCTAGGGACAGGAAACTAGAGGTAGACAAGTAGGAAACGGCGTGCTCGGCCGGGGATGCGCATTGGCCCAACGCAACCGAACGCCCGTTGGGAGCTTCAGTTGTGCTGACTACACGGTTGATCACCGCTAAACTGCGCGCGATCTCGTGCGCTCGGGCCCGTGCCTCGATGCGCGAGGTATCATCGGCAACACCGATAGTCTGAACAGCCTGGCGTAGTTCGATGAGCAATCGACTCGTCTCCTGCATCCGGATCGAAGCCGAGTCGTTCGCCTGATCATGTGAGCCTTGCTTGATAGGAGCGTCGAAATTGGGCGTCGGCACCGATGGGTAACCACCCCCACGTACCGAATTGAGTGGAGCGAGAACCCGAGACGCCACCACCGTGCTCGCAAACCCAGCCACGAAGATCCCGGTGGCCAAACGTTGGAGACGAGTTGCTATCTCCGGGCGAGACCGCGACGCAAGTCGACGTGCCTTAGCAGATGTTGAATTGGCGTCTAGCGAATCCACGTTCGTACTCCTTGTGACTGCAAGGGTTCAACCAGGGCGCTCAGCTCCAATTGGCAAGCAGAATGAGCAAATCAGCGGCGCTCACGACCCCATCGGCATTCAAGTCACCCAGACATTCGATCGGCGGCGGTGGGCACGGTCCCCAGAAGGCCAAAAGAATGACGACATCCGCCGCGCCTACGACGCCGTCTGAGTTCAGATCGCCGAAACCCGGCTCACAGGCATCGGGTATGCCGTTGTTGTTCGCGTCGGTCTCGGCGAGTGCGTCAAAAACGTACGCCGAGCCCGAGGAGCTACCAAGGTCATCATGCCGATACGCCCCGACAACGACTTTGCCGTTGCTGATCGCAACGCCCGATCCGAAGAAGTCATATGAGGCATTATCCGAGGCTGTAAGCTTTCCATGGTCGTTCCATCGCTCGGTTTGTGGGTCGAACATGAACACATAGGCAGCTCCGGCATCCTGGACTGGGAGATCGTGCTTGGTTGCACCGACGACAACAACCTCGCCCTGGATCGCCACTGTCGCAAATTCGTCGCCACTTTCGCCGTCTATCGCCAATAGCTTGGCTTCCTCAATCCAAGCTGCTGCATCGTTATCATACCGAAACACATACGCTGCTCCGGCGCCGCTTCCGTTGTCACTGTCGCCGAAGGCGCCAACCACGCAACGATCGGCGTCGATCGCCACACGCGACCCGAACCTGTCTCCAGCCTCGCCATCGGCTGGCAGTAGTTTGTCCTCTTCGAACATCAAGTTCGGAATATTGTCACCGATTCTATAAACGTACGCTGCTCCCGAATCGCTACCCTTCGGGCCCGCCCAATAAGCGCCCACAACGATGAGATCGTCATCAATCGCAACCGAGATCCCATGCCGTTGAGGTAGAAATAGGCCATCCGATGCCCACAGTCTGGCGACCTCTGTCCACGACTGGCCATCATCGCTTGTTTGAAACAAATAGGCTGCACCGTTGTCCGAGTTCCCGATATCGTGACGGTGCGCCCCGACGACTGCAAAGTCGCCGCAGATATCAACTGAGAATCCGAACAGGTCTCCGGCCGCTCCGTCAGACGCCAGAAGTTTGGCTTGCTCAACCCATTCGTTTGATTGGGGAATGTACTTGAAGATGTAGGCAGCGCCGGATACAAATCCGTTTTCGTCATTTCTTTGAGCGCCGACAATCGCGAGGTTTCCGGAAACGCCAACTGAGATACCAAACTCATCTCCCTCTGCCCCATCCGAAGCAAGAAGCTTGGCTTGTTCTATCCACGATGAGCCGTCGCGCTGAAAAATATAGGCTGAACCCGTATCATCTCCCGGGTCACAGCAGTCGGCAGCGCCAACGATGATGATATCTCCATTTATCGCGACTGACCGGCCGAAATAGTCGCCGCCTGTGCCATCCGACGCCAACAGTTCGCCAATCTCGCATTGCCCCAGTGTTGGTTGGGCTAGTACACCAAGCGTCATCGCCATCGGGGCGAGCATCATCCATGCGCGACTGGCACTTGCGATTCGTCTCAACATCACGAAGGCTCCTTGGATCGTGACCGATCAATCAAAGCGGGACTACCCCCAGTCGGCCAGAAGGAGGAGTAGATCACTGGCTCCGACAACACCGTTAAAGTCCAGGTCGGGCGAACAGGCCGCGGGCGGCTCGGGGCACGGACCCCAAAATGCCAACAGAATCAAAACATCGTGCGAATCGACGACGCCATCGCCGTTCAGGTCAGCCGGACGCACCGTCAGCAGTGTCGCCGTATAGGAGAATTGACAATCGCCTTCATCCTGGAAGAACGGCGCTACATAAGCCCACCACGTCCCCGGGCCGAGCAGCGCCGAGACATATCTGTCCTGACACGATGCTGTTTCCGTAGAAGTTACGAAGCAGATTACGTCGGTGCAGTCCGCTATCCCGCCGTTATCGACGAGTCCGATGAGCGTTCGGAATTCCGCCGTGACCAGCCAGGTAACGATCCGCGGCTCCGTCAGCACGAACTCGTACCAATCCGTATCACGCGCGCCGGTGTCGGGGTTGGACGCCGTGACGCCGCAGACGGTTTCACTATCGGCGATCGGAGAAAACACAGGCTCGGTCGAGTTACACCCACCGTTGACGAAATCGTCGGGCAGGCCGTCGTCTCCCAAGCCGCAGTTGGGCTCACCCTCTTGCGTCGCGCCATCGGGGCAATCAGCACAGAACGATGAACTCATCGACAGCACATACATCCCGCGCTCGTTCACAAAGCCATCGATGACAATGTAGTACGTCACGCCCGCTGAGAGTGCGATGCTGTCCAAATGCGACTCGAACGATCGACCATTGGCGCCGAAACAATCGTCGTCACTGCAGGCGATTGGATCACTCTCTCCGGGGCACGAGCCTTCGAAGATGTACAACTCGGTATCGAACCCGGAGCCGCACAGGCTGATCGTCACGAGTTCGTCCCGCAGCGGCGTGTAACGGTAGACGACATCTCGAGCGTCGGAGTCGGCCGCTTCGCCGAAGACGCAAGTTAGCGCGTAGTCGTTGGCGAAGAAATTCGTGTCTCCGACGTCCACGAACGGCAGGTCGGAAATTTCCAGCGGCGACGCGCAATTATCGCCGCCTTGAGCGACGACTTCTGCGGACGCGATCATCGCTGTACCTAGGGTCAATGCCCTCAATATCCCAACGACACAGCGCCCCCGCGAGCTTGGTATTGCCATTTTGCTTCTCCAGTTAGGAGTGACTCAGCCGCCGAGTGTCCCCAAAATGCCCCAAAAGGTGCCTGGAAGCTTTTCGGCCGTCTGAGTCGTCCGGCAACAGAAATTTGGGGTGAAGCTACGGACGGCGCGCTGTTCAGTAATTCGGTGTCGGAGCGCGATAGGCGTCCAGATTAATGCCCTTGAACCACTCGATCGTCCTGGCCAGGCCTTCCGTCAACTCGATCGTCGGCTGCCAGTTCAGTTTCTCACGCGCCAAACTGATATCCGGACAACGCCGAGCTGGATCGTCCTGCGGCTGCGGCTTTCCACAAATGATCTTGCACGACGATCCAGTCAGTTCCTTAGTGAATTCGGCCAATTGGCGAATTGTGAATTCACCGGGATTACCAAGGTTCACCGGTCCGGGGAAGTCGTCCGGTGCGTCCATCATTGCTAAAAGCCCGTCGATCAGATCGTCTACGTAACAAAACGATCGTGTCTGATCGCCGTCGCCGTAGATGGTGATGTCCTCGTTGGCAAGCGCCTGGCGAATAAAGTTACTGACGACACGTCCATCAAAGGGGTGCATGCGAGGACCGTACGTATTGAAGATACGCACCACGCGGATATTGACGTTGTTCTGTCGGCGGTAGTCAAACATCAACGTCTCAGCGGCGCGCTTGCCTTCGTCGTAACACGCGCGCGGGCCGATCGGGTTGACATTACCGCGATACGATTCCGGCTGAGGGTGTACGTCCGGATCGCCGTAGACCTCGCTTGTCGAAGTGTGGAGCACCTTGGCGCGAACGCGCTTGGCGAGCCCCAGCACATGGATCGCCCCCATCACGGAAGTCTTGATCGTCTTGATCGGGTTGAACTGGTAATGGCCCGGCGCGGCGGGACAGGCGAGGTTGTAGATCTCGTCCACCTCAAGGAAGAACGGCTGGATCACATCGTGGCGAACCAGCTCGAAATTGGGCCGCTCCAGGAGGTGCTCGATGTTGGATTTCTGCGACGTGAAGAAATTATCGATGCAAATGACATCCTGACCGGCTGACACGAGCCGATCGCAAAGATGGGAGCCGAGGAAACCAGCTCCGCCAGTGACGAGAATGCGTTTGATCATGGGTTGAGGAGTTAGGAGTTAGGAGTTAGGAGTCTGGGATAATACGCTGGTTGATGAATTCGGCGGAACTATGGACGATCTTGACATGTCATCCACTGGAACACGACAGCGGCTAGTCGTCGGAGCAATGACCGGCACCAGCATGGACGGAATCGACGTTGCCCGTGTCCAGATCGACGGCTGCGGGCTCGGTGTGGAAGTCCACCTTAACCGGCATGTTAGCGTCGGATTGGGATCGTTGTCGGCTGATCTTCGGCGGGCGGCTGAGCAAGAACCGATGTCGGCCGAGGAGTTTTCGAGATTGGCCCTGGGTTTGGGCGAATTGCACGCGAAGGCAATCGATGAATTGATCGAGCCTGGCGAGATAATCGATTTGATCACAGTCCATGGGCAGACCATCGTGCATCAGCCGCCGGTGTCGTGGCAGTTGATTGATCCCGCGCCGATCGCCAAGCGATTTGGATGCCCGGTGATTTGCGAATTACGTCAGGCGGATTTGGCGGCGGGTGGGCAGGGCGCTCCGATCACGCCGCTCGCGGATTGGATCTTGTATCGGCATGCCGAACATCGCCGAGTCATCGTAAACCTTGGGGGATTCTGCAACATCACCGTTCTTCCAACCGCTGCGAGTATCGATCCACTGGAACATATAGAAGGATTCGACGTTTGCGCGTGCAATCACGTGTTGGATGGTGTCGCGCGCAAGGTGCTTGATCAGCCGTTTGACAAGGATGGGTGCGGCGCGAGTGCCGGGAAACCGAACGCTGAACTTTCCTCGCAATTGCAAGGACTTCTCGCCGACCAATCGGCCGATGGCCGTTCACTTGGAACGGGCGATGAGCTTTCAGATTGGATCGAAACGCAATCTGCCTCGCTCTCGCCGAACGATCTGCTCGCCACAGTTGTTGAGGCGATGGCCGGGACGATTGCCGGTCGTGTGAATACATTCAACCCCGATGAGGTTGTCTTGGCCGGTGGCGGTGTGATGAATCGAACGCTCGTAGCGCGAATCAGTTTCATGTGTAACGCTCCAGTAAACATGAGCGACGACTTGGGCATCCCCCCAACTGCGAGGGAAGCGCTAGCGATGGCGGTGTTGGGCGTGCTGTGTGCCGATGGCATTCCCATCACGCTGCCTCAGATAACCGGCTGCTCGATCCCCGCTCCACTGGCGGGGCGATGGTGTACGCCGCCGGGAACCGCTGCGCCGGTGGTGGGAACGAGTGGACAAAACCGCTAGTATCGCCCGGCCGAACACCGATATCACAACGACCCACACGAGGAATCCATGAGCTCGTTCAAGCTATTTTGGAACTTACACCGATGGACCGGCATCATCGCCGCTGCATTCTTCGCCTGTACGGCGACCACCGGGTTTTTGCTGTTAATCAAGAAGAAGGTGGATTGGATTCAACCGCCGACGATGATCGGAGCGGTCGGTGGTGTCAACGAGTTCATTGATAACCAACAGCTATTCGAATCGGTTTTTGCCCAAGAACATCCGGACTTCCAATCGATTGAGGACATCGACCGCGTGGACTTTCGTCCCGATGATCGTGTGTTCAAAGTACGCTCGGAACACAATTGGTCGGAAATTCAAGTGGATGCGGTCACGGGCGAAGTGCTAAGCACGCGCAAGGTTCGGCGGTCGGATCTATTTGAGCAGATTCATGACGGATCGTTCTGGGCCGACTGGGTGCACGAATGGGTGATGCCCGTGGTCAGCTTTGCGCTATTTTTCATGGTGTTCAGCGGTTTGTGGTTATGGATCGAGCCGAGTGTGCGCAAACGGCGGAGGAAGAAGCGCAGGGCTGCGGAGCAGATGGAAATACACTAGTGCCGACTTCGTTCCTATTCGGAACACTGCAAGTAGCTCTCCGTATAGAGTTTGAGGCAAGAGGCTTCGACCTATGGCGGCACACTCCCGATGCGCAACCATTATCCTCGGAACCCTTCTTGCAATGGCGGGCTTCCAAAGCCAATTGCTCGCAAGTTCGACAATTTTCGGCCGTGCTCAGGCAGACTTGCGCGATTTCCAAAGAGCTGCCAACATGTACCGGTCAGACTATGGACACTATCCCTGCACGGATAGCCAGAGCACATGGTTTGAGAAACTCCTCAGCGCCGGGATCCTGCTGCCTGGATTTAACAAAACAACACGTGATGGATCGCTCCCTATCGATCGGAACGGCGTCCCGTATATCTACATTCTTCCTGAAGGATCGAATACCGATCCGAGTGGCGAGATGATGCCTATTCTGCGTTGGGTGGGACTGAACGGTATCGATGATCAAGGGAAAGGCGATGACATTGATCTGCGCTACGGGGTGAATTACGGGTACTACCACAAGGCCGGTTATCCAGACGCACTTGGCGCTATCTTCGTCGGAGTGCTGTTGACCACCGCCCTGATGCGTCTGTTCCTCCGCGTTGTCACCCCTTGGAAAATTCGCTTCAGCATCATCCTAACATGGCTCAGCGCCTGGGTAACGACGGTAGGGATCATAGGAAACTCGCCGTTTTGTCATGGTTGTAATGGCATTTATGAGAATCTTGCAGGAATCGGCGTCATGGGATTTCTGTTCGGATTGATCGGTTGCTTTGCAACCGGCCTAGGAACTTGGATCATGCGTGAGCGGCGTGCGGATCTTCGGCGGGCCAATCTCTGCGTTGACTGTAAGTACGATCTGCGCGGTTCCGAGAGCTCTATTTGCCCTGAATGTGGACATGATCGCACAGACGGCTGAAGCTTCTAGAGCAGCTTCACTGAAGACGTAGTGGCTACGTGCGCTGGTCATCTAACGCCACGATGAAGTTGCCAGTCCCAGCGGGTCGATCAGTGCGACGGTGCGACTCCGGTGGCACGGGCATCCTGCCCGTGCGACTTATCATGGCGTGATATCTGCACAAACAGGATGCCCGTGCCACCGGTCTTGAGGCAGGCACCTAGTCCCTCTTCTGCCATGCCCTGACACTACAAGTCCATCGGAACTGCCCTAGTCCGCCGACCGGGCCAGCGCAACCAACGATCGGGCGAGACTCGAATCACTGGGATGCTCGACGTATCGCTTAGCCAGGCGAAGGCGCCATTCATCCGATGGATCGCTGGCGGGTTGCTGTTTCGCTATCTCCGGAGTCGTTGTCGCGATCTGAATAGCCGGGCCTCGGGCGAAGTAGCCTCCGACGAACGCGAATGCGACGACAGCCGCGTAACGCCACAAGCCGGGGACTTTCAAGAGACGATCGGCCCTCGGCGCGACTGTGGGCATCGACCTCGGCTCATCCAATGTGCGCAGCGTTTGGAGTGTGTCCTGCAATCCTTTTACTTCAGCGTTGAACTCAGGATCATCGGCTAGCGCCGCTTCAAATTCGTTTTTGCGCTCGACATCCAGTTCGTCGCCGAGATAGTCTGCTAACATTGCTTTGAGTTCATCACGATTCATTGATTTATCCTTGTTCCGGTCCCCACTGCTCACCCAATCGATCGCGAAGCGTGACAATGGCTCGCAGATAGTGCGTTTTCACGGTAGGCACCGCGATCTCCAGTTCGGCTGCAATTCTTGCAAAGGTCAGACCATCAAATACCTTGGCCACAAGCACATTCCGTTGCATTTCACTGAGCGCCCCTACCGATTCACGAATCACATCTCGCAGTTCATCGCGCAAAGCCGTGGCCGTCTCAAAGTAAACGTTTGACGATCGTGCACTCTTCTCGCGTACCCGACGGCTCGCAGCTGATCGTTGTACGTCAATAGCGCGGCGAATTGTCACCCGTCTTAACCACGCTCGCGGACTGCGCGGCGGCGAATCGCGACATTGATCGACCCACTTCAAGAACACGTCCTGCGCCACATCCAGTGCATCATGGTGACGTCCGAGCAGGCGATAGGCCCAGCTGTAGACCTCGTTGCGATAGGCCTCAAACGCTGCGTCGCGTTTGGATGATTGCTTGATCGACGTCAACAGTTCACTCACTCAACAAGTCGAGAAGTCACCATCAGCTCAACATCGCGATCCCGAATTTGCGTCCCGTCAAACTTCCAAGTTGCCTGCTTCGGGCTAGTCGAATCCGCATTGCTCGCAACAATCTCGCCCGGCATTTGGACTGTGATCTCAAACGCATCGTCGCCCAAATCTTCACTGATCTGATGATAGCGTTTGTGCCATTCGTATCGCTGAAGAAATGACTTGAGTTGCGACCCGCCGTACCGGCCGTAGGTGCGAATTGCCTGTTGGAGACGATCAGCAGCGGATTGTTCCCAGCGCTCAGCTTCTTCCTGGAGCGCCTCATCTCGCTCTTCCTGTTCCGGGATCGTCAGGAGGTTCAGCAGGCGGCCATAGTCAACTTCGTTCTTGAACCGCATCAGATCTTCGTGGACATACAACCAATCATCCTGCGGCGCATCGGGCGTTGTCTCCAAATAGGCGCTGCGGGCGAAGGTCATGATCTTGGCCGCTTCAAAGTCGACAAACGCGCGAAGCAGCTTGGTCTGCTCCTGTGGCGACATGTCCTGAAGATCGCGCCCCTCCATTTCCTTCAGCGGTTCATCGAGCAGCAGTCGCCGGCGTGTGGCCAGATCAGCCCAAGCTCGACGTTGGTAGACGCGCCGGAAGTGGTAGTACGTGCCATCGTCCCGATCCTCAATGGTCAACGTCGTAGGGAATTGCAGATAGACATCAGGCGTGGCGTCACCGAGGGAAGCGAAGTTGCTGGGCAGACCGATCTCCGGCGGGATGATCGCTTCGGCGTGAAGTTGATACTGATTCTCGCCGTCATCCTTGACTACAACGGATTCCTCCACGAGCCAACCGCCAGCCAGCGAAGGCACGGCGTCACCGTTCTCGCCATACAGTTCATTGAACGAATCCGTCGAGAAGGTCGCTTCTAATAGCACCGTTCCTTCGGGGCGTATGGTGATTCGCTCTTTGCGTTCGACACAGCCCAGGAAGGACATTGCAACCACGATGGCAAGCAGACAGAGGATTGGGAGTCTGAGTTTCATTGGGCCGCTCCTTTGGATCGGTGGTCGTTCACAATAGGAGACGGAGCGACAACTGAGATGGATGACGCTCGATTATTGTTTTTCTCGACGGAGCCCAGCCGAGCCTTCAGGGCGGCCAGCTAAGGGCCAAGCGAGGACGATCAGTACAACCAGCGTCCGCCGTTCCAGTCATCGCCCACCTCAAGCCGAAATGTCTAACATGGACCTTTGGGCTTCATTAGTTGATGTGATAATCCTATTGCTGGCCGCCTTGGTGCTTGGCGCGGTCTGTGAGCGGTTCAAGCAGAGCGCGATCCTCGGCTATCTGTTGGCGGGCACCCTGCTGGGCCCAAACGCCCTGAACTGGATCTCCAACGAAAAGGAGGTGGAAGCGCTCGCCGAGCTTGGCGTGGCCTTGCTGCTATTCACTATCGGGCTGGAATTCTCCTGGGGACGACTTCGGCGACTCGGGATAACGGCGCTCAAGGGCGGATCGCTGCAAGTGATCATCACGCTGGGCGTGGCAACGGGCGCTGCGATAGTGATGGGTTTGGAGTTGCGCCCGGCGATTGTTATTGGAGCAGTCATCGCGCTCAGCAGCACGGCCGGTGTGTTGCGTGTTCTTGTGGCCCGAGCGGAGATGGAGAGCGTTCACGGTCGGCACGCGCTAGGAATCCTCTTGCTCCAAGACCTCGCGGTCGTTCCGCTGGTGGTTTTGGTCAGTGTTCTAAGCGGCGAGGGAAGTGCCGGACAAATGGCCGGGAGCATCGGCGTGATGGCTCTCCTGGCAGTGATGCTGTTTGGTGGGTTCTACGTGCTGTCGAACTACGTCGTGCCGCCGGTGCTGGGATCGCGAATGATGCAGCACAACCGCGAATTGCCGGTGTTGCTAGCCATTGTCGTCGGTCTTGGGTCGGCGTGGGCAGCGCACCAGTTGAACCTCTCGCCGGCCTTCGGCGCCTTCGTCGCAGGAATGCTCTTAGGCGAGTCGCCGTTTGCGACCCAGATACGAGTTGACATTTCCTCGTTACGCACGGTCTTGTTGACGCTCTTTTTCAGCTCGATCGGAATGTTGAGTGATCCGACCTGGATGGTTCAACACCTGCCGGCCGTCGTCGCGCTCGTCGCGGCAATTGTCTTAGGCAAGGTGGTCATCGTCTGGTTTGTGTTGAGACTTCTGCGTCAGACGCATGTGATCGCAATCGGCACGGGTCTATGCCTGGCGCAGATCGGAGAGTTCTCGTTCGTCTTGGCCGCGGCTGCACACATCCACCTGGGCACGGACGGCAACCTTGTCGGTGTGATCACGGACGATCTGTTCAATCTCATTGTCTCGGCAACAATCGTGACACTGTTCCTCACGCCGTATCTGGTAGCCAATGCTTGGCCACTCTCACAGCGGATCGTCAGGTTGCTGGAACGATTCGGCCTGGCAAGCGGGGTCTCCGAAGCAACGCCACACCCGACGTTGGTCCCATCCGATCACATTGTCATCATCGGGTTCGGCCCGGCCGGCATAGCGGTCGGCGAAACCCTGACGGGTCAGAACCTACTGGTGCGAGTCGTGGATCTCAATCCGCGCGCAATCAGCACAGCCCGGCAGTTGGGGTTCAATGCCCTTGTCGCTGACGCCCGCAAACCGGAAACACTCGAGCAAGTCAGCATCGCTACAGCCAACGCGGTGATCATCACCGTGCCCGACCCGACCGCTGTACGCAGCATCGTCGAGCAGATTCGTATGATGGGTCCACAAGCTCATATTATCGCACGAGCTCGCTATCACATATTCCATTATGAATTGAAGCTCGCCGGCGCTCATGTCGTCATCGATGAGGAACAGCAGGTCGGTTTGCAACTGGCGAAGGAGCTTGCCGCGCACCTCGCGCCATCGGCAGAGTAGGCTGAGCGTCGCCTTGCATCTATCAGTAGCTTGCAGCGGGAACACTTTACTCTTGAACAAGATAAGCCCGAACGACAACGTCGTCGTTCATTGTCATATAAACCGTAGCTCCATAAGGTCCTACATGGGGCATTTCCACCGTAATCGTACCGTCGGACACGCTATCGGGAATTGACGATCCAAGCGCCCAATTCACGCGGGAAGGCGTCATCCCAACTAGACGATCACTTTGGATCATGCTCGTCAACTGCCTCTCGGACGGCTTGGCGTAACGCAATGACACAATAGTGCTGATTACTGGCACGATCAGAATGAGGGCGATCGCAAGTCTTGGCCGTCGAAGAGATTTCCACAGACCTGGGAAGCAAAGGTGTCAGGATGATTTATTGTGGTCCTTGAACGGTCGGCCTCGCGGGTCAGAAAGAGTGTCAGGAATGCCTTGTAGAAAAGCTTGATGGGACGAAGGATCAGGATGTTGTGGGTCACGGCCTTGAGTCCCATCGCGCGTCTGCGTGTCTGGT
>CBDUST010000121.1:0-11935 GCA_965369945.1 uncultured bacterium | reverse complement strand
CAGCTCAATATGGTCGCTGCAAGTCTTTGACCTCGTTTGGGTGATGACAGGCGGCGCCGAACAGCCTTGGACCGATGTTCTCAACACGCACCTGTACCGCGAATTCGCAGCGAATCGCTTGGGGTATGCAGCAACGATTGGCGTGCTCGTTCTGATCATCACCGCGGTTATCACCATTGCGCAATTGCGTTGGCTGCGCGGATCAGCGGAGGCGGCCACATGAGCGCGTGGTCCAAACCATCGTTTCCCGTTCGGGTTGTGATTCATGTGATGGTGTACCTCTTGGCGGCGACAATGCTCGTGCCGTTTGCCTGGATGATCAGCTCATCCTTGAAAACCGACGCCGAAGCGATTGACGTCAGCCGGATCGCGCTGCTCCCAGCTGGCTCTGTCACCGATTGGAAGTGGATCAATTACCTAGAAGCTTGGCGATTGGCGGAACTCGGTGATGTCTATCTCAACAGCTTCATCGTGGCCGTTGTGGTGACCGTTCTTTCAGTGTTGCACAATGCACTGGCGGGATTCGCTTTCGCCAAACTGCGCATGAAGGGAAAGCGCAGTGCATTCGTCGCAATGTTGATGACGATGATGCTCCCGTATCAAGTGTACTTCCTCTTCGCCTATATCTTGTGCGGCTGGTTGGGATATGTCGATCATCTGCACGCGTTGATCGTGCCGTTCCTGGCCAGCGCGTTCGGAATCTTCTACATGCGCCAGTCGATCATCACCGTTTCCAACGGCCTGCTCGATGCGGGACGAGTCGACGGACTCACGGATTTCGAGTTATTCTGGAACGTCGTGCTTCCTTCGATCCGACCTGCGATGGGTGCGCTGGCGATATTCACGTTCATGGCGTCGTGGAATAATTTCTTCTGGCCGTTGATCGTGATCGATTCACAAGAACATTTCACATTACCGCTTTCGGTGGCCGCACTCTCTTCCGGGATGTATGTGCAATCGTGGCCCGTGCAAATGGCCGCGGCCACGATTATCACCCTGCCGACGATCGTCGTTTTTCTGATGTTCCAACGTGTGTTTGTTCAGGGGCTTGCACTAACGGGAATGAAAGGCTGACCAATGCGATCAAGTCATTGGATCATTTTAGGCATTGTTGTGGCGAGCGTTGCGTGCTTCGTGCGGCTCGGCCCAGACGAGTCGCCGGAAGGACGCCTTTGGATGGCGGTTTGGGGGATGCCGTTTGAGGATCAACTGTTTGAGGACGGCTACGCGCGCGACTTCGAGCAACTTCATCCGGGCATCTCGATCAAGTACGGTCGATACGAGGATGTAACTGAAAAGTACTACACCTGGCACTTGCTGAAGCGCGGCGCCGATGTCATGCGCGTCCCGATCACCGACTACCATGCGCTTGTGACCAAGGGTGTGTTGGCGCCGCTTGATCAGTTCATCAACGATCCGGAGATTGGTCTAAGCGCTGAAGATCAAGCTGACTTCACGCCTGCGATATGGAACGCGCTACTCATCGATGGTCAGCGCTATGCGCTCCCTTCTGATAATGCGCAGTTTGGTTTGTATTACAACACGACGATCTTCGATGAATATAACGCGGCCCATTCCGACGACCCGATCGAATATCCCAGCGAATCGTGGACGTGGGACGATCTGCGCCGCGCTGCTGAAGCGTTTACAGAGCGCGATGATGACGGTCGGATCGTTCAGTACGGTGTGGACTTCACGCTCTGGGCGTGGCCTTTTATGACGTTCTTTGCCCAGGCGGGTGGTGAACTGTGGGATGGCGCGAAGACGACTACATTGCTAAATTCGCCCGCAGGTGAAGAAGCACTGCAAATCATTGTCGATCTGCTTCCACATGGCGCGTCGATGCGGTCAGGCGACCTGACCGACTCAGCGACCGGGCCGGACAAACTCTTCGGCGCCGGACAAACTGCGATTCTGTTGGATGGCTCGTGGCGCGCACCGTTTCTTGAGCAAACATTCCCCCAGCTACAGTTCGGCATCGCCCCGCTACCGTCACATCGGCGATCCGCGATCGTCAGCGGTTCGGTGTTGTGGGCCGTCAGTGCACATAGTCAAAATAAGCCACTGGCTTGGCAAATGATCCGGTGGATGTCCAACCGCGAACAATCCTTGCGGTATTGGAAGGCTCTGCGCGTGGCCCCGCCTGGTCGAATGTCGGTGATTCGCTCAGCCGAGTTTGCCGCCGCCGATCCAACGGCAGGTACGACGCATGATCGCACGAGTTGGCTGGCTCACGCGATCACCGTCGACCCTGCCACTGGCCGGAGGCCGGGTTTCATTCCGGTAGGGCCTTACCAGAAAGATCTCGAGGACAAAATCATGGCCATGTTGCTTCAAGCGATCTCACGAGGGCGAGATAAATCCTTGGCCCAGTTGCTCGATCAAACTGCGTCGGCAGTCCATAGCATCATTGATCGCGACCGTCGGGCTCGGCGATTACCGCCGATCGAGCGTGATTGAGTTCTTTCGTGCCTTTTTTACGCGAAGACAGGACGATTCAGCGGGCGTGGTCCGGTATATTGACTGTGTAACTCATTGAGAAGGAGAAACGCCGTGTCTCAATCTCGCGCTCTAGGTCGGTTCCTTGTTCTGGTCTCCATTGTCGGTGCGCTGACAGGGATATGTCGTGGCATCGATGACAACGATTCTCAGGATCAGTGGTCGATCGTTCACTGCGGAACACTCCTCGCCGTCCCCGGTAAGGCGCCGCAAGAGAATGCCTCGGTCATTGTCAAGAACGGGAGAATCGTCGAAGTACGGTCTGGATTGATTGGGGCCGATGCGCTAAAGGAGGCAGAAGGATCAGAAGTTGACGTGATCGACCTTTCGAGATCGTTCGTTTTGCCGGGTCTGATCGATTGCCATACTCACATTACGGGTGAGATGACGGCGAATAGCCTTCTGCGTCGCGTGCAGGAGTCGGACGCGGATGCGGCAATTCGCAGCGTAGCGTATGCGAAGCGCACATTGGAAGCTGGGTTTACGACAATCCGCAACGTTGGCTCAAGCGGTGATGCAGTATTCGCGCTGCGCGACGCGATCAATTCTGGTCTTATCCCTGGACCGAGAATTCTTGCAGCGGGCGAAGGAATTAGCCCCACCGGCGGTCACGGCGATCCCACGCACGGTTTCCGTGATGATCTGTTCGACACGCCGGGCGCCGCCCAGGGAATTGCCGACGGACCGGCAGCATGCCGAAAGGCGGTGCGAACGCAGGTCAAGCGCGGTGCCGACGTGATCAAGTTCGTCGCTACCGGAGGTGTTCTCAGCGTGACGGCTGCGGGCACCGAACAACAGTTCTTCGATGACGAACTGCGCGCGATTGTCGACACTGGGCATTTACTTGGCCGCAAAGTCGCGGCGCATGCGCACGGAACCAAAGGCCTCAACGCGGCGCTGCGAGCCGGTGTGGATTCGATCGAACACGGTTCGTTCCTCGATGATGAATCCATTTCGTTATTCAATGACACCGGCGCATTCCTGGTGCCGACGCTTCTTGCGGGCAAGACGGTCACCGAGCGCGCCCAGCAAGCCGGGTATTTCCTTCCGGCGGTCGCTGCGAAAGCCAAAGCTGTCGGACCCGTGATACAAGGCGCGTTTGCCAAAGCGGTTCGCGGTGGTGTCAAGATTGCGTTCGGCACCGATTCAGGTGTGAGCGAGCATGGACGAAACGCTGAGGAATTCGCACTGATGGTCGAAGCAGGAATGGGACGGATGCAGGCGATCGTCTCGGCCACGATCAACGCTGCTGAACTTTGTGGGCTATCAGGTGAGATTGGCACAATCGAGGCGGGCAAGGCGGCCGACATCATTGCCGTTGAGACGAATCCGCTGACGGATATCACGGCGCTGCAGAACGTCAGCTTCGTCATGCGGAGTGGTGTGGTACACTAAGCCCAGTGATCGAACTGCTGCGCCGCTGGGGCGTTGATGTACGTTGTCAACGCCGTTGCCGTTGAGATCGCCGGGTTTTGGCACGATCCACAGGACAACGCCCGTGCTGTCAAACGGAACGCCGGTCGAGTTCGCCATCAGGTATAGCTCTCCGTTGGCGTCCTGCCCCTTGCCAGAAGACCAAGAAAGCGAAGTTGCCGCATCCCGGCCGTGGGGGCGTCCGTAGTCCTTTGGCGGGAGGTGAACAAAATCCAAAAACCTGCAAGTCGTCGATACCCGAGGGACATTCCTTCCTAGGAGCTGAAAGTGGACCGAACCGAGGCTTTCCAGCCTTGTCGCACCGGAGATCAGCGGTGCCTGACCCCGAGTCAGTTCGCTGAGCTCTTCCAGGAGTCGTGGCGAACACTTTGGTGTGTCACGGCGGCGGTACTGGGCGGTCGCGATGAAGTTGAGGATGTGCTCCAGGAGGCAGCGTTGATCGCGATTGGGAAACTAGGCGATTTTGATCCTCGGACCAATTTCACCGCTTGGATGGCCCAGATCGTTCGTTACACCGCGCTCAATACCGCGCGGCGACGCGCACGTCGACGGGCCGTGGCTTCGATTCATGGCGACTTGCTCGAACAACCAGCCGGTTCGGAACACCGGGGCAACGGATCCTCCTCGGCGTCGGGGCAAGGCGATCTTCGGGCTTATGAAGAGGATTTTGACGACCGTCTGTTGGGGGCGCTTAAACTGCTGGACCAAACGCCGCGCGCCTGTTTACTGCTGCGTACCGTCGAGGGACTGTCATACCGAGAGATCTCCGATGTGATCGGTATTCCGGAGGGAACGGCAATGAGCCATGTGCATCGGACGCGGCAGGCCTTGCGGGAGCGCCTCTCGCCGTCACCGGGATCAAATTCCAGGGTAGAGGACGGGTCATGACTGAACGCCACAGAGATTCCCCAACGCGATTGGACGCCTACCTCGATAGCGTGATGACGCCAGACGAGTGCGCCGAATTTCAGCGCGAGATCGAGTCGGATGACGACCTTCGAGCGCAGGTCGAACTCCAAAAAGAGATTGATCATGCCTTTGGACGCTTGTTCCAGCCGCCTTGGGCCAAACGGGAATTGGTCGAGATCACTGATCTGCGCGAGTCCGAAGCACACAAACTGCCGACGACGACGAGGCGGGACAGGGGCGCTCTCCCGCGTCGTTTGGCGGTGGCCGCAGCGATTGTCGCAGGTATCTTCGGCGGTTGGCTGACATGGAACGCACTTAGGCCGGCGGGCGTCTCCAATCCCTACGGCCCTTGGCGCAGCATCGAGATGGTATACGCAGACGCCGTAGCCAACGACATGAAGCCGGAGTGGACCTGCGACACCGAACCGGAGTTCGCTGACAGTATTCGCGACCACTTCGGTCAAGCGGCGGTGATTCCCTTCGAGCTTCCCGATGGCATGGCGGCGCTCGGCTTGGCGTACGGCAATAGTATCTCACGACGAACGGTTTACTTACTGGCCGAAGTGAACGATGAACCGGTCATCGTCTTCATTGATCGGGTCGAAGCGGATTCTGGTCAGACGATTGAGGAATCGAGCGGACTAAACCTCTTCAGCCGGCGAATCGGAAGGCTTGTGCTTTACGAACTCTCGCCGCTAGAGAAGCCAGCTTTGTTGGAGTTATTTTATGATCCCGATGCGGATTCGAGTTAGCAGATCGATCCGCCCCAAGGAGCCGGGACGATGAAGAAAACATTTTTTGATGGACGAAACACCCCACGCGAGATAGATGACCGCCAAGCGCCGCGATGCGCCGCTCGACCGGGTTTCACGTTGGTTGAGCTGGTTGTCGTGATTGGCATCATTTGGCTGTTGGTGGGGATTACACTCTCGGTTGGGGTGGCTGTGCGCCGAAGTGCTGAGGTGCGTGATACCGAAAGCGCATTACGCCTTCTTGATGCGGCGATGAAGGAGTGGGAGCAATCCGCCGATCGCCAACTGTCATGGGGCGAGGACGGCAACCCTCCCGGCGCCATTTACGATGTGCAGGGCAGTCCCATGGGCCTGATCACGCCGGAGATTCTTGTGATCACGGAAGTGCTTGAAACAGTAATCCGTCCACGCCACGTCAAAGAAATCATTGCTCAGATTGATGCGGATTTCATCTACACGTACCGATCAGGCGAATTCCCCACTTGGATTCGATCGGGGAACGAACAGACCGCCGTAACGAATCGTTTCATTGGTGACATCGCTGCACTCGACGCGTGGGGCCATCCGATCTATGCGACCCACCCCGGGGGCCTCAATGATCCTGCATACGGCCTGCCGGATGCTGACGGCACCATTCGCACCTATAACGAAGGGTTCTACGGAGTGGCGAGGAACCGACAGGTCTGCTTCATATCCGCCGGACCGGATGGCGAATTTGGTAGGCTCAACGCTTCCGAGGGCTCACCTCAATTGGAACAGACAAAGGACAACCTGTACTCCTATCCCGTAACACCACCGTAGCTACAGACGCTGCCTAATGCAGAACGAAAGGCCGACGAGTTTCCCCGTCGGCCTTTTGGGTTCAGTCGATTTGAGTCTTAGAGTCGGTCCGTGTCAATCCCCTCCGATCGCGGTCTGCACACCTGGAATGTTGCCGACGCCGGCGGGGAACCGGATGGTCGAGTGATCAAGGTCATCGCCAATCGGCTCGTAGCGACCACCAAGATGCTCTGCGAGGAACACTTCTGCCACCGCGAAGAACGAGAGTTGGTTGGCTGGGTTCGCTAATCCGTGGCCTTCGTCCGGATAGTACAGATACGTCACCGGGACATTGTTCTGCCGCATCACCCGGACGATCTCGTTGGGCTCACGCTCGTGAACGCGTGGATCGTGTGCACCGTGAGCGATCATCAATGGGCTCTTGATCTGATCGACAAAGTTCAGCGGCGAGCGCTGGTGCAAGAACGATCGGCCTTCGGCGGTGCGGTGATCACCGATGCGCGCGGCCCACATTTCCTCGCTTGGCGCCCAATGCGATGGCATGGTCTGAAGGAACGAAACGAGGTCGGACGGCCCCACCACCGCTGTGCCGCACGCAAACACGTCCGGGGTGAAAGTCATCCCCACCAGCGCCGCGTATCCGCCGTAGCTGCCGCCCATGATGGCCACGCGATCCACATCGGCGATGCCTTCGTCAATCGCCCATTGCACCGCATCGATCAGATCGTCGTGCATCCGCCCGCCCCATTCACGGTTCGAAGCATTGACGAAATTCTTCCCAAACCCGGTGGAGCCGCGATAGTTCACGCTCAGCACTGCGTACCCCCGGTTGGCTAACCATTGATGCCACGAGTCGTACCCCCAACTGTCGCGCCACCACGGGCCGCCGTGTACATTCAATACCATCGGCAACGGTCGGTCGGGGCGACCGTCGAAGTTCGCGTCGCTGCCGACGGGCAGCGTGTAGTAGCAAACGAGGTTCAATCCGTCGCGCGACCTGATTACGACCGGATGCATCGTCGCTAACGGCAGACCGTCCAAACCCGAGCGGTTCGTGAAGAGGAATCGGATCTTCTTCTGCCGTCGATCGAAGTGGTAATACCGTACCGGTCCGTTGTCGAGCTCGAACGAGACGATCCATGCGCTGTCATCGAGTGTGCGGCTATTGACTGCTAGCTCGCCATCCGCGACCTCGCGCAACATGTTGAAGTCATCCTCGAACACCGGATCGAGGAAATGCCACTTCTTACGGGTGAAGGTTGAGGAGACAGCCTGAGGGTACTTCTTGGTTGGATGCAGGAGCAGATCGTCGGCGATGTCGGCGCGGTAGTCTTCGGCCAGCATCTTCGATTCACCCGTTTCCAGGTTCAGGCTGGTCAAGGCTGCCGTATTTCGACCGCGGCTATCGACCATGTACAAAACCGTCCCGGAGTCGTCGAAGCCAATTGGGCTCGTCGTAAACATGTCCTGCATCGGGATTTTCGCGAACTGGTGCCAGCTCCCGTCGGGTGTGGGTAGGAGCAGTTCACTTCCACCGTCCGATGTGAGTCGCGCCGCGAGCCGCACTTCATATTCATCGTCGGTAAGGAAACCGAGGAAGCCATCGTTGGCCTGAATGAGTGTTCGCTCGCCGGTGGCGATACTCAGGCGATACAGATCGTGTCGCGCCGGATCGCGATCATTTAGGCCGACCAGGATTTCATACGGGTAGTTGTGGCTGACCTGTTGGATCCGGGCGGTGATCTTGTGCGATCGGGTTGCGCCCGGTTGCGTGGCAGTAGCGGGCGTCAGCGCCTTGGTCTTGCCCGTCGACAGATTCAGGGCATAGACGATCCAGTTTTCGGATCCGCTGGGGTCATGCAGGAAGAGAAGGTGCTTGTTGGTGTAGCCCCAGAAATGCGATCGAATGCCGCGCCGGGTGTCGTGGGTCACGGGAACCGCTGCAGCCGGGTCGTCAATCGGACCCACCCAGACGTTCATGATGCCGTTCACCGGCGCCAGATAGCTGATCTTCGTGCCGTCGGGGCTGATCAGGGGGTTGGCCCTATCGGGGCCTTTGAAAAGTACTTCACGTGGTATCAGCTGGGCGGTGGACTGACCCGAGGATTGCGAAGCCCAAAGGCCGGCGATGACGGCGGTGATAGCGAGCAGTGTGGTCGTTCTCATGGTTTTACTCCAGCGTGCTTATCGGCAAGATCGACCGCAACGTTCGGTTTCGTCAATCCGGACGTAACTGCCGAAGGAATCTGTGGACGCCATTTGTCATAGATGGGCGCACAGTCCATCTGCCCACATGCTCGTTGGAAGCAAGGGGCACGCAAATTTTGCGCGGGCCATGGCAATTACTACAATGTTGACTATGACCGCCAACGTCCCGACAGAGGCGTCATCCAGAAACACGCCCGGAGGCGACATATCGGTGCGGCGACGTCGTATCGGCGTAGCAAGTGGCTACGAGGTCGGCAACCGCTGGCTCTGAGTCCAACTCGCCCGAGCATCTCACCGAGACCTCCCGAGACAACGGCTTGCCAATCGAAAACCCGCGGCCGAAGTGGCCGCGGGTAGCTGTTTTGTTACATCAGAACCTGCTTTAGCAGACGGTATCGCTTACGGTCGACCACCGTTGATGAATTCCGCGATGTCCTGGGTATCCAGCCAACCGTCTTCGTTCAAATCTGCGACCATCAGATGGCTCAAACCCATCTGCCTGAGCCGCTTCCGAGAAATCCTCGTGATCGGTCCGCCCGTAGCGCCCAGTGCGCCACAGCAGTTGTCGTCGGAGGCATCGAGGAAGTTAATTGCGATGAACGTGAAGTCCTCCACGCCCACCGTTCCATTGCCGCTGATGTCGGCATGTGGGGACGGTGTGGCGCAGCTCGTATTGCCGGTGCCGTAGTCGACGCCAAACTGGCCGACGAAGATGCCGAAGTCCAGGATGTCGACAAACAAGTCATCGTTGAGGTTGCCGCCGACGAGATCATTGCCGGACGTGCTGGTGAAGTCAGCGACATACTGTGCCGGCTCAGACCCGGCGATCGACAGGGTCGCGGTCCGCCGCAGGGTGTGCAGTGTGTCACGCGCGGTGATGCAGTCATAGTCGCCGCAGGGCAACTCGACGGTGCCGGTGAACATCCCGTCTGTAAGCACGAGCTCCATAGTCACGATTTCCGTTGGCACCACGTCCGGGCACTTCCACAACTCGAAGGTGATACACCGCGTCAGCGAGGTGTCAACGGTCGGCGAGAGGTCCAGTGCCAGCACCAGTTCGTTGACGTCGCTGACCGTGACCATCTGCACGCACATGCTCTCGTTGCCACACTCGTCGGTCGCAGTCCAGGTGATCGTAGTAGTGCCAAACGGGTATGGATCCCCGAGCGGCAAGAAGTCGTCACGCTCGCCGACGATCACCGGAGCGGGATCGCAGGTGTCCGTGGCAATGGCCGAGCCGACGTCGACTGCGGCGTCGCATCCGCCCGCATCGGCGTTGAGCGAAATGTCGCCGGTGCAGGTGATCACCGGGGCGGTGCTGTCGACGGTGATTGCCTCTAAGTCGCTCGGCGTAACCAGAATCGCAGCACCGAACTCATCGGTCAGCTGGCTGGGCGGGGTATGCATGCGAAACGACACGAGCCCCGCGGTGTCGCAAATCTCGTCGATGGCCGTAAAGGTGATCACGGCCATGTTGGTGTCGGACATGGTGCCCGTACCGCCAAAATCAACGCCTACCGCGTAGTCGATGGTACCGGCGGTCTCGTCCACCGTCTCGCTGACTTCCAGCACAAACGGCGCATCACCGGGCTCGATGCTTACGAAATCCAGCACGGTGTTGTCATAGTTCAGGAAGAACTGACCGCCGACGATGACGTCCGTGGCATCGGTCAGGTCGATGAGCACCGGAACCGATCCACCCAACTCATAACAACTCGGGTTAGGGTTGAGCGTCAGTCCGGTGGTAGGAGTGAGCGCCGACAGCGCCTCGCCTTCGACCTCAGTGTTGCTTGTGCCACCAGGATAACTTAGGAATCCACCATCGTTTTCTTGCATAGTGCGTAACCAAGCGCGACCCAAGGCAATCTCGGTGTCGTAGGGCCCGCAGCCGGCGTCTTGCGCAGCAATCAGCGCCAGAACGGCGTAGGCAGTTGTTTGCGTGTCCTTATCGTCTTCTGCAGGCGAAGTCAGGTCCGAATGCCAGTACCACGAGCCGTCGCCATTCTGGTACGAGATCAACTGTGCAGCAAGTGCGCAGAGTGTGCTGATACCATCAATGCCGCTGTGGTCCGGACTGTTGATAGCGGTGAACGACATGGTTCCGCCGAGCGCGAGCCCGCGCACGCCGCCCGCCAAGCCGATCAGGTCCGAAAAGACAGTGCCTGGGTCGGTGTTGTCCAGGGTGTTCAGGCCATCCAGGAGGGCATCGGTGAAGAGGTCGTCCTGTCCGGCGTTGCCGATCGCCGTAGCCGTCGGGATGAGATTGTGGAACTCCCACGGAAGTAGGTTGATCCACGTGCCTTGGCGAGCAGCTACAACGAGAGCGATCCAGTCAGCCGTATTCCAATTGCTGTCGCAGCCATAGGTGCCGGCATCGAGGGCGTCGAAGAGCTCCACCTCAGCGAAATCGCTATACGTACTGTCGCCTGTCGCCGCGCTGAGCTTCCAAAGGAAATACGACGTAAAGGTGCCGAACCTAGCTTGGTTCGGGTCGCAGCCGCCGGTGTACTCGGAGGTCAGATCGAAGTCGCCGCCGGCTACAGCCGAGGCGAGATGGGCCGGATCGCCGCTGAACGTGTAGGCATGGAGCGGACCGAACGCAATCGGTGCAGTGATGTTGTGGAATACCGTTGTACAGCTGAGGCCGTGCGGCCAAGTCCAGCCGCCGTCGTTGGCGCCACCGTCGGAGCACTGCTGGTTGACGATGTGGTCGGCGCCGCTTTGCATCCCCGTGCCGGACCCGCCGAGAATTAGCTCTCTGTCCCCATCAAAAATCCAATCGATCAGAGCTCCGAGGTCCTTGTCGAGCTGCGCTTGGTCATCACCCCATGGTGTAACCGCTGGCGGATGATCGTTCGCCCGGCCCGTTCCAACGCACAGCACCAAGGCTGCCGTCATACACAATACAAGCGTCGGTGTCTTCATCTCTGGTCCTCCTGTTGTAGGTGTTGTGTGGCGGCAACCGCGTGGCGACGTGGTGTCGCCCGCTTGAATACCGTCGCTGCCCTTGGCTGTCTAGTCATCAAACCGGCCCCTAATTCGCTAGTTAACTGGTCGTCCAGAAGACATGGTCAACGCAATCCAGCCATGGGAATACGAATATAAGGCTTACTACACGAACTTCGTATCGAGTCCTCACTGCACCAGTACCCGACTCTACATGATCCGCCGGATTGCCGGGAAAGGTTCTGACCGTATCGGCGTTGAGGGATTGCGCGTCTGTACCAACAACATCCCACGAAGTCGTGTTGTAGTTCCAGAATGAGATTGTGAGTCCCAAACCGACGGTGTTCGCCGTCGATTCGATCGTCACGTCGAGTGTCGATGGAGAATCGTTTGGCAACGTTCCGAAG
>CBDUST010000120.1:0-11963 GCA_965369945.1 uncultured bacterium | reverse complement strand
TCATCGAGAAGTTGGAGCACCTGACCAAGTCCAGGGCGATGGCGCGCCAATACCCGGGTCAGCTCATTGGCTACGAAACGACGCTGTACAACATCTATCAACACGTGCACTTCCCGCTCGATCCGCGGCAGGTCTTCCGCCTTTGGCATGCTTCGACAATAAAGGTGTATGGAACCTATCACGGCACGGATAAGGTCGGACACTTCACCGACATGGGATATCACTACTACAAGGCCTATCGCAGGGCTCGACGTGACGGCGCCAGCGAGGCCGAGGCCACGCGCCGAGCCGTGGCCGTCGGCACCGATGGACTTCTAATTGCCGAGACAGGCTTGGTTGGGCTGCTCTCTGCCGGGGCGTACTCCAATGCCGACCTTGCTTCGAATTACGCGGGCCTGAAGTTCTATTTGAACCTCAATCGCGAGACTCGAATCAAAGGTGAATTGCACAAGCCGATGGTCAATCTGGCTGGGGACTATTGGCGGCTCGACCGCCGCGTCCGCCGAGGCTCCGCCTTCTTTTCGGCCTTCATTAGCGACCATTTCAACGAGGCGCTCAATCCAAGTCGCTTCGAGCGCGGGATGCGCAAGCCCGTCCGGAAAGCCGTTCGCAAGCGAGCCGACAGCATCCTTCAGTGGTACGCCGACGATAACGGCAACACCAGACCGCGGGCATACTTCGACCGGCTCGTCGATGAGCTGTCGACTTACTACGGTGAGGACTACGGCCATCGCGGCTCCTGCGACGAGCTGATCTCGATCGGCAATACGTGCTTTGACGCACCTCCTACGAGTGACGATCAAACCGATGACGACGTAGCGCTCTATTGGGCTGCGATGCAGGCAAACGGTGAGGAAGTCAAGCGATTGTTGCATCGAGGCGTGGACATCAACATGCCGGTTCGCTCGAGCGCAAGCTCCCACGGCCCGGGCCGAGAGACGGCGCTGCACGTTGCGGCCGGTGCCGGTCACGGTGCTCTGGTTGAGTTGTTGCTGTCACGGGGCGCTCACGTCAACGCGGCCGATCATCTCAACGCCTCTGCTTTGCACCGGGCCATCGGACATCCCAGCGTGGTGGACATTCTGATTTCCTATGGCGCGAACGTGAATGCGAAGGATTCACGCGGGCGCACGCCGCTGCATTGGGCTGGGCGCTATCCGAACCTGCGTACGATCGAAATGTTCCTAGCCGACGGCGGCGACGTGAGCGCGGAGGATCACTTAGGCGAGACGCCTCTTCACCGCGCAACACTGTGGGGCCACCTGCCGGTGATCCAATTACTGCTGGGTCATGGCGCTGATGTCAACGCCCGGGCCGACTTCAACACGACGCCGCTTCATTTTGCGGTATCCCGGGGTCGGAAGGATGCGACGAGGATCCTCATCGCCAGCCGCGCTGATCTGAACGCCTCGGACGAGTTTGGCTGGACGGCGCTGCATGACGCGGCGAAGAATGGTCAGATAGAGCTTGCGAATTTGCTTTTGCAGGCCGGAGCCGATCTCTATGCAAGCGACCAGTCCGGTTCGACGCCGCTGCATCAAGCGGCCCGCCATGGGCATGGCGCGTTGGCGGCGATGCTCCTGGATCTGGGTGCGAACGCGAACGCGCGGACCCAAGCCGGCTCGACGCCGTTGCACGAGGCGGCTCGTGCGGGTCATAACGCATTGGTCAACCTGCTGCTGGACCACGGCGCCGATCCCGACGCCAGAACTGCTGTGGGAAAATCTCCCTTTGACTTGGCGTCCTCCAACGGCAACGAACTCGCCGCTGCGGTTATCAGCGCTCACAACACAGGGGGCTTCGAATAGTTCTGCGCGATCTAGCGAGGCTTGTCAGGCGATGAATATCCTTCGTGTCATTCTTGGTTTGATTCTTACGCTCGGCGCAATCGGGTGCGCTGGAACCCCCAAGGCCATCAAGGCGTGGCAAACGTCCGTGCAGACGTATGTTGCCGAGCAAGGCGACGGCGATCTCAACGCGCTGCGAAACGTCGCTCAGCGGCCGTCGCAGCGGAAGTTCGGTCTTCTTCGCGCCGATACCGGCGGAGTGCCCATCCTTTTACCGAGCCATTCCGACGTGCAGGCCGTCCTTCTGGGGCGCCGTTCTATCGATGGGCGGAGTTGGTTTGTGTTTCTCGTGGGGACGCTGCACTACGACCAGCAGTTCAATAACATCCCGCTGGACGACCCACAATTGCGAGACATCCGCGTCGTGACCCTGAGTACCGACCGCGGTAAGTTGAAGTGGGTGGTTGGCCCAGGAGATAGCGAGGCCCTGATCCGTTACCTCCAGCACAAAGAGGAATCCTGGCGCTGGCGGCACCCAAGCTCAGGCCGCGACGAGGTGGTTCTCTCCGGATTCCCAGCCCCTCAAGACAACTTCAAGCTCTCAATCTTCGGCGGCGGTGTCACCGTCGTTGATGCGCTGTCCGGGGCCCACTGGGCCCTGGCGATCCCAAGTCGCTAAAGGGACGGTCGGTCACACACTGACCACGCCCAGCATCTGAGCCGCCTTGTGCGTGATGTCCTGGTGATGGAGGCCGCAGAGCTTGAGAATCCCCTGCTCATCCCGTGCGGATTTGGGAATCTTGCGCACGAACATCTGCTCAATCGTGAACGCATCGCCGGAGTCCGTCACGGCATCGGCGATCGCTGAACCCAAGCCGCCTCCGTAGTTGTCCTCAACCGTAAGAACGTACCCGCCGTTTTCGTTGGCCAGATCGAGCAGCGCTTCTTTGTCGAACGGGAGCGAGTACAGATCGACCAGCGTTGCATCAATTCCCGCCTTGTCCAGTGAATCGAGTGCCTTGTTGCATTCGTGGAGCATATACCCCGCCGAGACGATCAGTAGATCCCGACCCTTCGTGAGCACTTCGAAACCGCCGAGCGTGAACGCCGACGTGTCGTTATAGATGAACTCGACATCCGGCCGTGCGGTTCGCATATAGCACACGCCGTGGTATTCGGCCATCGCCAGCGTCAGGGCATAGGCCGCATAGGCGTCCGCCGGTTGAAGGACGTAACACCCCGGCTCTGAGCGATGATTCTTGACTGTGCTCCAACTCCTAAACCAAGCGACATCAGGCAGGGCCATTTGGCTCGGTCCGTCTGCCGCCAGCGAGATGCCGCTATGACTACCGACGATTTTGATATTCGCACCGGAGTTGATCGCCATTTCGATTTGGTCGTAGCCGCGCGTCACGAACTTGCTGAACGTCGAGCAAAACGGAATCTTGCCTGCGGCTGACAAACCGACGGCGGCGGAGAACATGTTCTGCTCAGCGATCTTGCACTCCAGAAACCGATCGGATAACGCCTCGTCTTTGCCGAACCATTCTGCGAACGTCGAGTTACCGACATCTCCATCCAGCACAAAGACGTCAGGATTAGCGTGGCCTAGCGAACGCAGCGCCAGGCCGTAGGCTTTGCGCGTCGCCAGTCTGCCGCTCTTTTGAGCCGACTCCAGTTCGAAGTGCTTCATCGCCTGCTCAAAGCTCATTGGTTGCGTCGGCGTTTTTTCGCTCGGGTGGTGTTCGGTCGGCGGATATATCCGTAGCTCATCACCGGCCAGCGCCGAGGTGAGCCCGACGCCCGTCTCTTTGAGTTCAGTTCGCGCCTGCTCCAGCGCATCACCCGTAGGCGGCTTCCCGTGCCAGCCGGGGCCCTGAATTGACGCGGCGCCCCATCCCTTGATCGTTCGGGCCACCAGCGCCGTCGGCTTCTCGGATTGCTGATTCTCAATGAACTGTTCGAACGCTCCGCTAATCGCTTGCGGATCATGCCCATCAATATCGATAACCGCAAAACCGATCGCCTCGAGCTTCCGGACCAGAACCTCCGGCGACTGTTGGCTGCTGACCTGGTCCGCTTGGCCGTAGCCGTTGCAGTTGAAGATCGCCAGCACATTGGCCAACTTCTGATCGATGATGAAGTCCAAAGCCTCGGTGACTTGTCCCTCTCTGGACTCGCCGTCGCCGATGAGGCAATAAATTCGCTTGTCCAACCCACTGTGCCTCGCCGCCACGCCCAGCCCGGCAGCCACCGACAAACCCTGTCCCAGCGACCCCGTCGCGGCATCGAAGAAGCCGACGCCCTCCATTGGGCTCGGGTGACCGTCCAGACACGAATCCGCCTCCCGCAACGTGAACACGTCGTTCATTGTCAGTGGACGTGCCTGGTCGCCCTCGCCGACCACCGCCCCCAGATCCGCCAGCGCCGCGTAGAGAATGGGCACCGCATGCCCCTCCGACAGCACCAGCCGGTCCGAGCCGACATACCGCGGGTGTTCGGGCAGCCAACGCATGCTGTGATACAACAGCACCGTCACGAGGTGCCCCAGGCTCAACGCACTGGTGGGGTGACCACTTCCCGCAGTGGCACACATGTCCAGGCAGGTGTGATCGAGCTGAATGGCTTTGGTGTGGACGGCAGCTTCAAACGACATCGAATTCCTTTCCTACGGGCGTACGGCCGTGACCGACCGCAGACAAGCTTCAGCCTGACGAGCCCCACAGTATCTCATGGACTGCCCGCTGAAGCAAACCGGATTCCGCGCCAATCGTGGATAGCCTGTCTGAACCGACCGGCGAGATCGCCTTAGGGCACAATAAACTCAGGATCGCACTGAGGCCGGGTAGTATTCTGCTCGCGTCTGCTGCGGCGATTGCTACACTCTGGACCTAAGGAAGAAGATCAATGAGGGCTCACCAATCATGAAAGTGCTTTGCGAACGTGCCGCGCT
Source organism: uncultured bacterium (assembly GCA_965369945.1). Classification (GTDB taxonomy): domain Bacteria; phylum Planctomycetota; class Phycisphaerae; order Phycisphaerales; family SM1A02; genus JADFNO01. The sequence continues at coordinate 7,223 of CBDUST010000120.1, read as the reverse complement.
TGTTGATGCGCTAAACATTGTTGGCGGCGTCGTCCCGAACCGGACCCCGACCGCAGTGCTGCGATGCTTCAAGCTCACGGCGGACGAAGGGCTGCTCGTGCTTGGGGCCACCGACTTGCAGGTCTCAATACGCCTTGGCGTCGAGCAGGTTGACGTCGAGCAGCCGGGCGAGGCCGTCATCCCGGCGGACAAGCTGACGCAAATCGTGCGCGCCTGTGACGATCCCACGCTGACCATTGAAACCGAAGAACAAGCGGTGCATATCCGAGGCGCCGACTCGCATTTCAAGGTCTTTGGCTATGAGCCGAGCGAGTTTCCCCCGATCCCCGAGTTTGGCGACGCGACCGTTGATTGCGAAATTTTGGCTGGAGACCTCCGCAGATTGATCGCACGGACCTTGTTTGCCGCCGCCGCCGAGCACAGCCGTTACGCGATCAATGGCGTGCTGTTTGATCGCCAAGGGAAGCAACTGCGGCTCGTGGCTACCGATGGCCGACGTCTGGCCCTGGCCAAGGGTAACTGCATCACCGGTGAAGGCGAATCCTCCTGCATCATTCCAAGCAAGGCGCTTAAACTCATCGCCAAGCTCGTGGACGACCCCGATGCCCCTGTGCGCATCGCTGTCGAGGAAAATCAAATCCGTCTGGCGGTCGGCGAGGGTCCCGAGGCCGCCATGCTTTCCAGCACGCTCGTGGAGGGCGCGTTCCCTCCCTTTGAGGACGTAATACCCAAGGACCTGGACAAGAAGGTTTCGTTCGATGCGGCGACGCTGGCCAGCGCCATCAGGCGCGCCGCGCTACTCACCAATGAAGAGTCGAAGGGCGTCCGCCTAAACTTCGCGGACGACACGCTCACGCTCAGCAGCCGAGCCCCGGAGATGGGAGAGGCCACCGTCGAGGTCAAGGTTGAGGACTATCAAGGCGATCCGTTAGAGATCGGCTTCAACCCAGGCTTTATCACCGACGCGCTCGGCGTTGTCGACGGCGGGAAGGTCACCATCGAACTCAAGGCGCCGAACAAGCCCGGCGTGCTCAGGACCGACGGCGAGTTCACCTACGTCATCATGCCCGTCAACCTGCAATAGAGACCCGGCCGAGTTGGAAAAAAAGAGGTAACTAGCCCTTTGGCTCATCAATACCACTGAGCCGGGCGCTCGACATTCACACCCTCGGCAACTTCGATTGTGTCCGGCATGACGGCAACCGCCAGATGGCCGCCGTTGATAGAGCCTTCGTCATGGCAGGCATCCGCCACGGCTTGATTCTTCCTCGCGGGCGGGAACCAAACGGTGATCCGCTTTTCGGGGAACCATCGCCGAACCATCTTCACTGGAGGCACAAGATCGGTGTCACCGCCTACCAGTACAGCGGCGTCGAACTGGTCCCGGAAGGCGTCTGCGACCATGTGACAAGATATCGCGCAGTCGGTCATCTTCTCTTCAAAGGTGGTCCAGGTGATGCGACAGCTACGGCATTGCCGAGGCTTCCGGTAGAACTTCCCTAGGATGATCTCAGCTTGGGAATGAGCCCTAATGGCGTCGAGGAATTTGGACTGCCGGTCCCGTTTTGTCTTGGGCTGTCGAACTCTGGCGGTGAAGTACTTGACCCCAACAAGCTGCTGTGAGGGGGGCAATAACGCGGCGACCAGGGCAAATGGGTCAATCCAATAGAACTGGTGCCATTTTCGCTGTTTTAGGCCGTAGTAGAGGTTGAACCCGTCAATATAGCCGATTACACGTTGCATTCAGTGCCCGCCAAGGGTAGTATATCGAGATGAACCACGCTGGGGTTAGCCCCCCAGTCAACGCTCAGCCCCAAAGCTGGGCGTTTTTTTTGTGATTAGCCCTTTGGCTCATCAGAGGGGGCGACACAGAATCCCCATAAACGAACCAACGGCGTGTCTGTTATGATTACTGGCACTTTGCCTCGCACGGCATCGGATCGCTCTGCGTCGCGCAGCAGCGCATGGCAACGCAAGGCAACGCAACAAAAACGCCCCGGTCACTCGATCGGGGCGTTGTTATTTGTGTAATTGGGTTTGGTTCATCAAGAACGGCAGGATACACACAGGAAATATAGGTAATTATATACTACACTCATCAAGGCCCCTGGGCGACGGGACTCGAACCCGCATCTGGGCCTTCGGCAAAAGCCTGCTCTAATCCAATTGAGCTACACCCGTGAAGTGAAGGCCAAGACGGCCTGGAATACCAACTCAAGACTTCTTGGAATTCTTACGCTTGGCCTTGCGGCGCTGTTCCTTGCGTTCCTCGGCGTCCACCTCAGCCTTGTCCGTCCCAACGATGCCCTTCAGGGCTTTGTCTAGCTCGCTGAGCGGAGCGGGCTCATCATCCCGTTGAGTGGCTTTCGACATTTTGACTCTCTTTTTGGATTTTGAGTGGCAAGTGCCCTTGCGTGGCATCGGCAAACGTTGATAATGCCATCACGATGATGCAGGAAGCAGGAATCACCACAGCCAAGGATCGGCTCATTGCGGAACGAGATCGCTTGAAGCAGCAGGTTGAGCAGATTGACCATCGCCTGCTCGAAATCCATGCGGATATTGCGGCCATTGAGCGCGTATGCGATATCCTCGGCAAGGGTGAACAATCCGACCAGGATGCGCCTTCCTCGGCGAATGGGCGACGCGGGCCGCGCGGTCGCCTTATAAGGGAAATCCGTGCAATCATTGCGGGCTGGCCCATCGATAAGGATTTTACCTCGGTGCTGATCCGTAGCACGCTGCAAGAGCGTGATCCTGTTTTCGCCGCGACAGTTCACAATTCCTCGATCCCAACGACTATGAAGAATCTCGCCGAACTTGGCGAGGTTGATCTTTTGCGCGAAGGCGCGGGCCGCAGGCCCGGCGTCTACGTGAGGGCACATCCAGACATCACTATCGTCCGTAAATCACGGACCGCGAATCCAAAGGGGGTCACAAATGATATGTAGAAGTGGGTGACTGGGTAGCCCGTGAAAGAAGGGGCAGAGGCCGGAGCTTGTCGGCAAACACGACTCCGACCAATGCCCTCCCAGAACCGTGGCGGATGGGCCTAAATTCATAGGCTAAGCCCATGACCGCCTTTCGCTTCCATACCGGTCCCGGGTGTGCCTATGCGCCCGGGGCCATGTCTGCGTCACGCACTATATCGTCTATACGTCATGCCAGCAAGAGTTTCCGAAAACGACCGGAAGCAGGCGGCTTACGTCTTCATTGACGAGGCGGGCGACTTCAATTTTAGCCCTACAGGTTCCCGGTATTACCACTTTACAGCCATTTCGGGAACTCGCCCGTTTCCGCTGGACGGCCCGCTCGCAGAGCTCAGATTCGACTTGATCGAGCAGGGGCATGACATCGAGTACTTCCATGCCTGCAACGATCGTCAGGTCGTACGCGATGCGGTGTTTGGCGTAATTCAAGGGGGCCTCAAACAACTTAGGGTTGATACGGTGGTTGTCCAGAAGGCCCGAACCAACCCTACGATCCGGCCTCCGGAAATCTTCTATCCGAGGATGTTGGGCTACTTGGTGCAGTATGTGATTGGTGGATTTGATCTGTCTAAGGTCAACGAGGTGATCGTAATCACGGACACGATCCCAATTCATAAGAGGCGGCAAATCATCAGGGGCGCAATCAAGCCACAGTTGGCGCAGATGCTTCCAGCCACGGCCAGGTATCGCCTGCTCCACCATGCTTCCAAGTCGTGCTGCGGCCTTCAGATTGTTGACTACGTGAACTGGGCGATCCAACGGAAGTGGAACCGTCACGATTATCGAAGCTACGATTTGATCAAAGGCGACATCTTCAGCGAGTTCGACATCTTCCAACGTGGCGATGAAGACTACTACTAGAAAGTGACCACCCCGCCTATCTAATCTCGGAGGAGAGGAGAAGAGCCCGGGGGCTCTTTCGGCGGGGCGGAACGTTTTAAAGAAGGGATTTGAGATCCTGAATGAGCAGTGGCCACCCTTCTACCAAGCACACCGCGTTGCCCAAGTATCGGCCAAAAACAAGGCCGCGTCAAGGCATTCCCTATCAAAAGCCTACTTTTTGCCTGTCAATGCGTTGTATGGCAAACGGCGACCGACTATATCCTGCATTACCGCATCAAACCGACTGGCATCCGTACCCTTGCCTCCGGCTTTCAAGCCCCGTAGCCGCGCTCTAACGGCTACGGGAGTGGCAATCAGGCGGGATAAGCACCTGATTGCCTCTGTAATATCAGCATTCTACGCGAATCCCTGCCGCAAAACAAGGGACTCGGCGACGATCCAGAATGCACCCTCCAACGAGCCTCAGACGCTCATTGAAGCCGCGTTCGGATCTTTTCGATCCGCAGCATTGCCACAACTACTTGATGGACCTCAAGCGGCCGAGCGGTGATATCTGCTGCATCGAATGCGGCTCTACGAATGTCGGGCTGGAAGTCTGTCTACCTTGCGTACTTGATCGGGCAGCCGTAGGGCTTGGTTGAATCCGCCGTGATGGTCTCTTCGTCAACAAGCTGCTGCACTGCCTTTGCCACATAGTTGGTGATTTCCTCCGGAGACTTGTTCAAGAGACCGTTATTGTCGATCGCGCCTTTGTATCGAAGCACGCCTTGGGTATCGATCACGAACATCTGCGGCGTACGCCGAGCATCATACAGTCGCCTCACCTTTCCACCTTCATCCAGCAGGATCGGGTACTTCAGGTCATTCATTGAGATCCACACGTTGTTGACCTGCGCGGTCGTGCCGGGCGTCGCGTTGATCGCCAGCCATACCACGCTCTTGTCATACCGCTTCACCTTCTTGTAGGTTTCCTGCATGACCCGCGTTTTGTAGCTGTGCTGCACATCCGGACATTCGGGGTTGATCCACTCAAGAACGACGATCCGGTCCTTGTAATGCGACAGGCTGCGCTCTTGGCCGTTGGAATCGGTCAAGGTAAAGTCGGGCGCCTTTTCACCGAGTTTTGCCTTGTCTTGTAGTGTCGTGCCCGCGGTCATCCCCAGTACCGCTGCGCTCAGGCCCAACATCCAAAGTACGTTCGTGCGTTGTCTCATATCGAAAGCTCCGTTTCAGCTCGACACCTTGCCACGTTCGCGGCACGTAGATCGATCAATCATGGACGTGCGCATCTCCGGGAAGTTCAATCGCGAATTCGAACGACGGTTCGTTGCTCTTCCGACCAAGCGCAATCAGACCACTGAGCACGACCGGCTTACCCAGCGTGTTTCGATGGTTGATCTGTACGTTTACCTTCACGTGAAATCGGTCTCCCTCAATGGCGATATCCGCGTCGCCGTACGAGACGCCGGGCGATTCGCCGGGGAAGAAGGTCAACGCTTCGCGCCCCATCGCCGGGCCGGTGATGGTGAGCGTTGAGCCGGCGAATGTTGCCGATCCACCGTCGGTCGCGGCCAGGGGCTTGGGAAGTCGCGCCTTCAGTTTCGTCAAAATGGGGTCAGGATCGGGAGTAGTCTGGTTTTTGCTGTCCGTCGTTTTGACACTGATGCTCGCTCCCCCGCGACCCAGCAGGCAGACCTCTTTGCAGACCGCCCAGCGGATGTCGGCTCGGATCGTTGCGCTCCCCACGGTCAAATCGCTAGGTGCAGTAATCGGCACAAACAGCGCCGCTTGCTTCTGGTAGACGTACGTCGGCCCGAGCGGGGAATCTTCCTCGATTGGGCGCGGCCAACGCACCTGCCCGACCTCAAACCCATCCGGCGCTTCGAGACGAATGTTCGGCGGCGGGGCGCCTTGCCCGGGATTCTTCCAGTAGATGTGCCACCGCGGCTCGATATCGAAGATCACCGCCACATGGAACGTCTGCCCGGGACCGATCGACTTTACATCAGCGATCAGCCGCACCCCAACCAGCTCCTCAGCCGTCTTGCGACCCCCGCCCCCGGATACACCCAGCGGATCCTGTGCATCTGCCAGCGAACCGACCGCGAGCATCACTCCCAGCCCCACCACTACCCAAAACCAACTTTTCCTCGGTCCAAAATAACGCACCATTGCTCCCTCAAGAAGAATCTCGGGTCTTTCAGCAGCCTCCATGACCGCTGCTGCCCTCACACAATAAGAGACCGTTTCGGCCGCTTTCATTCCATCGCCGCCACCGATTCGGCCCTTCATTGTAGACTACAAGCGGGTCTATTTGGTTCCCCAATTCTCCCTGCAGGACCAAGTGGCCCGTGATGAGGCTTTCGCACGTGGGCTGGATGGAGATTACGCCATGAACTCAACGATCGTTCAACGAGTCGCCGCAGCCGCAATCGCCGTGACCCTGGCCATGGTCGGTTGCCAGAACACAACCAGCGACCGCGACCTTGTCTTGGTCAACCCGATCGACGCTCAGGAGCTGGTCCAAGGCCAGGCCAAGCTGCTCGGCCTGGCTGGCACCACCGTGGGGACCTATGTCGATCCCCGCAGCGAGCGCGACTATCGCCTCGGACATATCCCCGGCGCGATCAGCCTACCCTTCCAGGATCTTGCCAAGTACAAGAGCAAGCTCGACCGCTACGACGTCCTGATCGTCTATGGCGATGGTTACAACGATGCCAAGGCCAATGCCATGAGCAAAAGCCTACTCCAGTTGGGATTCGACAACGTGCAAACCCTGCGCGGCGGACTGCGGGCGTGGACCTCCGCTGGCTATCCGCTCGATACCGGAAGCGGCGATACCTAATTCCGGCCGCGCACAAATCTGTGCGCGCTGTGTGCCAGAAAACACCAAAACAAGGAATCACTCGATCGTTGATTGGCGCACGCTATGAAGGATTTGCGCGTGCAAAGTCGGCGAACGGCAATCGTGGCGCGCGCTGGAGTTGCCGCGCTCTCGCTAACGATCGTTAACCGAGCTTAACTTTGCACGTTTGAGGCTTAACTTTGCTTACCCGAGCGAGTTTGATGCCTAACTTTGGGTGTTTTGGACTTTGCAAATCGCGAGCGGCGTGTTTAGCGCGCGCCAGGAACGCCGTTTTGAAGAGAGGGATTCACCACGGAGACACGGAGTCACTGAGAGGAATGAACCACAGATGGACACGGATAGAAACGGGAAGCCGGACCTGACAAGCGAGTCTTCGAGAGAGGAAGGTCCGGGTGGAACGGAAAGAAATCGTCCAACCATCTAGACGACCCAAGCCTTCTTGTAGGGATTCACCGCAGAGGCGCGGAGACCGCAGAGGGGAATGAAACACAAAGGGCCACGGAGAGCCACGGAGAGGGGAAGGG
>CBDUST010000119.1:0-12270 GCA_965369945.1 uncultured bacterium | reverse complement strand
CTCTCTCCGATGTCGCGCGCGAGTGGTTATGAAGAGGGTTCCGACCGGGGAGTTTCGCGGCGGAGTTGACCGTGCATCACGATGCCAAACGAATGCGGGGTGGTCGCGATGGGGGGATACGGGCCGTCGGCGGTCTGGGCCTGACTCGCTCCTGCAACGTCGCATGTCTGGAACTACGTCGGTTGGAACGTATCCGCTCCGGAGAAGACCGAGTACTGCTGCACAAAATTGTGCCACTTGTAGTGCTCTCGTGCGGCGTCGGCCCGTTCGGCCGGCGTGAAGGCTGGCGCGTATCCCCATCGCTCCATGAGCTCGCTGAAGTAGAACTCGATGACGCAGGCCTCGTGCTCATTGATCCGCTCGCGCCAGCGACCGACGTTGATTGCGGAAGGGCCGTCGAAGGTGAGACCGTCGAAGTTGTTGCCCCGCCACGGAAGACCGCAAAGGGAAGGACGCAGCAGAACGGGGTCGAAGTCGATTTCGAGAAAGTCGCAGAGGTCGCCCAGCACCGGCTCCGGTGTTTGCACCAGATCCTCGTAGCGAATCACGCGATAGTGTTTCGGGCCAAAACGCTCTGCGTTCAGAGACGCAAGGCGGAACCCGAGGCCGCCGCGATCTAGCATGCTCTGCAGGAGGCGTTCCACGGTGTCGTTGTGTTCGCGATAACGACGGGTCCACCCTGATTTGAGGGAACCGAAGTTGTCGCGTGGATCGCGCACCAGGTGAACGATCTTCGCCTTTGGGTACCAGTCCATCACTTCGGACGCGTAGATCTCGGTCGACGTTGTCTTCTCAACCCATCCGCGAGGAGGGGGCGCCGAACTCTCGGTGATACTGTGGTACGCACCGATCGCTTCGCGCAGGATGCTCGCCGGCGTCACGGTACGACCGGTCATGCGCTCGCGGAATCGCCGTTCCAACTCATCGAAGTCCGGCCCGCCATCCGCTGTCTCCAACTTCTCAAGATCGCGGCGCAGGTTCGCGAACATAACGTCGACGAGTCGATCGATCCTCTCCTTGTCGCTCTTCTCGGCCGCGGCATAGCGCGGATACCAGGCGTAGAAAAACCCACTGTCAGAGGGAAAAACGCAGAGTTGCGGGTGGCGGTCGAAGAGATTCAGGAGCAGCGTTGTGCCCGATTTTCGGTGACCAGCAAAGAAGATGGGGCGATTAAGCCATTCGCTCACGGCGAAACTCCCTGATGCCCTCGCATCGGCTTCGGTTCGACGACCGACTCGGTCCCGAGAACCTCGTGGGCCAGGCCGGCCCTCTCGAAACTGCGCACGATATCCACGACCCGGTGTAACGGCTCGTTCCATCGGTCGGCGATTTCCAGCAGCGAGCGGCGGCCGTCGAGTTCGTAGATGAGCTTCTTGACCAGCATTTTCGATTCATCGCCTCGATCGTCGTATTCCGAGGGGTACTCGATCTCGTGCCGGGAGAAACAGGGTTCGCCGCGATAGGTCGGCGCGAGTACGCGATTCTCGTCGTGCACCCGGCAGATCCGGAAGAGCGTCTGTACGGAATCGAGCAGCGCATCGGGATCAAGAATGTCGAGCGTATCGAGTGAGGTGTGATATTCGGCAAACTCGCCCGGCGGCGTACGCATGAAACTTCCCCCTGCGATGCGCACGCCGGGGGCATTGAACTGTCGCTCATCGGACCCGGAAGGGTGCCAGGGAATGACGCGAGCTTCGCCTCCGCGAGTCGCGTAGTGACGAAGCACGTGGGCCGCGGCCGCATCAACGTCGGCTCCCGGAAACCACGACTGTTTGTAGGTGATGGGACCGGAGTCTCCGCAGTCATAGACGGTGTACGCGCCCCGTATGCGGGGAAGGAGCTCCTCGTTGTGGGAGAGCCAGGTCAGCACGCCAATCGTCTCGGGAAGAATCAGCAACCGCCAGGTCTGTCGGCGACGGGGCAGACGCGAGAGTTGCCGCATGAGTTCCGTCGCTACCAGAACACCAGAGAGGTTGTCGTTCGCCATCGAGGGGTGGCAGAGGTAGGTCGAGATGATGATCTCGTCGTCGGTTTCGCCGGGAAGACGATACGACCCCACCTTCAATTCGCCAGGTCGCTCATCGATATCGATTCTGACGCGGTAGTGGTCGTCGGTGAAGCGGGCGAACTGGTGGTGGGTGACGTTGAACTGCCAGCCGCGATTGTAGTAGAGGTAGTTGTAGGGGATGGCGTCCGGAAGATCGGGATGAATCGCCACGTGCTTCAGGAGGTCCTCGTGAGTCACGACGCCGTCGAACGGCACGCTGTACGCGGAGAGGTGGATGTTGCTGTCGCGGAAGTCAACGAGTCGTTCGCCATCGAGACGCTCGATCCATGCTTCGTTCACATCCCACGCGTTGGGAATGACCCAGTCCCAGACGGGCGTGCCACTTCGATAGCCGTCGATCGTGAGGGGCAGGTGCTGTTGGAGTATCTCAAGCGATTGATCGAAACCGCGGTTGACCAGTGTTCGATGAATGGGGAAGAGCTGCTGCGCCAGGTCCATGAGCTCCATGCGCCGTCCGTCGAGGTCCGGAATGCTCCAGTCGCTCGCGAACTTCGGCGACTCTTTCGGTACTGGTGCTGACATGGGTTCGAGAATAACCGAGCCCTATGGGGAGAGCAACGGCGGGGGTGTGCCGGTGGAGGAACTCAAACGGATCATCGGCCCGGCGCACACGACGGGCTACCGTGCCGGGCTCTTCTGGCTTCTGTAATCTGGAGTTGAACTGGATTCTGGTCATGGTGCCGACGACTGGCCGATACCAGCGGCACCAATGGCCACCGAATCTTCGAACATCGAACCGGGTGTTCAGGCTGAGTGGCGAAACATGTCGGCCGCTCGATGTTCGTGCGGATCTGGCCAACAGTTGGCGACGGCTGAATCTGCAATCGTCGCCGCCAGTGCGTTGACCGGAATGGAGCTATGAATCTCTACCTGCGAGGCGATGCATTCGCCGAACGATTGCGATCGATTTTTGTCGATGAACTTCCATGTTTCCCGCTCGAAGATCGTCAGCACCATCGCATTCTCATACCCGGCCTCTCCGGCGGCGAACTCCAGTGGGCGCTGCTCGGCGTGATCGGTCAGGCGCTGCGCGTTCGTGGGGCGGACGTCACTGCGCTCATGTGCGATGCGTTGCTGCCTGCGTGCACGTTGCGAAAGGTGGATCATTATGAAAGCGCGTGTACTCGATGGTGTTATCGCAACAGTGGTCAGAACGCCGAGGCGATGAAGCTCCCGTACCGTTGGTACAGTCACTACCTCTCAGCGGAGCGCATGGAGACGCTCAAGGAACGCTCCGTGGGCATGCCCCGAGAGAAGTTGTTCGATCACTCCTACCGAGACATCGACCTCGGACTGCTGATACGAAAGTCAGTGGAGTCGTTCTACAAAATCGGCGGTGTCGACCTCGATGATCCGGCGGTCGAGCGATCGGCCCGCGCGTTCACGGCGGCCGCCTCTGTGCTAGTCGAGATCGCCGAAGGGGCCTACCGCGAGTTGGAGATCGACAAGGTTCTCCTCGACGACGGCAAGAAGATCGACTGGGGTGTCTTCCGCGCGGTGGCCCGCAGAATGAACATTCCGGTCGACATCATGCGGTGCGGGATTCGCGGGACCAGCATTCGATTTGAAACCGATCGCCCCCCGGCCGGCACGGCCCTCATGGCGGGATGGAACACTTGGAAACACGAACCGCTCACCGCGGACGAGGATCAGTTGTTGGAAGAATATCTGCGCCGACGCGAACGTGTGCCGTTCGAGTACCGTTCCGACAAATGGCGGGCGACGCTCACGGACGCGAGCGATCTCGCGTACGACCTCGGTATCGCCGATCGTCCCTCGGGCAGCCGTCTGTTCGCGATGTTCCCCAACGTCTCCTTCGACGCGGGATTGAGCATGGGCGACGAAGCCGCGTTTCCGACCGCCAATGCCTGGGTTCAAGCCACCGTCGAAGCGATGGCTCGCTATCCACAACATCACCTCATTGTCAAACAGCACCCGGCTGAGCACCATCGCATTGCGCTGGATTCATCTCTGGATGGACTGCGCGACCTGCCGCCTAACATTCACGTCATTCCCGGTGACACCGACGTCTCCGCGTCGGCATTGGTGCGACTCGCCGACGTTGTACTCACCTTTACGTCGACGATTACCGCCGAGGCCGCGGCCATCGGCTGTCCCGTTGTGCTCGCGGGCGGCGGCTGGCATGCCGGTCGGGGGATCGCAACGGAAGTGCATTCGCCGGCCGACTACCTGGAACTCATTGCCCGCATGTGCACGACGGAGTATTTGCCGCCGATCGACCAGCAACTCGCCCGGCGATACGCGTGGGGTCTGTTCTTCCGCAATGACATTCCGATCACCCATATGAACCGCGCGGAGATCGTGCACGTGACCGAACTGCTCATCGACAGTTCGGCAGACCTTGCCCCGGGCGCGCACCCATCTATCGATGCAATCTGCCGCGGTGTACTGTGTAACGAACCGTTCGAAAATCCCCATCCGGCCGCGTCATTGTCGGACGAGCGGTCGGTTCCAGGCGCGCAGGTCTGAGAACGCGACGTCGCCGCGTTACCCGAGCGAGGGGAGGATTTCCCTCACCAGAGGATCGGGGTCATTCGTGTCGCCGGTTGCACTGACGCTGGTGCAATGGCGCACAAACAGCGTCGTGATGATGCGAACCAACTCGTCTGACACATGACGTGGCAGATCATCTTCCGTCCCGTAGACCGGACCCAGATGGCTTCCGAGCCAGCGAACGATCTCGAATGATGGCCAGTAGTGCACGTTCGCCGGAGCGTCGTTGAAGAACTCGTGAAGCGCCACGCGAAGAACGGACTTGGAGATGCAGTCGTCAACGAATGGAGACTTCGCGAGAATACCGCGATATAGCGGAACCGGGGAGAGCGTAAGTACGATGGCCACGTCGGGATTCAGTTGGCGAATCATGGCCACGATCGCGCGCAAGTCGTCAGCGGCCTCACGGGGTTCGGCGAATCGCCACTCATAGCAGTCTTTTGATCCACCATAAGGCGTCAGTACCAGGTGATCGCCCGGCTGTTCAAAGCAAGAGATACCGACGCCAACGGTGAAGATGACGCACGACGCGCGGGTAATGGGATCGATCGTCTCTCGCGCCGCTTCCGGAGTGAAGTGGCTGGCGAACAGGGTGCGTTGCGGTTCAACCGTCGGATCAATGAGATACTCCAGCAGAAGACGATTCGCCAGAGGCGAGTTGGCGTCTTCTGAGATCCGGTTGACCACGACGTTGATGCCGTGCTGCTGGAGTTGGCGCCCGATGTTGACGGCGAAGCAGGAACCCATCGTGACCACGGTGTCGCGCTCGTGAATGAACGGCGCGGCGGGCAGGTGACCCGGCAGAATGTACTGCTCTATCGCCGCCTGCGGATCCTCGAAGATTGCGCGACTTCGTGGATACTGTTCGCCGTAGGCCATCAGTTGTGCTCTAGGTTTCAGGACGGCGCGCAGGCATCAACAGATGCCTGCGCGTCAGACATGCTCTGAACCGTCATCGGCCAACGCCGTGCCGACCATTGAAACTTGGCCGACGCTCAGGTTGTTGGCGATACTCTGTGCCTCCATATTGTGGGCGATGGACCGCGTATGCCGTTCTGCGAGGTCAGGGGGCGCAGTCGCCGCAGCCCTTCCTGTTCAAGTACTCCGTCACGCGAAAGCGGCGCTGAGAACAGAGGTTGCCCAGGACTCGAAAGGACGCGAGATGTCATGGGCACGCGGGCGAGAGGAGCGCCCGAACACGAGCCGCAGAAGGATTCGCCGTGATCGCGCGCCGATCGCGCCGCATGATCGCCCAGCGGTGCTTCGGCGGGTTTGGCACACTGAACTGGATGCCAAGCACGCGAGCCGGCGTGCGCGAAGCGTCGTAGTGCGCCTCGTTGTACCCGTTCTCGAGCAAGAACGCGTCGAGACCCTGCCGCACGGTCCACCCCGCGGGCAAGGGCCGTTCGCGGGATGGGAAGGCACCGTCTTGCACGTTCGCAGATTGTAGGAGGCTGGCTAGCACTACACGAAGAAGCAGCCGAAGCGAGGTCGTCTGTCGCTGAACGATGACTCGTGCGTGCGGCTTCGTCCGCAGCACGCGGATCATTGTGGGCGTATCGGCGACGTGCCGTCCTGCCGGCTCCGCGACCGTGTCGGCGATGGACATGCGACAGACCAGTATTACCGCGGCGCTCAAGCTCGGAAATTGGTCCAAACGCGGGGAAAAGTAACGGCGAAAAATCGAACATAAAAGGGGACGGGAATCCCGACCCCTTTTTCTCAGATCATCAGACTTCCGCCGTTGATATCCAGCGAGGCGCCGGAGATGTATCCGGCTTCTTCCGAGGCGAGGAAGCCGATCAGAGCTGCAAGTTCTTCGGGCCGACCCAGCCGAGCGACTGGAAAGCCGGTCTGTGCAGCATCCAACTGCTCTTTCGTGGCGCTCTCTTGTGTCAACTCGGTATCGAACAGGCCGGGGCAGACCGCATTGACGGTGATGCCGTAGACGCCGAGTTCTTTGGCTGCGGCTCGGGTCAATCCGAGCAATCCGGTCTTCGAGGCTGTGTAATGGGCGCCGCCGAGCGTGCTCACGGTGCGGCCGGCCAGCGAAGACACATTGATGATGCGGCCGAAGTTCTGTGACTTCATCTGAGGCAGCGCCGCCCGCGTCAGCAGGAACGGAGCGGTGAGGTTGACCGCCAGCGCCTCGCGCCACTCATCTTCGGTGATCTGTTCGAAACGCGTGGTATACGCGGCCGCGGCATTGTTCACGAGGATGTCGAGCCGCTGAAAATGATCCAGACATTGCTCGACGATCGAACCCGCCGCGGTCGGATCGGCGAGGTCGCCCCAGACCGCCCGCGCTGGGTCGCCAAGCTCATCGGCAAGCGCCTGCGCACGCTGGGCCGTGCGAACATGAACCGCAACCTGGGCCCCTCGGGCGAGGAAATACTCGGCGGTCGCACGCCCGAATCCACGAGCCGCCCCGGTGATCAGCGCTGCCCGTCCGGCGAACGAATCACTCACGATCGCCTCCTGTCGGTGGGCCGATCTGATGAGACTCTCCTGACACAGAGATTAGTCTAGCAGCTTGGATCGCTTGCTTGGCGGGTGTGCAAAGATCTGAATTCGCCAGAGCAAATGTTTGTTCCTGAACTCGGATACGCTACGGTGGTCCCTCTGGTGTAGACAAGCGCAATCCAACCGGCCGCAGCAACTCCCAATGCATGCTCACGCCGAGTCGTGTTCAGGAGACGACCATGTGCACCCGGCACGTACTGAGACGACGCATGCCCCGGCTTTCCATACTCATCTTGATGAGCGTAATTGGTGTCGGTTGCGCGTCGCAGCAAATCGTCCACATCCCGCCCACGCGAGCTGGCGCGCCGTACAGTCGCGCGGTGCGGGTGAAACCGCCGCGTCCTGACCGCGCGGGTATCTTCCAAAGACAATCAGTCGTCACTGTCGGCGCGATCGCCGGGGGCAGCGCCGATATGACAGCTCCGAACCGCTCATCATCCCAACAAATGACGAGAATCTAGGTCTCAATCTGTCGCTCCCATCCCCAGGCGGCTCGACTGGGCCTCCAGGCCGTGCTTTGGGGGCAGGATCAGGCCTGTGACCGTCGACTCCGGTCAGAAGCAAGCGACTGGAACTCGGGTTTCGGGGAGCAGCGCGTTACACTCGTGCTCGGAAAGCTCGGCGGTGGAGCCGGGCGAAGGTGTAATGGGAAATGTCGGGTTAGAGCGGGTCCTGACGAATCAGGATCGAAATTTTACTTCGGGCTAACGACGCAGGGGTCGTGAAATCATGTCACACCCGTTGCCAACCAATCATACGAAAAGACAGTCCAGCAACACCGCTCTGAGCGGCGTCGTTGCGCAAGGAGTCTCGCCATGACCACACATGCCGTCGTCTACACCTGGCTGTTCATTCACATCGGGGTCATCCTCGTGGTGACGTCGTACTACACGCTGGGGGCGGCACTCGCCCCGACCCTGACGAGCCGCGCGAGGCGGCAGTTCGCCGCTCGGCCTTGGTTGCCGATTGTCATCGGCCTCGCTATCTCCGTGCCCTGGATGCTAGCAGCGATCGTGCTGCTCCAGCAGGCACCGGCCGTCGCCAAATTCGGCGGGGCCGCGCTGGGCTGCCTCTGGATTCTGTCGGGCCTCATCGGCGGAGCGGGGATCGCCCAGCATGTAGGGGGCGGCGACATCACGGCGGGTCGTGTTTCTTGGGTGCAGACGTTCAGGGGCGGTCTGTTCATCAGCCTCACCTGGGTGCTCCCACTGGTAGGATGGCTGGGCATGTTCCCCCTGACGATGTCGGCCGGCGTTGGCTGTCTGGTGCTTGGCATCTTCTTCGGCCGGAACGACAAGACGGCCGTCGAGACACCCATGGTCGGATCCGCCGCCAGCGCCTGATCACGCGGGAGTCGATCATGAAACACTCGATGGCGGAGGTGCGGACATGAAGACCACACGCCGACGTTTCGTGCATCTGATGGGGGCGACCGGGGCGGCCGCGGCGCTGAGCGGCTGCGAGTCGGCGACCGAGGCGCTGGCCGCGCTCCTGACCGCCGAGCCGGAGGCCGACTTCCGACCCCCGATGGCCGCCGAGATCGACCTCACCTCGCATCTGATCAACCGCCTCACCTACGGGCCGCGGCCGGGCGACTATCAGCGCATGAAGTCGATGGGGGCGGCGGCGTTCATCCAGGAGCAGCTGAACCCGGAATCGATCGGCGATCGCTCGTGCGATCGTAAGGTCGCCCACATCGACTCGCTCTACGAACCAGCCGGTGAACTGTACGAATTCAACGAGCGGCGACTGCTTGCGGATCTGACCACCCACAAGATGCTGCGCGCCGTCTATAGCCGGCGCCAACTCCACGAAGTCATGGTCGATTTCTGGTCCGACCACTTCAACATCGTCTCCCAGAAGGGGGATTGCAAGTGGCTCAAGGCTGCCGACGACCGTGATGTGATCCGCCGGCACGCCCTGGGCAACTTTCGCGAACTGGTCAAGGCCAGCGCCCTCAGTCCGGCCATGCTTATCTATCTCGACGGGCACGACAACAAGGTCGTCCATCCGGACGACAAGCCCAACGAGAACTACGCCCGCGAACTCATGGAACTGCACACGCTCGGCGTGCACGGCGGCTACACGCAGGCTGATGTGATGGAAGTCGCCCGCTGCCTCAGCGGTTGGACGTACGAGCATCGGCCATTCCGCTTTCGGCCGGCCCATGTCGAGTTCGATCCCAAGCGACACGACGACGGGGAAAAGGTTGTACTCGGCGAGGTCATCGCGCCCGGCGGCGGGGCGGCGGATCTGGAGCGCGTCATCGAGATCGTCTGTCGCCATCGTTCTACCGCACGGCACATCGCGCAGAAGCTTTGTCGATGGTTCATCGCTGATCCACCCTCGGATGCCGCGGTCGATTCGGTCGCGGGCGCGTTCGCCTCATCGGCAGGCGATATCAAGTCCACGCTGAGGGCGTTATTTGAGACTGAGGCATTCCCGATCACACGAGGCAATCTCTTCAAGCGGCCCTGGCGGTTCGTCGTCTCGGCGCTGCGCGCGACGGACGCGACGACGGACGGCGGCGCGCCGATCGTCGAGTTCCTGCACCGCATGGGGCACGCTCCGTTTCAGTATCCCACGCCGGACGGCTATCCGATCGAACCGGAGCCTTGGCTCGGCACGCTGTTGTGGAGATGGAACTTTGCGCTGGACATAACCGCCCAGCGGATTGGAGGAACGTCGTTTGACAAGAATAAACTGCACGAGATTCTGCCCGGTGAGGATAACCTGGCGGCACATTTCCTGGGTCGAGCCCCGACCCCCCTGGAACGTGAAGTACTCACGGCGACTGAACATCGCGTCGCGCTCCTGTTGGCGAGTCCGGCCTTCCAACGGCATTGACGAAAGGTGATGTCATGAATCCGCACCAGCATCAGCCTTCGATCGGCGTCACGCGGCACGACTTCATCGATCGTGATGGATCCCAGGAGAAAGTGCTCGTGGTTATCTTTCTACGGGGCGGAGCCGACGGCCTCACGCTCGTGCCACCGGTCGGTGACGACGTGTACCAGCGGGCCCGACCGTTTCTAGCCGTCGATCGGAAAAACACGATCAACCTCGACGGCTACTTCGCCCTGAACAAAATCCTGCAGCCTTTGATGAAGTATTACGAGAACGGCGCGCTGGCGATCATTCACGGAGCCGGCTCCGAGGACGAGACGCGCTCTCATTTCGAGGCCCAGGACTTTATGGAGCACGCGGGGCGTGACACGGGCAGCGGATGGCTGGCCCGGTATCTCAGGGCGAGAGGGAGGACGGCGTCCGCCCTCAGCGCGGTGGCGATCGGCACGACCCGGCCGGAGTCCCTGCGCGGCGCGCCAGCCGGGGCGGTTATGCAGACGCTCCGAGATTTCTCGTTCGGTGAAGAGGACCCGGCCATCATCGATGACATTGCTCGGCTATACGCGGTCGAATCGGGACCGCTCGGTCAAGCAGCCCACGACACTATCACCACCGTGAGACGGCTGCGGGACATCCGTGCTCAGAACGTGGCACCGGAACATGGTGCCGTCTATCCGGAAAACGACTTTGGCCGGGGGATGCGCGAAATCGCCCGTCTTATCAAGGCTGAGGTCGGCCTCGTCACTTCCACCATCGACCTGGGCAACTGGGATACGCACTTCGTTCAGCAGCAGGTGATCGGCTCGCTGATGACTACGCTCGCGACAGGGATCGACGCGTTCCTCAATGATCTCGGGAACCGGCAGGAAAGAGTGACACTCGTCACGATGACGGAATTCGGGCGGCGGCTGCGCGAGAACACAAGTTTCGGCACCGATCACGGGGCAGGCTCGGTAATGATGGTCATCGGCGACGAGGTCGGGACGAACGGACTCGCTGCCGGCGTGCGCTCGGGCTGGCCGGACTTGTCCGACTCGAATCTCGACGAGGTCGGGGACGTGCCCTCGGTGATCAACTACCGTGACGTACTGACGCCGATTCTGGTTTCGCATGCCCCGGGACTGGATGTAGCGTCGGTCTTTCCGCGGCACACCAACACTTAGCCGTTAAGCCCGTCTCGATCCAATATTCGGCCCACCTCTCAGTTGTGCCGTGTGTCAACGGGTTGGAGTCGCTGCGAGCGGGCTGGGTGTGTTAGAGCGCCTAGATCGTTAGTTTCCTAGTACGATCGCGTCGTAGAGGCGGATGGGGATCTGGTCTCGGACCAGCATGTCCAGGCAATCAATCGCCTCGGCCGCCTCGTGGAGCGCTTCGGTTTCGATGAGTTGCAGGATCGCGCCGAGATCGGCAACGTCCTCGGCGTATCCAGCGGCCAGTTCCGCGTCGCCATCTCTTCCCGCCTCCCCCCCTGTCGTCGCCCCGGCACCTATGACATATCGGCTATCTACGGGGTCTGAACATCAGCGAGCCATCAGTGGCGTATCCAGCCACAAAACCCTTGACAGCACCCGGGGATTGCCTCACCATGCTTTCTCCGCGGGCTTGTCCTGAGCCACCCCTTCCGGGCGACGCGGACCTCCAAAAGAGAGAGCAAGAGTGTTGTCCACGGCCATTGGTGCCGTGACGGTCTGTCCTTCACATGGAGCAGCAGGCCGAAAGATAGAACCTTTGTGCAGGAGGAAGATCCCCATGCCAGTGAAACTAGCTGCGACTACCTCGGTCTTCGGTGCTGCGTTGGCATCGATGTTGGTTGCGCCCGAACTTCAAGCAGACGTTGTGCCTCTGACGTTCAATCCAGGATCGGTTGCGTTCATTTCAATTGGGTTTATCTCCATGCCCGAAGTGGGGACTAGCTTCTTACAGTATAATGCTGGCATCGGCAGAACGATGTTCGCCTACGGCCTACACAGCATCAGGACAGTCGGGCTCAGCTCAGCCCGCTCGCCGGCCACGTTCAATGGTAACTTCAGTATAAATTTCACCGATAGTTCTAGCGGTACCCAGTACGTCGGGTTCAGGCGGGCCGGCAACGTGGGCTGGTTCTCGTTCAGTGTCGCTGGCCCGGGCACCGCCATCCACTATCTCGAAGGCCGCTATGGCAACGCGGGCGAGAGTGTTCACGTCCCGTCACCAGGCGCACTGGCCCTGTTGGCACTCGGCGCTGTTGGCGTTCGCCGCAAGCGCAAGCGAGCAGCGTAAGGACGGACTCCGAAAGCTCGACGGTGGAGCTGGGCGATGAACAAGGAGTGAGTGTCGGA
>CBDUST010000118.1:0-12273 GCA_965369945.1 uncultured bacterium | reverse complement strand
ACTGACCTGCTGTATCACAGGCTCGCGCCGCTGCTGCTGGCGATCAGCGGACCCAACGGCGAATACCCCAGCCGAGTCGTGGCTTCCGGCGGGAAGTACCTTGAAAAAGATGACCGCGACATACCCGACACGTTCATGATGATGGTGGATTATCCATCGGAACATACCGTCGTCCTGATCAGCGTGATGACCAACGACGTGGGTATTCCCTACATGATCCGCGGGCAGCAAGGCACGATGGAGTTCGGCTCAGGGATCAGCATCAAAGAACAGGGCACGTGGTGGCAGGAATTCCGCAAAGCGAACGCAGACAAAGTCGTCCATCAAATGGTCCAGAACAAGGACGGCAAGGAAGAGCCCGATCCCAAACCCGGCCAAGCGTCGTTTGAGATTTCCACGACAGCGCGACGAGACCATATGGGCAACTTCCTCGACGCGGTTCGTGGCGAAGCGCAGCCCCATTGCAACGTCGATCTCGGTTGCTCGACGATGGTGGCGATCAAGATGGGAGTTGAGGCGTATCGCCAGAACAAGACGTTGCTATGGGATGCCAAAGGCGAGCGTGTGGTCACCCGTTAGACCGATTGTGGCCGACAGCTTTTGGCGGCAGCGCAACCCATCGGAGGTCGGCAAAAACCGAAGGCCGTCGACACCAGCGCGACAGCCTCCGTTCTATGGGTCGGCACGCGACGGGGTCGTTCGCGCACCGGGTCTCAGCAAAAACTTTTTATGATCCGCCTGAGTGTCGAAATCACATCGTTCGTCGTCGTCTGTGGCCCAGAGCGGCGATCCCCAGGAGCATGAAGCCGGCCGGGGCGGGAACCACGTTGAACATGAGGTTCGGTCCCCACCGGTGCAGTCCATTGGGGTCTTGCGTCGTCGGTCTTTGTAGCCCGTCGGTGGAATCCGAGACGCCCAGCCCGGCATAGTTGATGGCTGAATCGATCTCGTGGAACCCATTGAAGACCACCATTCCATCGATTTGGTCGAACGACTTGGTGTACATTCCGAGTGTGTAGCTGTTACCGGGTTCGAGTATCAGTCCGGTGCCTGAGTTGAATCCGTTGACGTTGGCAATTGAGGCGAACCGGAAGTTTTCGACCAGCAGATCGCCTGCGCCGGGACCCAGTTGAACCTGCGCGAGCAGGAGTCCGTCCGCGTCGGACCACAATCCCACCGGATGGGCTGCATTGAACCCATCGAGGAAGCGATCGTACATGCCCAGATGGGTCACCTCGATCGGCACATTGACTGTGAACTGCCAGCCGTGCGTGGTACCGGAGTTGGGGAATATGCTATCCGGCGCTCCAGGTTGAATGTGGACACCCAGGTCGGCCCGGGCCGGTTGTGCGGCGGCGACGCTGACGAAAAAAAGCATCGCCATTGCCAATGTGCCTGTGCCACCAGGGCGGCGCTTAGCCACAATCGTTTCTTGTATTGTGTTCATTGCTCGGTCATCTCCTTCGTTGCGTTCGGGCGTATCCAAACGGCAACGATCAGCGCGCACCGATCCCAACCGGCATACCGACGAAGGTGCAGTAGCGCACCCGCCAAGTCTCTCTCTTGTATGGCCCACGTGACGGGGGGAAGGCTCCCGCCCGCTACAGAGCTGGACTCGATCGATTCGTCATTCAGGCAGGATTGTGGGATTCGTTTGGCATTGGGCGATAACAGTGACGGCAGCTTGCCCGGTATTCGGGAAAGATCCGCCTACGCACGGATGCCCTTCGAACCCACCCAGCCGCCCCGGCGTAGCACTGTTCAGGACCGATAGAGGTTGGAGGAACTAGAAAAGGATGACTGACATGCAGCGAAGTGATCAGCCTGGAGCGTGGTGCCGACTCTGGCGAGGCTGGATCAAGCCATTGATCATCGTGATCGTGGTAGTAAGCACGTTCCGATCCGCGGTCGCCGATTGGAATGATGTGCCGACGCAGTCGATGGAGCCGAACATACTCGTCGGTGATCGCATCTTCGTGAACAAGCTTGCCTATGACCTGAAGGTGCCGTTCACGAGATGGCCGGTGGCGAGATGGAGTCAGCCGCAGGTCGGCGATGTCGTCGTGTTCTTCCATCCACAGACGGGCAAGAGGATGGTGAAGCGCGTCCTTGGCACGCCTGGTGATCGTGTGCAAATGCTCAACAATGCGCTCTTGATCAATGGGAAGCGCGCGTCGTACCAGCCGGCCAGCCTCTCGGCGGAAGATCAAGCGCTTCTGACGGACCCTGGTCCGTATGGGTTTATGAGCGAGCAGTTTGGCGGCGAATCTCATCCGGTCATGACACAACCAAGTCGTCGCTCACGACGCAGCTTTGGCGAAGTAACGGTTCCAGACGGGCAGTACCTCATGCTCGGTGATAACCGCGACAACAGCGGTGACTGGCGCGTCTTTGGATTTGTTGACGAGAACCTGATTATGGGCGAGGCAGTCGCCCTGGCGTTCTCACTTGACCGAAAGAACTACTACTTGCCGAGGTGGCGGCGGTTCTTTCGCGCCATCCCGTAACGAACAGCGCTCGACTCGCGCGAAGCAAGACGCCGCACTCCCCGATTTCGATTCCAATCCAGACGTGCGAGCTTAGGGGTCTCTGAATTTCCTGCCCAACTTGCTCCTACGGTCGCCAACCGGTGGCGATGAGTTGAACCTGGTGGAGTTCATCGATGGCGCCTCCATCAAGGCTTCCAGTCGCGAACCGCTCAGATCGATTGGGCGAAGCGGTGATCTGAGTAGGCCCGGCTCGAAGTGCAGGGCGTTGTTAGAAAATGCTGGGGTCAACTTGCGCAATCGCGGTGGGCGGACGCCGGTGATGCTAGACCAAGCACGCCGATCAATCTCCCACATCGCCGAGGTCGTTGGACGGCTCGACTCTCGGCGAAGCGGCGGTAATTGGATGGTTGCATCGAAAAATAGCAACTCGATGCCCGTGGATTGATGGGTTGAATCCCTCGACTCCGCCGATGACGCCTCGAAAACGGTTTCATCGTCCGGGCCGGGATCGAAAACGGTCGATTGATCAGTGGGAGGCGCAGCAAAGTCGTTCCAGTTCACGGTCACGAGACTGGGCGCCGGGGTCAGGCTTGCACTGGCCGACCGAATTTCGCCGAGTTTCCAACTCCCCGCGAGCCCGCCTACGTTGAAAATGACCAACGCTAGCCCGAGAGTGATGAGTCGTTTTTGCGGTCGTCGTATGCTGCGGCGCATCATGCCAGGCAAGCCCAGATTCGAGCCGCACTCGGGACAGCGGGCTGTCCGATCGCGATGTCCGGTCAAGTCGTAGCCGCATCGACCGCAGTGACAATGTGCGTCGATTAAGCGCCCGCGGAATCCCTCGTAGGTGATCGCCGCGCCCAGGCAGATCATCCCTGTAACACAGACCGCCAAGACGAACATGATGAGTGCGGCAAAGAGCATAACAACGTGTGCCCGTGGCCAGTAACGCTCATGTCTTGAATCGGCAAGACCAGCTGTGATATTGAGATTTTGTGCGAACAACCTTCAGCGAAAGGTTGACGTAGGCGTGCTCCAATAGCGCCGCGATGCTGGACGGTTCACAATCGGCTGGTGGCTAGGCGCTGTCTGTCGAATAGTGGGACGGGCATCTCGCCTCGGCGAGTCGCCTATGGAGACTTGCCCGTCCGTAAGAGTGAAGGCGACGGGCTGGAAGCCCGTCCCACCAAGAGTGAAGTGCACTCTCTTGATCCATCAGACAGAATCTAAGTGTCGGCGATTGTGGATTGCCGCCGCTGGGCCGCCCGACTTCCCGATCAGTCCTCGTCCGCCTTGGGCTTGAACTTCTTGATGACGTCGGCCTGCACGTTGGGTGGTGTGCGCTCGTCGTGGCTGTAGTCCATGGCGTAAGAGCCCGCCCCGCCGGTGAGGGACTTGAGCTGGCTTGCGTAGCTCATCACCTCTGATAGCGGCGCCTCAGCTTTGATTATCGCCTGATTGCCCGGCAGCATATCAGTGCCTTGGATGCGCCCGCGCCGCCCGGAAATATCCGAGGAAATGTCGCCGATCAAATCAGTGGGTACGGTGATCTCCAGCGTGACGATCGGTTCCAGAAGCACAGGCTTGGCTTTTTGCACCGCATCGATAAACGCCTTGCGGCCGGCGGTCATGAATGCAACTTCCTTGGAATCTACCGGGTGGTGTTTGCCGTCGTAGACACTCACCTTGATACCGCCCATCGGGTATCCCGCGACAGCGCCATCGTTCATAACTCGGCGAATTCCCTTCTCGATGGCCGGAAGGAACTGCTTGGGAATCGATCCGCCGAACGTTTCATCCACGAATTCCAACGCGGGTAATTCGCCGTTGGCTTCCGCGGTCAAAGGCTCGACTCGCAGATACACCTCGCCGAACTGCCCCGCCCCACCTGATTGCTTCTTGTGGCGATGATGTCCGTCGGCCTTGACGGTGATCGTCTCCTTATAAGGAACGGTCGGTGGGCGCGTGTCCACCTCGACGCCGTAACGATCCTTCAGCAAGCGCAGTTTGATACGAAGGTGCTGCTCGCCGAGTCCGCGAAGCACCGTTTCGCCCGTTGCTTGCACACGCTCAATCTCCAGCGTGGGATCCTCAGCGGCAAGTTTGTTCAGCGCTTCGCCCATCTTGGTCTCAGCGCCCTTGCTCGTGCCCTCGATCGAAAGGCCGAACATCGGCTTCGGCACAGCGACGGGTTGTATGCGCAGGTCACTTCCAATCGATCCATCGTGCAACACCGAGTCGTAATGGATCTCTTCAATCTTGGCGACGGCCCCGATATCGCCGGCGACGATCTGTTTCACCTCTTGGTGGTCCTTGCCCTGCAACTGAAAAACATGGGCGATGCGGCTTCCTTTCTTCGCATCATCAATTCGCGGATTGACATCCGAGCCGATGTAGCCTTGATGAACGCGAAACACGCACAGTTTGCCCACAAACGGGTCGGAAGCCACCTTAAAAACGTGCGCCACCACTGGTTTGGCAACGTCGGCCTCAATGATGTAGTCCTGCGTCTGGCCGTTTTCACCATGAACGAATGTTGCCGGCGTTCCTTCGGTCGGGCTCGGACAGAGCTTGGCAATCAAATCCATCAACTCCTTCACGCCAACGTTCTCACGCGCTGACGTAAAGCAGATTGGAATCAAGTGTCCCTCACGCAGCGCCTTCTCAAGCGGTTCGTGAAGCTGATCAACGCTAACTTCACCTTGCTCGAGGTATTGTTCCATCAACGCCTCGTCCACTTCGACGACTTGCTCGACGATCGCGGTGTGATGCTCCGCCACGTCGCCTAGGTCGCTGGCGCCCGAGTCGTTACCGAAGCAATCAACAATCGATTTGCACCCATCGCTGGGAAGATTAACCGGCTGACACACCGTTCCGAACGATTCCTGAATCGTGCTCAGCAAGGAAGAGAGATCGGAGCCCTGATCGATCTTATTGACGACGATGAGGCGAGGCAGGCTGCGCGCTTCAGCCACTTTCATGATGCGCCGGGTAACGGTGTCGATCCCGATCGAAGCGTCGATAAGAACCAACGCGGTTTCCACAGCCGGCAGCGAACTAATGGTCTTGCCCAGGAAATCAGGTGCACCGGGTGTGTCGATGAGATTGATGTGCCTGCCCGCGTGGTCGAAGTGAACAACCGCGCTATCGAAGCTCTGTTTGAATTCCTTTTCAAGGTCGTCGGTATCGCAGACGGTATTGCCGTCTTCAATGCGCCCGATCCGTCCGATCGCGCCGGCTTCGTGAAGTATCGTCTCGACGAGCGTCGTCTTGCCGGCGCCTGCCGCACCTACCACAGCCACGTTGCGGATGTCGGTGGTCGTATAGTCAGCCATGCACGAATCTCCTCGGGGCAGCCTCAGGCTGCGATCGTGAGAATATATTGGAATCCCGGAGAGCCCCGCATGATAGCCGATGCCCACGTCGTTTGCAGCCGCCACCGGCTAGACTGGATCGAATGCCCCAGCCGCCGTTTCATATTGTGCTGCTAAACCCGCAGATACCCAACAACACGGGCAACATCGGGCGGACCGCCGCGGCCACCGGCTGTCGGCTGCACATCGTCCACCCGATCGGTTTTGATATGTCGCTCAAGGCCCGCAGGCGGGCTGGGTTGGACTACTGGCATTTGGTCGATTGCCGTGAACACGAATCCTGGCAGGCATTTCTCGAAAGCGAACAGCCCCAGCGCGTCTGGTTGTATACGACCAAGTCGAGCCGACCGCATTGGCAGGCGACGTTCAAGGGGGGCGACTATCTGCTGTTTGGGGCGGAGACCAAAGGCGTTGCGCAGGAAATTCACGACTGGGTGACGTCAACCTTCGGTGAGAACAATCGCATCACGCTTCCGATGGTGGACGATCCCGCCGCGCGCAGTTTGAATCTCGCGACGGCGGTCTGCGCCGCGGTATATGAAGGATTGCGGCAATTGGCATCGCGCAACATTTAGCCCCCGATGAATACACCGGGGGCAAAGAGCGCGGCATATCAAATCGCCCTGGTCCTCGGAAAAGCCGTGCGTACTCCCACGATGGATATATGGGTTTCCACGACGCGTTTTCGCGCGGGCGCGGCGTGCCCCCGGTGTATTCACCGGGGGCTAAATGATGGTGTTTGGAGAAACGGCCACGGCTTGGCGGGCCAATGTTGTTCCAGGTTATGTCGTTCAATGTATCGCATCCGATTCCACACCGATGTTTCGTCGAAGCAGTATCGCTTGTCGTAACCATCGGACCATATCGGTCGGTCGGGACGAAGCCCCCACCGCACCGCGTCCTTCGCGCACTTTGCGATCTTCGCAATATCGTGTTTGGTTGCTCCAATCAACAAATGAACATGCCAGGTTTGTACCGTCAGCGCCAAAATGCGTAGTGCAAGTCGTTCACAGAGCTACGAACCGATATATTCTCCGACATCAGGCAACCGATCTCTCTCAAGGAGAAAGACCGGGTGTTTCATTCGTTTGCCATCATCATCTTCCAGAATCGGATTCGGCGGAAGAATCTGACCATCATCAACCCACCCGCGCTGATCGCCACGAAGCCACGTTCCGTACGTCGTCATCGTGAACATGTTCGCCAGCGTGTTCGCCATAACAGCGATCATAACCGATCCATTTAGCCCCCGGTGACTACACCGGGGGCGAAGAGAGCGGCATATCAAATTCGCGCTGGTACTCAGAAAAAGCCGTTCGTAATCCCACGATGGATATGTGGGTTCCCACGACGCGTTTTCGCTCGGGCGTGGCGTGCCCCCGGTGTATTCACCGGGGGCTAAATAGTTGTGTTAGTGCGGCAGGGGAAACTGTGCGCAGAGTTCGCGAACTTCCGGCCGGACGGCGTTGATCACCGTTTCGTCGCCGTTGGACTTCAATACGCGATCGATGAACGATCCAACACGGCGCATGTCGTCTTCTTTGAAGCCGCGCGTCGTCGTGGCCGGCGAGCCGATGCGTATGCCGCTGGTCTGAAACGGCGATCGCTCCTCCTGCGTCACCGTGTTTTTGTTGACGATGATGCCTGCGTCTTCAAGCCAAAGCGCCGCTTGCTTGCCGGTCAATTCCGGATCGAACTTGCGCAGATCCATCAACATCAAATGATTGTCCGTGCCGTTGGAAATCAGATGATGACCGCATTCCATCAACGTCCCAGCCAATGCCTTGGCGTTGGCGACAACCTGCTTGGCGTATGTCTTGAACTCCGGCTTGAGCGCTTCGCCGAACGCGACGGCCTTGGCCGTGATGATGTGCATCAACGGCCCACCTTGCGTTCCGGGAAAGACCGCGCGGTTGATCGCCTTGGCGAGTTCCTCATCGTTGGTGAGGATCAGTCCGCCGCGCGGACCGCGCAACGTCTTGTGCGTCGTCGTCGTGACGATGTGGCTGTGCGGGAAGGGATCGGGATGCGCGCCGCCTGCGCAAAGTCCTGCGATGTGAGCAATGTCCGAAACCAGCACCGCCCCCACTTTGTCCGCAATCGCACGGAATCGCTCAAAATCAATCACACGCGGATAGGCCGAGTAACCCGAAAGAAGAATCTTCGGCTTGTGCTCGATCGCGAGCTTCTCGACCGCGTCGTAATCGATGTACCCGTAATCATCACGCGATTCGTCGTAAATTAGCGGGTAGTGAACAGGCTTGAGCCATTTGCCGGAGATGGAAACCGGCGAACCGTGCGTAAGGTGCCCGCCATCGGAAAGCACGACGCTCATAATCGTGTCGCCGGGCTCGAGCAGCGCGAAGTAGACGGCAAGGTTTGCGTTCGCGCCCGAATGCGGCTGCACATTGGCGAATTTGCAGCCAAAGAGTTTCGTCGCGCGATCGATCGCCAGTTGCTCAGCCCGATCGTGATTGATGCAGCCGGAGTAGTACCGCTTGGAAGGATACCCCTCAGCATATTTGTTGGTCATACACGAACCCATCGCGTGCATTACCGCTGGGCTGACGTGATTCTCCGAAGCGATCAACTCGATCGTGTCGGCTTGGCGCTGCGCTTCGTCGGCAAGGATCGAAGAAACTTCCGGGTCCTGCTCGTCCAGCAGTCGCAGCAGACTCTCAGAAAGTGCATCCGACGGCCTCGCGGAGGTAGTCGTTTCGGCAGTCATGGCGACAGTGTACGGCGAGTCGGTCGATGGCACTACCTGTGTCACCACAAAGCAAGTAGGAAGTCGGGAAAGAGCGCCCACAACACCGCAAGGAACACGAGAGACAACATGGATGTCAACAAGAAGACGACCGCCCAGTGGTGAGGAATGTGCAGGTATCGCTTGATCGCGCTGGCCCACCAGATGATCAGCATCGGGATCATCGCATAGCGGCAGATCAAATGCCCCCAGCCGAACGCCGCTGTTTGAAGGCCATCAGATGCGTAGCCGAGACTAACGGCGACGAGGACAGCGGTGATCGCGGCTGACGGAATGAATGCTGCATAGGCGGTTATGCGAAACAGATGAGCCCACCGTACTTTCGCTCTACGTCTGGAAACCGGCAGCAAGAGAAACGTCAACGGAAACAGTAGCCATACCCACATCGCCAGAACCAAGCTGGCTAACGTTTTAGAGAAGACGAATTCGCCGAAGGCAGTTGAGTATCGGCCGATGAAGCTGATACGTAAATCGGAATGGAGTTCCGAGGGGGCCGGGTACGGCGTCGCGCTGAAACCGTAGGTGATGGTTCCGGACGATTTCGTTCGCCAAGGAAAGCAAATTGCTTCCAGAGCGGCCGAAAGGTTGGAATGACTGATCGTTACCGACATTTGCGCGGAAGACTGAAGGAATTGCAGGTCACGCTGGACCATGCGCGCGACCCAAACCTCCAGCCCTTCGGCTTCTACGGACTCGACAAACTTGCGAATGTTCGCCTGTTGCGCCGATTCAACGGCGCTCTGGCCGGAGTCGGTTGTAAATTCTTGTGACATTCTCTGTAGTAGACCGAGTCGCTGCTTGCGATCAAAGTATTGCTGTCGATAGTGGATTCGTCGCGGGCTGGGGTTTGCTTGCAACTGCGCCAGCCTCCGGAGCGTGGCGGCTTGAGTTTGCGGAATCTGTTGAAGAACGCTGCTTCGCATGCGCACCGCTGCGATACTCTGGATACTGACGTAACAAAGCAGCCACGGGAGCAGCAGGCACAACATATACAATGAGATTCGCCGCGCACGGATCGGCAGCGACATCTTGATTGCCGACCAGAACCGCCAAGGACGAAACGATCGGATGAACGTGGAGCAACAGGCCCGGCCGAACTTGCGGTGCTGCCGAACGAACTCGACACACCACAATGGCGAGAACTTCTCCGGATGCAGAACCTCCGCCCACACAAATTGCAATCCACATTCGGCACAGGTGCCTTGAATTGGACATCGCTCCATCCATGTCGCAATCGCACCACGCAGGTCATACCCGCAGCGCGGGCAGCGCGCGTTCGTTGGTTCGTTGAGAATCGATGAACTATTCGTCATTCGATGTGCAAAAAGTACTTCACCACTAGCGGAGGCCCTATGGAATCAGAAGAAACTAATTTGGGAGAGAAGAAACATCGTTGCGGCCGGCGCAAGAATGCCGATTGTTACGACGGCAACCCCGACACCCCATGCGTGGCGCATCTTCAGATAGTGCGATGTGGCGACGGACCACCACGTAACTTCCAGCAGCGGAAGCATCAGCCAGGCTAACGCAACAAGAGGAATAGCCAGTGCTACCCCGGGGAAAGCGATCTTGCTCATGACGAGCATGAGCGTTGTGAGAACGAGTATCGGCAATAGCAGCCCGTAGCCGTACAGCGTTACTCGGACGACATGTGATGCGCGGACCTTCGCAACACGTCGCGTCATTGGCAGCATCACAAACGCCAAGCCGCAAACCGTATGGGCCGTCAAGACGAAAAGAAAGACCATCTTCCATGCCGTCCAGTAATCCATCCAGAAGCCGGTCACAAAATCCAGCGGCGTCGCATAAGGAAACGGCGCACGGACCGGCCCGTTGTTGACGCGGAACCAGCCGATGGATGTATCAGACAGGGGTAATAGCGCTGCTTGAGCAAAGACTACGAAGCCGGGAGTCATCGGCGTGAACGTCGCACCACGCGCTTGGTTGGACCAGTTATTCCAGGCCAACAGCCCGTTGGACAGAGCGAACGTCACATACATCACAAGCACGAGAACACCGCAGTACCCGGCGAGGCGCGGCCATCGACTCGGATGCGACATATGCAGCGACGACCAGACGCTCCACGGCCAGAAGGTGCGGACGAAAGTGCGCCGCGCCTGACCGGGCAGCGCCCGCCAGCCTTTGGGAACTTCAATGCACCACGTCGGCAGTGCGAACTTGGGGTTCAGCACCTCCGCCCAGGCGAACTGCAAACCACACTCGGCACACGTGCCGTCCAGGGGACACGAATCACTCCACGTCGCAATCGCACCACGCAGGTCATACCCACAGCGCGGGCAACGCAGGAATAGATGTGGTTTCAATGTCTTCATTTGATGTTCATCGCTGTCGCGAACGTAAGAACTACCGTGCTAGGGGCCGGCCTGGAAGAGGCTGCCGACAAGTATGACTAACCCGCCAGCTGAGATTGGTGCAATGAAGGCCATGAACCACACCGCCAGTCCAATGCCCCAGGCATGGCGCATTTTCAGGTATCGAGAGGTCGCCACGGACCACCAAAGAAAGTAGATCGGTAGGACCATGAAGACTACGACGATGGTGAGTCCGCTGAGGGCGTCAGTAAGAAACTGGACGTCCGCGACGGCGGCCGTCGACGCAACGATGGTGATGGCAAGTGGAAAGAACATCAATCCGATCCCATATGCAGCGATTCTCCAAACGTGAACCCACCGTACCTTCGCCACCTTTCTAGAGACCGGCAGCGCCGCGAAACCGAGCGCACAGCACAACTGAAACAGGACCAAGTAGGAGATGTAGGGCCAAAACGGCATCCAATAACGGACGAACAGTTCCAACGGACTTTCGATCGGAGATGGGCCCCAACTCGCCAAGACAAATCCGGGTGATTCGGGCCACCAAGGCGCAGCCGCAGCCTGCATCGCAGCGGAGAGTCCAGTCGTCGTCGGACGCCCCCACTGAAGATTCGACTGGAAATTGTACCAGGCGATGACTCCGTGGCAGATCGCCAAGAGGCTGTATACAGCAATCGCGAGGAGAACCAGGTATGCAACGAGGCGACGCCATCCCATCTCGTGAGACATTCTCAATGACGACCAGAAGTTCCAGGGCCAGTGGCTTCGGAGTAGCGTTGATCCGGCTTTCACAATCAGTCTTCTGTACTGCGGGGCCGACTCAACGCACCAGCCAGGTAGCCGGCGAAAAGAACTCAGAAGGTCTGCCCACTCAAACTCGAGTCCACATTCGGCGCAGGCGCCGTGAAGCGGACATTGCTCGGCCCATGTTGCTATCGCCCCACGCAGGTCATACCCGCAGCGCGGGCAGCGGGCTCGGCCGATGAGGGGCTGATCAGTTGTGTTCGCTGTGGTTGCGGTCATGTCCCCTTGCCCTACGATGACTGGGACTTCACTCATCTACTGTACCAATCCGATGCAAAGCTGCCTGCTGTTCACGATGATTTCCCTGTTGGTTGGGGCCGATTCGCCGCCAGGGATCGTCATTGACGGGCAATTCGACGATTGGCAAGGCATTGAGCCGGCCCTGATCGATCCGATTGATGCGGCCGGCGAGGCGATCGATCTGCGCGACATCTTCGTGACCTCCAATGGACGGTTCGTTCATCTGCTGGTCAACTTCGGCAGGACCGTAAACATTCAGAAACTGG
>CBDUST010000117.1:0-12314 GCA_965369945.1 uncultured bacterium | reverse complement strand
ACGTCGATCTCAAGCCCGTTCGGGGCGATGTGACGCTTGGTCCAGTTTGGCCGGGGGTGCCTCGGATTTTCTGGCCCTGCTGGCCAATTCTGGCCCATTTCCGCGAATCAACCCGCCGGCGAACACAGAGCGAAGTTCACCCGTCTGCCTATCTTGCCAGCCAAATGCAACTAAAGTCAAATAACTGGCGAACAAGACGTTCGTGAGCCTGATTCAATCCTTGTATTCCGGATGGCTCATGGTATTGTCCAGTCACGGCCGCTGGCGCGGGTCCTAGGCGGCTGATATCCCGCAAATAGCAACCCACATGGGAGATCAAGATGCGTTCATTGAAATTCGCCATAGCCCTCGTCGTTGGGTCACTGGCCACCTCAGCCCTCGCTCAACAGACGACCGACTTTCCAGTCGGCGAGCTTCAGAACTACCGCCTCGATAGCGGCGTTCAGGCGAATCCTGCACCGGCGGCTCAGACGGTGTTCGAGGAGCTGATTGTCATCGAAGAGGCTGCATGGCTGCGGGTCTACTTCGCCAGGGTTCGGCTCGAGGCTGGCAGCTTCATCCGTATCACCTCGCTGCTGGATATGGAGGTGCAGGAGCTCGATGCCGAGGCGATGGACATGTGGAGCAATTCATCGGCCTACTTCAACGGCAGCGTGCTGCACGTGGAGCTGGTTGCCGCGCCCGGGACCTCAAAGAACCGATTCGTGATCGATGAAGTCGCTATGGAAGCGGCGGTGGTGCACCCTGAAGGGACGTGTGGAATATGCGGTGCGGACGATCGCGTCCCCTCCGATGAGGATTGGTCCTGTCGACTCTTTCCGGCCGGTTGCAGTGCATCCGTGTGGAATGAACAAAGTTGCATCGTTTCCGCAGGCCATTGCGTGAGTGGGGGCATGGTCATCCAGTTTCGAGTGCCCGACTCCCTCGGCAACTGCAATACGGTGAATCCACCAATCGCCGACCAGTTTCCGATCATCCAGGTTCTCTTCAGCAACGGCGGCGTTGGGAACGATTGGTCTGCGATGATCTCCGGCACGAACAACCTAGGCCAGAAGCCGTATGATCGCTACGGAGAGTTCCGCCCCATCGCCACAGCTCCGCCTGTTCCCGGCCAAGCCTTGGACATATGGGGCTACGGGATCGATTCTCAATGCACGCGTTCGCAAACACAGCAGACTTCCGGCGGCACCGTGACACACCACTTCCCCGACCTATTTCAGCACAATGTCGATGCCACATTCGGCAACTCGGGTTCCGGAGTTATCCGCAATGGCGAGATTCTCGGCATAGCGACACACTGCCCGTGTAATAACATAGCAACGCGTGTAGATCTCGCCTCTTTCGCCGCCGCCCGCGATCAACTCTGCGCAGAGACAACTGAATCTCTACCCTTCGACTTCAATGCGTTCCGCGGATTCCATGCTTCCGGAAATTTCAACTCTCTTCTGGCATCGGATGACAACAAGCTGTGTTACAAACCAGGCATCACACTCGACCCATCAGAAGCTCCGGTCACCCTGGATTTCTTCGGAACGTTGCCAAACGATTCTCCAGCGTCAGTCAAGGTGACGATCGAATCGACGGGGAACACTGGCGGATTGGGACTCGCAGTCTCATTCTGGAACTTCAACACGAATTCCTGGGATGAAGTCGGTACAGCAGGGCAATCCTTCAACAACGATGTTGAGAGGACCTTCGCCGGCAATCCGGCGAATCATGTAGAGCCGGGCACTGGCGAAGTGAGGACTCGATACGAAGTTCGTCAAGTGGGCTTCATATTCTTATTCCCCTGGGCCGATTGCATTGACCATGTCTTCTGGTTGACAACTGAATAGCAATTCGATCAACCGATATCAGGGTTCTTCACCGGGTGCCAAACGGGCGCCCGGTTTTCTTCTTACTATTTTCGGCGTCGAGCCGTTGTCGTTGGTCACCTGGACTTGCCATCGCCATTCTTGGCCCGAGTAGGCGTACGAAGATAGACTCTGTGGGACGGGAAACAGTTGGCAGGCTTGGGGATCATCGCCCATGCCCAAGCGGCCGGCACGGCCTCCAGCAGGGCCTCCAGGAGGGCCGTCTTGTGGCAGGACTTGGCCTGTCACCGTCGATTCCGGTCAAAAGGAAGCGATTGGAAGTTAGGTTTCCGGCGTGGGGGCGTTACACTTGTGCTCGGACAGCTCGGCGACAGAGCCGGGCGAAGGTCAAATCGAAAATCTCGGTGAAGGAAGAAAGAAAGGATCCGAACCATGCTCCTCAAAGCAGCCGCCGCACTCGCAGTTACCTCCTCCTGCCTACTTTGCAGTCAAGGCGCAATCGCCGCAGGCGGCATTGTCCCCCTGACCACAGTCCGCGTCGCCAGCGGTCTGAACCGGCCGATCTTTGTCACTCATGCACCGGGCGACTCGACGCGTCTGTTCATCGTCGAGCAGCGTGGGGTGATCAAGATCCTCGACCTCGTCAGCGGGACCGTGCTGGGAACACCGTTTCTGGATATTGACGCCCTGGTGGCTGGCCCCGCCAACAGCTTCGACGAGCGCGGCCTGCTGGGGCTCGCCTTCCACCCCGACTACCAGAGCAACGGCTTCTTTTACGTCGATTACACCAACAACGCCTCTGCCACTACCATTCGTCGCTACTCCGTCTCGGCTGATCCGGACGTGGCAGACGCGGCCAGCGGGTTCACGTTGATGACGATCAGCCAGCCATTTACCAACCACAACGGCGGGTGGATAGGCTTCGGTCCCAACGACGGGTACTTGTACATCGCCACCGGCGACGGTGGCAGCTCCTGCGACCCGAGCGCGCGAGCCCAGAATATTACCGGCACGATGCTGGGCAAGATGCTACGCATCGACGTCGACGCCAACGATGCCGGCAATTACGGCATACCCGCCGACAATCCGTTCGTGGACGAGGTCGGCATTGATGAGATCTGGGCCTATGGACTTCGCAACCCCTGGCGGTCGAGCTTCGATCGAGCGACGGGCGACTTGTATATCGCCGATGTCGGCCAGTTCACGTGGGAGGAGATCAACTTTCAGTCGGCTGACAGTACTGGCGCGGAAAACTATGGGTGGGACTGCATGGAAGGAAACCATTGCCCGCCCGGGTGTCCCGCAGGCGCTTGTGCCTGCTTCTCGCCTGACCTGACCGATCCCATCCACGAGTATTCCCATGGCTTGGGCTTCTCGATCACCGGCGGGTACGTCTATCGCGGCAGCGCGATCCCCAGCCTCCAGGGTACATACTTCTTCGGCGACTTCGGGAGCGCCCGCACCTGGAGCTTTATCTTCGACGGCGAGAACATGATCGACTTCACCGAGCGCACGGCTGAGCTGTCGCCTTCGTCCGACGGGTTTTCTATCGGCGCCATTGCCTCCTTCGGCGAGGACAACGACGGGAACCTGTACATCGTCGATCGCTGCAGTACCACGTGCGGAGAGGTGTTCAGGCTTGTCCTGGAAACAAATCTAACTCCACCCGGCGACGTCGATGTGTTCCGCGGATTCCATGTTTCCGGGAATCTCAACTCCGTTCAGGAATCGGATGACAACAAGCTCTGCTACAACCCAGGGATCGTACTCAATCCAACCGAAGCTCCGATCACGCTAGATTTCATAGGAACGTTACCAAACGATTCGCCATCGACACTCGACGTGACGATCGAATCGTCGGCGAACACTGTCGGTCTGGGACTTACATTCTCATTCTGGAACTTCAACACGAATTCGTGGGATATTGTTGGCACAGCAACGCAAACGAACGGCGTCGATACGGTCAGGACATTTTCCGGCACACCGGCGGATCATGTAGAGCCGGGTACTGGCGAAGTGCGGACTCGATACGAAGTTCGTCAAGCGGGCATTATATTCATATTCCCATGGACGGATTGCGTTGACCAGGTCTTCTGGACGACAGTTGGCTAGCGACTGGATTAGCGGACATCAACGTTATTCACCGGGCGTCAAATTGGCGCCCGGTTTTTGTGCGACCTACGTTGTCCGCACCCATGCCCAGACGGGGCGACTGTTGACCTCACGAGTCAAACGCAACCTCTTGGTTTGACGCCCGTAGGCGGTAGCTTCTGCTTAGATAGTAGATCGCGGAGCATTCCCTGCGGGTGGTCCACCCGACTTTGATGGCGACGGCACCATCGGCGCCGTCGCCCCCCTTCGCGACCGGCGATCGGCGCTACGGGCGGTACATCTCAAATCTTGGCCTGCTGGCCGAGATGAGGGAGACGGACATCAAGGAAGCGCGGCGTGTGTTTGAAAATAGCTCAGCTGAATGTCCAGAAGACCTGGTCAACGCAATCCGTCCATGGGAATATGAATATAATGCCCGCTTGACGAACTTCGTATCGAGTCCTCACTTCACCAGTACCGGGCTCTACATGATCCGCCGGATTGCCGGCGAACGTCCTGACCGTATCGGCGTTGAGCGATTGCGTGTCGGTGCCAACAACGTCCCAGGAGTTCGTGTTGAAGTTCCAGAATGAAAATGTGAGTCCCAAACCGACGGTGTTCGCCGACGATTCGATCGTCACGTCGAGTGTCGATGGAGAATCGACGGGCAAGATTGTCGTGAAGTCCAGTGTGATCGGAGCTTCGTTTGGAAAGAGCACAATGCCCGGGTTGTAGCACAGCTTGTCGTCATCGGATTCCGAAAGGCTGTCCAGGTCACCGGAGCCGTAGAAACCACGGAACGCGCTGAACTCGCGGGGACCAACGCTGCAGTCGTCGAGTTGGGTTTCGCACTCCGTTACGGTCACAACCTGATCCGCCGGCACGTCCAACAGTGTGTCCACGATGCCGCTGGGCCAGAGGATCACCACGGACGTCGCCGAGGTCGCTTCACCCAGACCGAAGTGGGGGACGAGGCTGTCTTGCCCGTGCCCGCTGGTGGCGCCGAGGACCTGCCGCATCATCGTTTCGCCCCCGGCAGTGACCTGCACCAGCGTGCCGATCGCGTCGCGGTTGCTGTAGATGGCGTTCAGGTCCACCTGGAGCCAGTGGCCGGCGTTGGCGGTGTTGTTCTGGTAGAGCCTTAGCGAGCTGTTCCTGATGTTGACCACGATGTCGAGGTCACCGTCAGCGTCGTAGTCGGCCATCGCCGAGCCGCGGCTGTTCGTAGGGCCGGCGAAGCCGGCTTCGGCCGAGATATCGGTGAAGGTCGCGTCGTGGTCGTTGGAATAGAAGAGTTGGGTCAAGGCACCCATCGTGGCCACAAAGAGGTCCTCGTAGCGGTCGTGATCGGCATCGATGAAGTGCACGCCCCAGGAGTTAGCCGCCTGCAGGCCGGCGATGTCCGCCGAGTTGTCGGCGAAGGTCCCGTCACCGTTGCCGAGATACAGCGGGTTCCCTACCGGCCCGGCGTCGTCGAGAGCGTAGATGTCCGTTATGTACAGGTCCCAGTCCCCGTCCAGCTCGATGTCGCCGACCGTGATCCCCATGGCCGAAATCGCGTCATCGCCGACGCCCGGGGAGAGGCTGGTGACGTCGGAGAACGTCCCGTCCTTGTTGTTCCGGTAGTGGAAGTCGTAGTGATAGGGGGCATCATCGATGAAGTTGCTGACGTAGAGGTCCGGCCACAGGTCGTCGTCGAGGTGAGCGGCGATCATGGCCAGGGTGGACCGCAGCTTGGTCGGGTCCTCCCCGACGTGGATTCCGGCAGCCTCGGTGACATCCGTGAAGGTCCCGTTCTGGTTGTTTCGGTAGAGCCGGTCCTTGACGTACGGCTCGCCCGGATGGGCCGCAGCCCAGTGGCCGACGAAGAGATCGAGCCAGCCGTCACGGTCGTAGTCGACCCAGGATCCGGTGGCGGCTCGATAGGCGTTGTACTCGCCCTCTGCTTTGGGGTCTGTGTCGCTGACCCCGGCTGCCTCGGTCACGTCCACGAACAGCGGCTCGCTCAGGGCATTGCCGTTCTCGACCCACAGGTTCTTAAGCAGCATGTTCGGCGGTCCGTGCGTGGGGTTATTCGGATTGTTCAGCTCCAGCAACTCGTTGTCGGTGATGAGATAGATATCCTGATCGCCGTCGTTGTCGTAGTCGGCGAAGATCGCAGCCATCGTCTCGTAGGTCGGCAGCGCAGGCAGCAACTCGTCGACCAGCGTGAACGTACCGCCGTTGTTCTGGTAGAGATGCACATCGAAGCCGTAGCCGTTGGTGGCGATGAGATCCGGCCAGCCGTCCGCGTTGAAGTCGATCCAGGCGACGCCGAGGCCATGGATGTGCGGGCTCGCATAGAACTCTACGCCCAGGCCGACATCGTCGGCGACCTCCGTGAAGGAGATCTGCGCGTTGAGCGCGCTGGCTCCCAGCAGGGCAGCGCCCACCGGGAGTGCGCACCAAGAACGGAAACGTCGGTTGGCGTGTGATCTCATCATTTCTACTCCTTCCACTCGTCGTTGAAGTCAAGGTCCCGGTTGCCATCACCCGTGTACACACCGCCCGCGACGACGATCTCATCACCAGTTACGGCCGCATCGATTCCGGCCCTGGACGGTGGGACAGTCGCCGGGGGCGGCGTGGACTATGTCGGCCGCTGCGCGGCTACTCGCCGCGACCGCCGGGATTGTGAAGCTGGACTTGAACCACATGGCTGAATCTTCCTGAAGGTACAGGCCGCACAGTGGTAGTCCCTGCCGCAGGTCCGTCGCCGCAGTTGCCCCTATACGGTGAACGAAACCAGTATACCACAGTACTGCGCCTGTCCAGCACTTCCTCAAGTTTCCGGAATGAAAGATGACATTTCTGTGCTACCCTTAGCTGCACGGGTTTGACCCCGCCTTTCGCCTTGGTATCGAACTTGCTGGAAGGTGTCCCTGGTCAAATGGGCAATGTGGGCTAATTACAGCCGAGGGGCAAGGCGGCCAGATTGCAGGCCGGCAAGCCAAAGGTTGGGAGGTAGGTCCTGAAGCGAATTCCTGAATCATTCCGCGTTTCACTGTTAGTGCGATTCATCCTGGTCATCTCGGTGATGACTTCATCGGCGCGTGCGGGGCAGCTCAGCTTTACCAATGTGACCGACCTGCTGGACGTCGGTGACGTCGAGCACCGCCACTTTGGCATTTGTCTGGTGGACATCAACGACGACGGATGGATTGACATCTACTACGCAAACGGTAGGTTCGACCCTGATGTGGAGCCAACTCCTTCAGGGGTTTGCCCAGACCTGAAAGACACTCCTACTCATGACCCTATGAATCTTAATGTGTGTTACCTCAATCGTGGCGACGGCACCTTCGGTGCGGACATCGCCGGATTGGTAGGTATTGATGACTATTGGAATGCGATGAGGAATGTGTGGGGCGACTACGACAACGACGGCCGGCGTGACTTGTTCTCGCACAACTTCCTGGTGAGTCCACTCTATCACGCCGTGCCCGCACCGTCTCTGCTTTTTGAAGATGCGAGCGGGGCGAGCGATTTGGAGGTCTGTCTCACGAAGGGAACCGGGGCTGCATTGGTAGACCTGGACAACGACGGCTTGCTGGATGTGTATGCAGTGGAATACGATCCAAGCCGCGATGTCGTCGAGCACGTCAACCTGATGTACATCAACGACGGTGACGGCAGGTTTACGGACATCACGTCCGAAGCGGGTGTCGATCTGCCGGATAACCCGATGGGCGTGACCTTTGCAGACTACGACAACGATGGCGACCAGGATGTGTTTGTAGCCAACTCGCATGATCCGCCTCAAGGAGCGCCGAGCCGACTCTACCGCAATGATGGTGTCAATCCGGAGACCGGCGTCCCACACTTCACGGACGTGGCGCCGGAAGCAGGCGTCGACGTCGTAGGCGGAATCGGTCGAGGTTTCGGCGTAGCGTGGGGAGATTACAACAACGACGGCCGTCTCGATCTGCTATACTCACGCGAAAGGGATTCTCGACTGTTTCGCAACGACGGTCCCGACAAGGAAGGCATCTGGACCTTCACGGATGTCACTGCAACCCTGGACTTGGCGGGGAGCCTGTTTCAGGATGCCAACTTCGCCGATCTGGATAACGACGGCTGGTTGGACATCCTCGCGGCAAATAGAACTGTGGGCGCTCAGGACGGACACAACAGCGTTTTCTTGAACAATGGTGATTGTGGCCCCGGCAAGGGTGACTGCACCTGGCAGGAAGTTGCGGGTCAACTGGGGATGGATCTGCCGCTGATGGAGCAAATGGGCGTCGTTCCTGGCGACATCGATAATGACGGCGACATCGACGTGTCCTGGTTGTCCCGCGGTGAGGGACAGCCGAACTCCATGTTCCGAAACGAAGGCACCGGCAACAACTGGATTCAGTTTCGTCTTACGGGAACGGTGAGCAACCGGGACGCGGTCGGAGCACGAGTCCAGGTGACAGCGCGGCTGCAACCCGGAGACCCACCGATCACCCAGATTCGTGAGGTGGTCGCGGGCACCGGGTTCTTCTCCGACATTCCGCGAATCCAAACTCTCGGTCTGGGTCAGGCCAACCAAGTGATCAGTGCGATGATCCGCTGGCCGAGTGGCCAGGTTCAGTCGCTCGGATCACTGGCGGTCAACCAGCGGTATCATATCGTGGAAGCCGCGTGCCCGGCCGACCTCGACGGTGCAGGCGATCAAGTCTGTGATAGACCCGTCGACTTCAATGCTTTCCGCGGTTTCTACGACTCCGGTGACCTGAACAGCCTTCTGGAATCGGATGACGACAAGCTGTGCTACAACCCGGGCATCGTACTCTTTCCAACCGAAGCGCCGATCACGCTGGATTTCTTCGGATCGTTGCCAAACGATTCTCCAGCTTCGCTCGACGTGACGATCGAATCGTCGGCGAACACCGTCGGTTTGGAGCTCACAATCTCATCGTGGAATTTCAACACGGATTCGTGGGATGTTGTTGGTACGGCAACGCAATCGCTCAACGACGATATGGTTAGGACGTTTGCCGGCAATCCAGCGGATCATGTAGAGCTGGGTACTGGCGAAGTGAGGACTCGATACGAAGTTCGTGTAGTGAGCCTTATATTCCTATTCCCATGGTTGGATTGCGTTGACCAGGTCTTCTGGACGACGACGAACTAGGCTCTGTCTGACGGATCAAGAAAGTGCATTTCATTCTTGGTGGGACGGGCTTCCAGCCCGTCGTCTTCGCTCATACAGACGGGCAAGATGCCCGTTCC
The DNA here is from genome assembly GCA_965369945.1 of uncultured bacterium. GTDB lineage: Bacteria > Planctomycetota > Phycisphaerae > Phycisphaerales > SM1A02 > JADFNO01. The sequence continues at coordinate 3,153 of CBDUST010000117.1, read as the reverse complement.
ACTATTCGTCAGACAGAACCTAGGCATTGGGGAATGCATCGAGGGGCAGGGGCATTCCCAAGGCATCGTCGCCTGCGGTTACCGGCACAGTTGCAGGTAGGTCTCGAAGAACTCCCCGAACTCTTCTTGGAATCGGTCGCCGAGCGTGAGGCCGGTGATCTGGGCGATGAGCGAATCGCCATCGTCAAGATCGACGCAGCGCCCGCCGCCGGCCTCGGCAATCTGTGGAAAGTGCTTGACCTCCTTGGCGTCGGTCTGGATGACGTGCGTGGTGAGTTGGATTTCAGCGCCGCGCTTAGCGAGCGAGACGCACAGCGTCCCCGTGCCGACGCGCGGCGGAGCGTCACCGACCAACACAAGCACCTTGGTATGACTTGGCAACCAACTGAACTGGGTATACGCCAGGCGCAGCGCAGGATACACAGCCTCGGGCGTATCGCCGCCTCCATCGGCGCGAAGGCTCCAAAGCCGCCGACGGGCCTCGTCAATGTCGCTGGTAAAATCCCAGGCCTTAGTCTCGAACTCGTCGCGTCGATCTCGATAGCCAACGATTCCGACGCGCAGCGAGCCGACCACGTCACCGACGAAGAGCATCATGTCATCGATCCCGCCTTGAGCCTCAGCGATTTCGCCCCACATGCTCGCGGTGCAATCAAGGCAGATCGCGAGGTCAACGTAGCGGTCACTCAGGGCGTCGATATAGCTTTCCATCGCCGCGAAACGATCCGGATCAAGTCGGGCGAGAAAACCCGGCGGCAACGGTGCATCTGCTGAGTCCGGAACGGCGAAGGCAGGGTGGACCTCGAAGCGACGGCCGACCTTCCGAAGCCATTGTTGCCACAGATATTGTCGACGCAGATCAGGCGCTCCGGTGAGCATGGCAATGCGAGGCGACAGCGCCCCCGCCTCGGTTCTTCGCATGCGCAAGATGATCTTCCGCGTCGTCTCGTTGGCCAGCTTGGCTAGGTCTTCGTCGCCGCTGGCAATACCGATCTCAGCGCCAAGCAGTCTGTCTTGGAGGTTGTTGGCGCGAGTAAGAAAGCGCACGCCCCGGCCGACTCGTTCGGTATCTAATTTATAGCGATGGCGGAGCGCGGTTCGCAAAACGCGAGGTTCTTCCTCGGTAGCAAACCAGTGTGCTTGAGCAGGTACACGTCGCCGGCCGAGCGTTCGGGTGGCGAAGGCGCGGACTTGCCATTCGTCGTCGGCCAACAGGCGCAGCAGCATGTCTTGTGTTTCGGGGCAGTCGTATCGTTCCAGCCGCATTGCTGCGAGCGCTCGTCTGGGCCAGGATTCGCCCTTCAGAAGCGACTGAACCGTTTTCTTTTCAAGGCGTGATGCCTCTGCAAACTTCAGTCGATCACTCGTGGTCGTTTCTTGCGCGAATAGAGTTGCGTTCACCAAAAGAATCGCCAAACCCGACAGCGTGATACGGCCAAGGGTGTTTGCGGTTATGTTGCTGGCGTGTCGCATCCGAAGGCGCATCATAGCCGAGGCTTGGCCCGAAGCTAACGACAAAGTTGCAGATACAGTTCGTAGAACTCATCAAAGGTCGGCCACCATGCCTCTTCGAGGGTCGTGTGCATGATTGAGGGCACGAGTTGGTCCCTACCCGAAAGTGTCACCTTCCGTCCACCGCCGTGCTTCGCGATGTCCTCGAACGCGGTGGCCGTCATGGCATTATGATGCTGCACCTCAGCGCGATATTCCGGCGTCGCAAGGCGCTCGAACCGCTTGGCAATCTCCATCGGCACATGCACCGCGTGAACGGTGAGCCCATCGTTGCGATACGTCTCAACAAGGTTGAGAACTTTGTAGACATCTTCATCGTGCGGACGCGCGTCGCCAACCAGAATGATCTGCCTCGACGCATATGGATTCCAATCCAGGTTCCCACAGGCGGTCAGACCCTCGAGCACAGCCTCGGGCAGGTCGGCTCCGCCGGTAATTCGCAAGTTGAATAAAAAGTTACGGATCGCCACGACTTCGACTGTAAACCGATGTCCTTCCCAGATCGGCTTGTTGTCGTGGTCGCGATAAGCGACAAACGCCAATCGCATGGTTTTGGAGATGTCGTTGAGGAAAAGGATGAGCCCGTCCACGCCGACTCGCGCTTCGTTGATCATGGGGATCATGGAAGACGTGGCATCCATCACTACGACGAGGTCCAGATCGCGCTGCCGCAGCGCATCGAGGTAGTCCACGAGCCTCGCAAACGTATCGACACTCATCTCACTGACGAGGGAAGGCGGGGCGAGCTTAGCGCCGGAAGTAAAGGAACTGATCGAAGGAAAATCGATCTTGCCTTCTTGTCTATTGAGCCAGGCATTCCATTGTCCAACGTCGGCTGGGGCGCGCCGCAGTCCTAGCATCGCCGCCAGTCCTCGTGAGACGACCGTCGCCACCATGTTGTTCATGTTGCGAATCAGCGTTATGACGCGCTTGGCAGCTTCGGTTTGCACCGATTCGATTCCGGATGCAGCGGCTATTTCCAATCCCAGCATCAGATCGTCCACGTTCTTTGTCTGCATCAACTTCTTGGCCAGTGGCTCGACCGCGGCTTGGTCGAGCGCAATCCCATGGCGAAGCGCCGCACGAACGACAAACGCAGCATCTTCATCCGGACGTAGATCAGCCTGTGTGATCGTGTAACCCATGCGCAGCGCCTGACGCAGCGCGAAGCAGCGCACCTGCCAGGCATCATCAATTATCAGATCGTGGACCAACTGCTCGGGCTTTTGGCCCGTGTACCGTTCCAGCCGCAGCAGACCGAACACACGGATCGGCCAATCGGGGGCGGTGAGGTACTGCTCCAGGGCTTGGCGCTCGCCATCGGGGACGGAATCCCACTTCACCTTGCCCGGGGTCGTTGGACTCGCTTCGACGCTCGGGGCGGGCATTGCGGCAGCGACGAGAACGCTCATGACAAGTGCAGGGAACATAATTCGGTGCATGCGATTGGGGTCTCAGGGCGTGGGAGGGATCAGTCGGCCACGTACACCAGGATGGGGCCTAGTTCGGCTCCCGTCAATCAATCCGCAGTATGCAGTGCCTTGTTCCCGCCTCTGGCCCAGGAAACGTCTGTCCCGGAAGGAACGCCTAGAGCAGTTTCACTGAAGACGTAGCGGCTGCGTGCGCTAGTCATCGAACGCC
>CBDUST010000116.1:0-12323 GCA_965369945.1 uncultured bacterium | reverse complement strand
TACTTCACCGTCGGCGATACGCTCAATATCAGTTTTCGCATCATCGAAGGCGAAAAGGAGCGGATTCAGGTCTATCAAGGCGTGCTCATTGCGGACAGAGGTCGTGGCGTCAACCGAATGTTGACCGTCCGCCGAATCGTAGCCAACGAAGGCGTCGAGCGTATCTTCCCGTTGCACTCATTGCGCGTTGCCAAGATCGAAGTCGTCCGCCGAGGCGACGCTCGCCGATCCAAACTCTACTTCCTGCGCAAACGAATAGGCAAGAGCCGACGCCTGCGCGACCAACGACGTGGCCTCAAGCACGCCAACAGCTAACACCGTCCCCGAGGTACATACAAACGTCTCGACCCCGACGCCCAGGGATAGCAATCCCTGGGTTTTTCTTCGTCAATCCTCCCTCATCACCCGCCCCAACAAAAAAACACCGCACGCCCAATACTCAACTGTTACACTCCTCGGTGCATCGCACGGCTCCCGGCCCTGACCCCATGCACTGAGGAGACAAGAAATGATCACTGACTTCTCCCGCCGAGATTTCCTTCGCACCACCGGCGTCGCCGGTCTCACCGTCGCCACACTCGGCCTACCGAGACCTGCTGCGGCACAATCCAACAGCAAACTGCGCGTGCTCTCGATCGGCGTGGTTGGCAGCATCGGCGCAGCCGATCGACACCAGATCGCCAATCATCCGTCGGCCGAGATCGTCGGCTTGTGCGACGTTGATGCAAACTACCTCGCCCAAGCTACGGAAGAGCACCCCGACGCCTTCGTATGCGCCGACTATCGCGAAGCATTCACAACCCACGTTGACAAATACGATGCCGTGATCGTCGCGACCCCCGATCACTCCCACGCGACCATCATGCTCACTGCTTTGGCGCACAACAAACACGTCTATGGCCAAAAGCCGTTGGTCCATCAACTCGAAGAACTCGTCTTGATCGAGCGAGCAATCAAAGCCAAACCCGACCTCCTAACACAAGTCGGCAATCAGCGAATGGTCTTCCCCGGCCGACGCGCAGCCGTCGAGATTCTGCGCTCCGGAGTCCTCGGCAAGGCCGTCGCCGGTTACGCCTGGGTCGGCTCGCCCGGCCCCAATCAATATTTCAACTTCGATCACGTGCTCAGTGATCCAACCGATCCGCCAACTCACCTCAACTGGGACCTCTGGCTCGGGCCTTGCGAAGAAAGACCATATCGTGACCACCTGTTACCGCTGGTTTGGCGTTCCTGGTGGGACCACGGCACCGGTGGCCTGGGCGATTGGGGCGTTCACGTACTCGATGTCATTTTCTTTGGCTACGACGAACTGACGTCACCTATTTCCGTCAAGACGCATGCCCCAAGCCCATCCGATACCTTCCATACATATCCGTGTCGATCGACAATCACCTACGCCGTCGATTCGGACAACTTCGCCCGTTCGTTCTTCCCGCTCTATTACTCCGATCGCAACCAAGCGCCGTCACGAGCGGCGCTGGGTCTTCCAGCCGGCGACTGGCCTGGGAGCAATATGACCGTTGTCCAGTGCGAGGGCGGCGTGCTCGTTCTATCCGCAGGCGGCAAACTCGATATTTGGCGCGATGGCCAAGTCACCGACGGCCTCGAAATGCCGAACCTTCCCGAGTTCCCCGAACTCAACCACTGGCACGCGTGGGTCGACAACATCATCGGCAAAGATACCGAGCTGCGCACGCCCTTCGCCGACGGCGTTCGGATCACCGAAGCCGCGCTGCTGGCCGTCAAGGCCAGTCGTTACCCCGGCCAGGAACTGCGCTGGGATAAATCCCAATTAGCCTTCACCAACCACGAAGAGGCCACCCAAACCATCGTCAAGCGCAACTACCGCGAAGGTTTCGCCCCACCAAGCGTAGGTTGATCATCCCCACCGCGCCCCGACGCCCAGGGATAGCAATCCCTGGGTTAGCAATCCCTGGGTTCTGACCGCGGACACGCGGCGATTCCCAAAGGCGACTCCCAAGTGCAAGTAAGCCACGCCATCGTCTTCGTCAGCGACATGCCCAAATCCGTCGCGTTCTACAAAGACATCGTCGGTCTTCCCCTGAAGTACGAATCTCCCCATTGGACCGAATTCGCAACCCAAGGCGCAACGCTGGCTCTACATGTCAGTGACGAACCGCGTTCCGCTGGCGACAGCCAAGACCTCGAAGCCCCCGGCAGTTGCCGACCCGGCCTCAGCGTGCCCAACCTCGATGAATTCCATAAGAAAATGGTCGCCAACGATGTGCAGTGCATTCAAGAACCCAAAGAACTCTTCGGCACGCGACTCGCACAGTACACCGACCCCGACGGCCTGGCGTTCTCCGTCGGCGAACACCGCGGCGGTAGCTAGTCCACGCAACCGCCAACGTCGCAATGTGCCTCAACGTGGCCATTCAGACAGCAGCGTGAACGCACGTCTTGGCTTCTTTGGGGATGCGAGTACAATCCCGGCAATCCGAGCGCCAGCTCGGAACTGAAGCTCAACGGGATCTTGTTCGATCACCTGTTCGCCTGCCGGCCAATCCCCAATGGCATTCATTCAACTCAACGATCAGCAGCAACAACGACTCGCCAGCTTGCCCGATCGACAGCTCTTTGATCGGCGCATCACAGAGGCTCTCAAGCACCGCATGCGTGAAACGACCATCGACACGCCTGCCGATCAGCTACAGCGCATCATGCGCGAGACGATCGATCGAGTGTTGGATGAGTTGGACCCGTCCGTAGATAAGGGTTGAGCAACGGCTGGTTACACATCAAATCCGGCTCAATCCTCGGCCCCTGGCTCATCCACACAACCGCCAGCGTCGCCACCTACCTCAACGTGGCAATTCAGACCACCACGTGACCTCACAATCGGTTGATGTAGGGCTCTTCCTCCCCGCAAAGCCCGGGGATTCCATCCCCGGGACTCTTCCGTCCATACCGCAACCCTCATCCCTTATGGCCGTCATCGTCGTCAAGGTGCTGCTTCGGCGTGTAATCCTCCATCCTGTCCACCTTGACGCCTTCGGGCGCAAACCGTCCGCCGAGAAACAAACCGCCCTTGATCGGCGTGTAGAGTTCGATGGCAATCTGCGAGATTGGCAGCGTCGTTCCCTCGAACGACGGCTTCTCGGCCATAGTGATCGAGGCAATGGCCATGATCGGACCAAAGTCATCGTCCAAGCCTTTGAGCACCGTGTGCGAGTCATCCTCGTCATCGTGGCCAAAGAACTGGTCCATGGCCTGTTGATGCGTCTCGCTGTAGTACCACTTCACCACCGCCTTCTTATTCTCAAACCAGGCGACGATGACGTTCTTCCCGCCTTGTGTTCTGGCCAGTTCAACACCCAGGCAGCCGGGCGTCGACTTGAGCCCTCCGACGAGGTCTGGAAATCCCGGCGGCGGTTGCGGTGTTCGTTGCGATGTTGCCCGCGGTTGGTCCTGCCCCCACCCGCTCGCGCCAAACGTTCCCCACACGACAAGGCCCGCGGCCAAAGTAGCGATTAAGAATGGTGCTCGATATCTCATTGGTTCATCTCCGCTCGTGTTCTTGTTTTCTTGTGTTCGGATCACGTCCAGCCGAAAGATTCCCAGCCGGCACCTGCCATGCGGTTCATTCTACTGGAATTATCGCGGGCCGGAGGTTCCACCGGGAATCCGGCTCATCCACGCATCCGCCAACGTCGCCATGTGCCTGAACGTGGCAATTCAGACGGCTACATGAACTCACAACTGGCTCCGTTGGGGTTAGCAGTACAATCCCGCCAACTCGACGGCGGTCCGGAACCCGAGTTCGACGGAATTCCCTTCAACCACCAGTTGGGTCCGACCCACGGAATCGCCGTTGGTCGCCCTACTGCGATCGGCCTAGGGGCTTGTCGGGAACGTGTCCTTAGGAACACACGGCGTGGACGGGCCCGGCCCGATCGAAGGACATGTTTAGGTGACGGGTACCTGAGTCGAGAGGCGCCCACGAAAAAACCCGGCCGTTGTTGGCCGGGTTGGATACTCGACAGAGTTCTGATGAGATCAGCGTCGTCGGCGCCGTCTTGTGGCGAAGCCGGCCAAGCCCAGAAGCGCTGCGCCACCGGGTGCGGGGATGACGATCGAAAACTCGGATATGCCCCCCGTTGCCAGCGCCGTGCCGAAGAACGAATATTGCTCTCCAACGACCAGGTTAATTATGACGCTGCCCACTGGATTGAAGAGGTCGCCGAAGGCAAGATTGCCGCCGGGGCCGTCCACGGAGATGAACGAGTCGATGAACGCGCCGCCGGGGCCATCGGTGTCGCCCGTGAAGTCCCAGGAGACGGTCGCCAGCGTATCGGCGTCCACCTGGAATGGAATCGGATTGAAGTGGATGGTGTAGGCGAGGTCCACGACGCTGTAGCCATAGGCGGAGATCGACAGCGCGCTGCCTTGGGCGTGGGCGTACCCGGTGCCGAAGGCGGTCTCGTCGTAGAAGCCGTTGATGCTGAACGGGATGAACCCGCCGAAGTAGGCTCCGACGTAGTTCCCGCCCGGTTGGCTGCCGATGACAAAGTCGCCGGCGGCGCCAGCGGTGAGGCCCGCCGCGAGCAAAGCCCCGCCAAAGAGTCGTCTCTTGTCCATGTCTCAAAACCCTCCTATGCGTCCGGCAGTGCCGAACGATACCACGAGTTCCCGCGCGAAATCCGAGCGGGCTTGACAAACGTCTCTCTCAATCTGGTAAAGAGCCCCACACCACTCGCCCAGGGGCGGGCGCGAGGCTTTCAAGCACTTTGATAACCGATGGCCAAAGCCGAGTCAATAGTGAATTCAGTGGATTGACGAGTTTTTTCAATCCGGGAAATTTGATATGGAATTCTCTCGATGGCTCGAATCGCCGGCTGGGCGTAGACTCGATGGCCCCTTGGACGGGGCCTTGGAGGCTGGAAATGGCGATCCCAAAGCATGGGCGAGGTGCGGCCAAACGGGTCAAGGCGATCCAACTGGCCCGAACTTGGCTGCGCGAGCGTGATTTCCAAGGGGCCGCCAAAGCGATCGAGCCGCTTCTGCGTCGGGACCGGAGAGATCCGGAGGTGCTCTTCCTGGCAGGGCTCATCGCCGAAGGTCGGCACAAGACCTGGGAGGCCGCCGACTATGCGCGGCGGTCGCTGAAGATCCATCCTCATCCCGAGGCGCGCCTGCTTCTGGCGCGATGCCTGCGCGTCTCGGGCGAGACCGACGAGGCGATCGCCCACTGCGATGCGGTGATCCAGGCGCAGCCGGCCAACAACATGGCCCGCATCATCAAAGGTGGAGCGCTGGAAGAAGCCGGCCGCTTCGACGAGGCGCGGCAGATTATCGAACCGATGCAACAACGCAGCGTCGGGCGCGAGCTGCCACAGGTCACCTTCGAGTGGTGCAAGCTTCTCGTGCACGGCAATCAGTACGCCGAGGCAATCGAGCTGCTCGACCCGCTGATCGAAGATGATCGCCTGACCAACGACATGCGATGCATACAGTTGCAACTCAAGGCTAAGGCTTACGATCGAAGTGGCGACTACGCCGGGGCCTATGATGCGGCTGCGCGGGCGAACGTCATCGGTCAGATCGAGTTCAGCCCCGCGATGTACGAAGAGCAAGTATCGGTCCTTATCGACAACTGGTCTCGCCAGAGTATGGAGTGTTTCCCCATCAGCTCCTGCGACAGCGAGATCCCGGTGTTCGTCGCGGGCATGCCCCGCAGCGGTACGAGCCTGATCGACCAGATCATCGATGCGCATCCGCAGGCGTCCGGCGTAGGTGAACTGTCGTCAATCGAGAAGTTCGCCAGGAAGCTAGCGGCAGCATGGGATCCCGACAAGGACCCGCCGGCGTGCTTCGGGCCGTACGACCGCTTCCGATGGACCCGGGCGGCGCGGGACTATCTCAGGGAGACTCAGAAGCGAGCCCCCAGCGCCGATCGCATTGTGAACAAGGCTCTGGGTAACAATAAGCTGGTGGGTCTGATCGCGCGGCTGTTCCCTAACACGCGGATCGTCCACGCCATCCGTGACCCACGCGACGTCGCAGTGAGTTGTTTCCTGGGCGGGTTCAACAATCGCATGCATCCCTGGACAACGCGTCTGGACTGGGCCGCCCGCGCGTGGGAGCAGTCGTTGCGGATGATGGAGCATTGGAAGGCTTCACTCGACGTGCCGATTCTGGATGTGCACTACGAGAAGCTGGTGCGCGAGCCGGAGACAGAGTTTCCCCGCATTATCGAGTTCCTGGGTCTGGAATGGGACGAAGCCTGTCGCGAATTCCACAAGAGCCGGCGCACCGTGCGCACGCTCAGCTACGACCAAGTGAACCGTCCCCTGTACACGACGAGCGCCGGTCGGCACGCGAACTATGCCGCGTTGCTCGAGGGAATCGAGTTCCCGCCATACGCCGACGACTATGCTTGTTGAAGAACTTGATGAAATCGGGACGGCTTGTTGAAGAGTTGGTTGCGCATCAAATCCGTCCCATCCGTGTCTATCTGTGTCCATCTGTGGTTTCTTCCCCTCAGCGGCAACGCTGGCGCGCAGCAATGCAGCGATAAATCACTCAAGTCAGCTCAGAATTTTCAGAAAAAATATCCCGCCTGGTGAGCCGGCAGAACACATTCTGCTGGCCAACTGACCGAAAGGGCGTCCCCGGCGCGCGCATACGCAACCGCTACTCCTTTTATAGAAGGAGTTGTTGTTCCATGCTCAGATGGTCAGCGCGATTCAAGCAGACAACCCGGGGGCGCGGCAACCTGGGCGCGCACAAACTAATCCCTATGTCGCTCGAAATCTCGTGCGCGCCAGCGTTGCCGCCCCGCATTTGCGCTGCACAATCAAGGATCGGCCGAATTGTCGTTCTTATTTCCGGGGACGCCGCGGATCACCTTTGGGCGCTGGCTCGTTCCATGGCGTCCAGGGCAGTCATGACATCCGAGCAGATGGGGAACACGCGATCCAGGCGAGTCATGCGGAATAGATACTGCACGCCGTGGTCGGCATTGACCAACGCGATCCGTCCGCCGCTCGCAGCCATGCGATTCAGCGCTTCAACCAAGCACCCCAGGCAGGATGAATCCATGTGCTGCACGTTGCACACATCCAACACGAAGTGTCGGGCGCCGGATTGGGCGAGATCATCCAGCAGTTCGGTGAGTTGGACGACGCCGTCGTCCTGGGTGAGTTCCGTCACAGTGAGTGTGGCGACCGCAACCGGGCCGATAAAGTCGATCGAGGCGATGGTGTTGCGTCGAGGGGGCGGCGCAGACTCGCCGGCCGGCTTCACAAGCATGGCCACCGCGGCAGTCTCACCTGCTGGTCGCTTGAAGATGTTCCACATAACTGGGGCGCTCCTACGCAAACCATTTCCGGACCGTCGCGCTGCACGAACCGCCCGAAACTGCGCCTCCATGGAATGTAATCGGTCCCCTCATCGGTCGGCTTTGACGATCCGGCCGACCCTGACACCTTTGGGTTGTCCTGAGCGGTTCACGGAACCTTTGGCGCTGAAATCAGTTAGCCGGCTTGCGCCCGATAATCGGGATCGTCGTAGGACTGCATCATGGGCGATGGGCGTTTGGGACGAGCCTTTTGCCGCGGAACGGATTCATCGTACGGATCCAACTCGTTCAGCCCGCCTTGTTGAGGAAGTGTGGGTGCCGGTCGATGCGGCGGCTGCCCGAAATCACGCTGTACCGGCTGCTGGTGCGGCGGCTGATAGAGTGGTTGTACCTGTGCGGACGAAGGCAGGGGCTGGGACGGAGATTGCGGCTGCGAGCCATGCAATCGCCGACGACGAGCTGAATCGATCGAGCGCTCCATCGCCTGCAGGATCGGCCGAACCCGGTCTGCTGTTACTCGCGATTTTTCCATTACCCACACCCTCCATCCGTGCGCTTCATCTTCCAGGCACCAATGCTATCGGCCATTGGGCCCGCCAAGTTGCTTCTTCTCGGGCATTGCGAGGCGAGTTTTCAGACCCTCCGCCCGCATAACCGGAACCACTTGCCTCATGATGCGCAAAGCACCCAATGAAATCGAGACCGGACGCGCCAGCGGCGGCGCGCGGTTTACGGCGCGTTGTCCTCGTCGATGCGCTCGGCTTGGTCGCGCAGTCGAATCGCAGCTTGTGAGACCGTGTCGTAGACGCTGGCGAGCAGGCCGACCAATGGGAATTTTCCGCCAAGCGGCGACGGACCGAGCCGGCGCAGCAGCGCATGGGGGGCGTGTTGCGGTGGCGGCATCTGCTGCAGTTGCCCCAATTGCGGTCCGGGTCGCCAAAACGAATCCAAGCATTGTTGAAGCGGCGGGACGAGAAGCTGCGACTCGGCAAGCACGGGGTCGGCATGCGCGACCGCTTGGCCGTGGCTTTGGATCGCGCGGGTCTGGACAAGTCGTTCGACGAGTTCGTCACCTGGTAGACCACGGAGGGTGAAGATCAACAGCGGTACATCATCCAAGCGATCAGTGAGCAGATACCAAATTGTTGCGGCGTGTTTGCACGGACCGGTGTGCGAACAATCACATTCGATCTGGACGGAGTCGATCGGAGGCAGCAACTCCAGACCGAGCGATGTAAACAGGGCATCCACGGCGAGTGGAAGCTCTCCGGCCAGCAATTTAGCTGCATATACCGCCTGGTCGGCCATGGCGTTGATAACGCGATTCCATTGATCCTCATCAAGCACGGGAATTCGGAGTCGGGTCGTGTACGGCTGGGCCGATCGTCCCTGTATTTTGGCGTCGATTCGGCCGGGGCCAATATCAAGCGAAATCGTTTGTCCGGCACGAGCATACTCCCGCCCTTGCAGAAGGTGCTCAGCGGAGGTAAGTTGGTCACCGAGTTCGAGCCAGCGCTCAGCGAGCCACGATCGCGGGTGCTGAGTCTTGCCGTCGCGCATCTTGATTCCGTTGCGCACGCGACGCGGCGTTACTATGGGGCGAGGTGAAGATTGTCCGGGAACGAACGTCATGTCTGAAGCTCCAAGGCCGAATGCCGCAATCTCAGCACGTCGCGCAGTTGATCGGTAGAGAGCTCTGTGAGCCATCGCTCACCGGAGCCGAGAATGTTCTCCGCCAACTCAGCCTTCTGCTCGAGCATTTGATCGATCTGCTCTTCGAGCGTGCCGATACAGACGAACTTATGCACGTGAACCGTACGGGTCTGTCCGATCCGGAACGCTCGGTCGGTTGCTTGTTTTTCTACTGCTGGGTTCCACCATCGATCGAAATGGAAGACGTGGTTTGCAGCGGTGAGGTTCAGCCCAACGCCGCCGGCCTTGAGTGAAAGGATAAACACGGCCGGCCCAATACTTGCGGCTTGAAAGCGATCGATGAGCTGTTGGCGCTTCAACTGCGGCGTACCGCCGTGCATGAACAGAACCTCGCAATCCAAGTCATGTCGAATCATCGCTTCCAGAAGGTGGCCCATGCGACGGTATTGCGTGAACAACAGGGCCCGGTCGCCGGCGGCGAGCACTTCTTCCAACATTCGAGTAAGGCGAGCGCATTTTCCGGAACGGTTCGACAGCGAACAATGATCGGCGTTCTGGGTTTGGTCATCACCGGACGCAACCAACTCCGGATACCGATCGTCACTGGGTAGGTTGGCTGGATGATTACATATCTGTTTGAGCTTGGTCAGTGTCGCCAGGATCAGTCCCCGACGCTGGATCCCCTCCGCCTCGTCAACCGAGGTGAGCATCTGATCGACGACGGCTTGGTACAGCGCCGCCTGCTCGGGAACCAGGGTTGCGAACTCTTTGGTCTCGACACAGGCGGGAAGATCCGAGATCACCTTCGGGTCCGATTTCAGCCGGCGAAGCACGAATGGTCCCACCATGCAGCGAAGAGCATCGGCCCGTCGCTGATCGCGATGGCGCTCGATGGGCACGGCAAAGCGGCGGCGAAACTCGTCCGCCATGCCCAGGTATCCGGGATTGCAGAACTCCATAATCGACCACAGTTCGGTGAGACGGTTCTCGACCGGGGTGCCTGTCATCGCGATCCGGCGGGCCGCTCGAAGCGCACGAATCGCCGTCGCTTGTTTGGTTGGAGGATTCTTGATGTACTGCGCTTCGTCGAGCACGACGCGGCGCCACTGGACGAGCCCAAGCGACTCAAAGTCGCGCGGCACGAGCGCATACGTGGTGATCACGACGTCGGCAGCGGCGGCGAGTTGGGCGAAGTCGGGCCCTAACGGCCGCTCCGGACCGTGGTGAACATGGAACGATAACGACGGCGAAAACCGTTCCAGCTCGCGCGACCAGTTTCCCACGACAGATGTCGGAACGACCAACAGCGTCGGCCCCAAAGGTTCGGTCGCATCCTCTCGTTCGTGCAGCAACAGCGCGATGAGCTGGATGGTTTTGCCCAGTCCCATGTCATCCGCCAAACATGCCCCAAGGCCGCAGCGCTCCAGGAACACCAACCAACTCAGACCCGTTTTCTGATACGGCCGAAGTGTACCGACGAACTTGGGCGGTTGATCGAGCAGCGGCATGCTCTGGTGGTTGTCGGTGTTGAAGAACTCGGTGACCCACCCGGCGGTGTCGGTTCCGACCACGGGCAACCCATGCGTCGCGTCTTCAAGTCCGTGTGCGATACGGATGGCCTTGCCGAGGGTGATCTGGCCGCCGCGGTCCTGCTCCAGGAGCGCCGAAGCGCGGGCGAGATCATCAGATCCAATCTCGACCCACTGGGAGCCGATACGCACCAACGGTGAGCCAAGTTGAACAAGTTGGCGGAGGCGCTCCAATGATAACGCGTGATCGCCTACGGCCAGCTGCCACTGATAGCGAACAATACTGTCAAGCCCCAACGAGGCGCTCGTCGCCATCGTCAATGCACCGTTCTCGTCCAACTCCAAAGGCTCGGTCTCCAGCCGCAGGCGTACGCCGAGTTTGCCTGTGGGCCGATCCCACCATTGCGGAACGATCACCTTGAAGCCTGAGTCCTCCAGCACGGGTCGGTGTTCGCGCAAAAACTGCACGGCTTTCGGCGTGTCAAGGTCAATACCCGTGGGTTGAGGTTCAGATAGTGCCGACTCGATCAACGGATAAATGCCGCTGGCCCGGCCCAACTCTGCAAGAAGGAACTCGTGCGGTCGATCCAGGCGGCGTCCGTCGATTCCTTGGGTAGTTGGTGATCCGGCCCAAACTTGGGCGGCTTCAATCGTGACTTGCGGCTCACCGTCTGCTAGCAAAAGGAAGCTCAATTGCCACTTTGCTTCGTCTCCGATGGCCAAGGCGTCGGGATCATCAGGAGCATCCTGAACAGGGGCATCATCGCCGGAATCACACAGGATCGGTTCTTCGAGGCGAAAGCAAAGGTGGAACCCACTTCGGCCACGACCCGTCTCATCGAGCTGATCGATCCAGCTCCGAACATCGCGCAGCAGGTCGATCTCCGATCCATCCGGCGCTGCAACAGCTGAGTGGCGATCCAGCAACCCATCACACCATGCAACATGAGGATCGGACCGTGTGTCGCGGTCTTCGATCGCTTCAATAAAGCGCTCGTCGATCAGGGCCGTGCGAACGGTGGCGTCGGTCAACGTCCGCAGCGCCTCATCAAGGATCGGCCAGGGCGCAGCGTGGTCGGCACCGGACACTGCACGGGCGATCGGCGGCATGGTGGCCAGAAGAATGCCGATTCGGGTCCGGGCCGGTTCGTCGTGCAGCCAAGGATGCCACGCGGCCTGCAAACCGCCGCCCCTCGGTTGAACAAGCGTGGGAATAAACCGCTGGTCCTCGATCAGTTCCAGTACATAACGCGCTACGGCAATCCAATATCGCAGCGACTGGCCGAACTCCACATCGTCACTCGCGCCGCGGTCTTCCAGTCGAAGCGCTGCGGCCAACGCGCAATCGTTGCGCAACTCAAGCGTCGGGATGTTCAACTCGAGCAACCGCAGCTCGGCGGCTGTATCTCGTGGGCCCAAGACTCCGGCTAACTGATCGCTGGGGCGTGGTCCACGATCGTCGCCCGGCAACGAAAATCGAATCGACCGCGCTTCGCCGACGGCATTGGGCTCCAGCAACCCCTGATCCAGCAACACTCGCTTGAGCTGCGCAGCATCGAGCGCGAAGTCATGGTCGACGATCGCGGCTGTCTTGAGCGCCACGCCGCTCCCGTCGCCGGCTGCTTCGATCGCGGGATCGTCGGCGTCGCGATGCAGGTACGCGGGCAGCGACTCAGCCCACAATCGGAGCGCCCCTTCAGCCCAGTTGACATGAAGCACGAGCATAAGCAGATCAATCTCCCGACCGGCGGCGGGCTCGGTGAATGATCGCGCTGGGACTCGAACCCAGGACCTACCGCTTAAAAGGCGGTTGCTCTACC
>CBDUST010000115.1:0-12510 GCA_965369945.1 uncultured bacterium | reverse complement strand
ACTTGATGTCCCCCTTGTGTTCCTTTGCGTAGTGACAGATGAGTGATGAGTCCACGCCGCCGCTTAGGAAGCATCCCAGGGGAACGTCCGCTTCCAGTCGGCGCATCACAGCTTGTTCGAGCAGCGATTCGATTTCGTCTTGGCTGGTTTCATATCGCTCACGTGCTCGTGTTGTGAAGTCTGATGAATTGCGATCTGGAATGCGCTTGAGGAACTCGCCCGGCTGTAGGGCCTGAACTGCGTCGGCGCGATATGGCGTCTGACGCTTCCAGCCGTAACCGACCTGCAGGTACCGACCCACGTAGTCCGAAAGGCCCGGCGGTTGTTGTGGGGCGCACGCAAACTCACCGATGCCTGCGATGCACCGTGGCTCGTTGGCAAACGCAACGCATGATGTTGTTTCATCACCATCGAGGTACATCGTGCCGTGGTACAGCGGCTTCTCGCCGAACCGATCGCGCGCCAGATAGAGGCTTGCCGCTTTGTGATCCCACACCGCCAACGCATACATCCCCTCGAGATGCTCCGGCAGTTTCTCTTTCCACTCGCGCCAGCCGTGGATGAGAACTTCGGTGTCGCTGTGATCCGTCTCGAAGCTGTGGCCAGCTGACTCCAACTCCTCGCGAAGTTCACGGTGGTTGTAGATGCAGCCATTAAACACGACAGCCACAAGACCTTCGCTTTCGGTTCGTCCACACTGCGATACCATGGGCTGCGCGCCGTCTTCGTGGTCGATGATCGAGAGGCGACGGTGAACGAACGCGACTTCAACGATGCGTTTGCCATCGGGTGTATCGATCTCAACACGATCACGAAATCGCCCCTGACCGTCCGGCCCGCGATAGGCGATGCGCGCGTCGATCGCATCGAGCCATTCCTCGGGGATGGGTTGGTCATCGGTTCGCAGGATTCCGCCGATACCACACACTTGGGGAAGATCCGAAGACACCATTGCGTCCGAGCGTCGTTGCTCGTGGTCAAAGACCTTTCATAACCGTACAATACTCGGCGAACGGTCAGCGTTCTGGCCGTTAGCTAACGGAAAATTCTGAAACTCCATCTCTAAACTACATGACACCCAAGCAAGGATGCTACAAATGAAGAAGAAACTTTTCCTCTGCCATGCTAGCGAGGACAAATCCTTTGTTCGCCGACTGACCGCCGATCTAAACGCTGAAGACCTTCCTTGTTGGGTTGACGAATGGGAGATCCTCGTCGGCGATCGAATCCGGGAGCGTATCGAGACCGGGCTATCCGACGCAGCCTACCTTGGACTTGTCTTGAGCCCGGACTCGGTTCGATCCAAGTGGGTAGAAATGGAGTTGGATGCCGCTTTATTGCACGAGGTCGAATCACGAAACGTGGTGGTACTGCCACTCCTCTTCCGAGATTGTGAAGTACCGCTGCTTCTACGTGCCAAACATCATGCAGACTTTCGGAAAGACTACGATAGTGGTTTGCAGTCCCTGCTGGCCAGGCTACGGAGCGGCAACAAGGAAGAGGACTTGAAGTCCCAGGTTCTGGCACGGCTCGGGAAACTGAATCCGCTTCGGATTGATATCCACGCGCTCACGCTTCTGGCGATCCAGTCTCGCGAGCTTGAAGCAGCCGAGGACCTCATAGCAGCTCATGAGACCGTGGCACCGCACTGTCATACTGCACTTCAGGCGAAAGGGATGATAGCCTTCACTAGATGGGTGCAAACCAGGAGCGTCGGCGACTTCCTCATAACTCTCCAGCTAGCCCATAGACTTGTAAGACAAGTTCCCAACCAGGGCAGTATCAACAATCTCGCATCGCTTGCAGCCCATGTGCCGCAAGATTCTCGCTGCCTTGATCCGGTGCTACGACTGCTAAGGGAATGCGTTGGTGAGGTGCGCACCCGTCGAAGCCAGTGGGCGATGACTTGTACCGCGATCTACATACAGTTGCTCCATCGTCTACCTCTCGATTCGGAGAACATCCGAGAGGCGTGTGCTATCTGCTGCGAGCTTGCCAATGTGGATGACGAAGCGTTCCTGCGAGGTTCCTTGGGTAAACTCGCCCACGCCTGCACCCATCTAGCCGCCGCTATGAAGGACCCAGAGTCTCGGTCCGCTGTACTAAGAGACTTTTTTCAGACCGCTATGCGGCGACTAGGTGAGTCAAGGGAATTTAGCGAAGCCTTCCTTCACTTGGCGTGGGCGGCAATTCAACTCGGCAATATCAAACAAGCTCAGGCTCTGCTCGCAAAGTACAAGCTGACGGTCTCAACTGAGGCGTTCGACAAAGCGGTGAAAAGTCATCCAATGTTGGAGGGAGTCCAATCGCCACTTGTGGTAGCTGTGCGCGCGATCCAAGCTAAGGGCGCGAGCTCGACGAGCGTTGTCGAAGGGCGTCTGCCGGCGGCCCAAGATTCGTAACCCGTCCGCCGATGCCGCACATTCACCCAAGGGTAGCAGGGGCGGTTCAACCTGCTCCAGTGGGAGTCGGCGAATCCTTGGGCAATTCGATACGAACGTGCAATTCTTCCAACTGCTGCGGATCAACCGGGCCAGGCGCTTCGGTCATCAAATCCTGGCCGGTCTGGGTCTTGGGGAAGGCGATCACATCACGGATGTTGTCCGTCCCAACCAGCAGCATCACCAGCCGATCCAAGCCGAACGCAATGCCACCCATTGGCGGAGCGCCATAGCGCAGGGCTCGCAACAGGAATCCGAACTTCTGCTCAGCTTCGTCATCACTGATCCCAAGTAGGTTGAAGACTTTCTGTTGCACGGGCGGCTGATGGATACGAATCGACCCACCTGCGAGTTCAACACCGTTGCAGATCACATCATACCCTGATGAGATGCATCCGCCGGGATCGCTATCAAGTTTGTCCATCTGATCGGGCATGGGCGAGGTGAACGGATGGTGCATAGAAGTCCATCGTTCGGCATTATCGTCATATTCAAACATGGGGAAGTCCACGACCCAGAGGAACTTCCACTCGGACTCATCGATGAGATCCAGATCGCGCGCGATCTTGTTGCGCAGCTCGCCCATCGCCGTGCAGGCGATCGACCAGGTGTCAGCGGTGAAGAACACGATATCGCCGACCTCGAGTTTCAGCTGCTGCGTCAGTTCATCTGCGATCGGGGCGACGAACTTCGCAACGCCGGTCTCAAAACCGCTTTCGGTCAGCTTCACCGTTGGTGCGCCGCCGGCTCGGAAGGTCTTGACGAACTCGGAGTAGCCATCCGTCATCTTGCGCGTCAGCTTTGACGCTCCGCCGGGAATACGCATCGCTTTAACGGTGCCGTTGGGTTTATCGAGCGCATCTTTGAACACACGGAAGTCGGTCTTGGCGGCAAGCGCAGAAACATCCTCTAGTTCGAGGCCGAAACGAAGGTCCGGTCGATCAATGCCATAGCGATTCATCGCGTCGTGATATGACATGACGGGGATCTCGCCGATCTCCACATCGAGCATGTTTTTCCACACACAGCGCACGAAATCGGTCATCATCTCCATCACGTCGTCGCGATCGACGAAGCTCATTTCAAGGTCGATCTGAGTGAATTCTGCTTGCCGATCGGCGCGTGGGTCCTCATCACGGAAGCAACGAACGATCTGGAGGTAGCGGTCGCAGCCCGCGGCCATGAGGATCTGCTTGAAGATTTGCGGACTCTGCGGCAGTGCGTACCACTGGCCGGGGAAACTCCGTGACGGAACGACGAAGTCGCGGGCACCCTCCGGCGTGGTTTTGATCAGACACGGCGTCTCGATCTCAATGAATCCGTGATCCGCGAAGTATTGCCGCGCAACCCGCGTCACTTCGTAGCGCGTGCGGAGGATCTGCTGCATCTTCGGGCGTCGCAGATCGATGTAGCGGAATTGCAGACGTTTCTCCTCGGCGATCTTCTCGGCTTCATGCTCATCGGGCAGGATCGGCGGAGTCTCGGTCTTGTTGAGAACCTCAAGGCTCGTAGCCATCACCTCGATCTCACCGGTCGCGAGGCGGGGATTGGGATCACCCGCGCGTTTGCGCACCGGCCCTTGGATCGCAATGACATCTTCTCGGCGAAGTGATCGAGCCTCGGCGACGATGTGTTCGTCGACATCCTCAAGGTCAAATACAACCTGGGTCAGCCCCGAGCGATCGCGCAAGTCGATGAAGATTAATCCCTTCCCTTGATCTCGATACGTATTGACCCATCCAGCCAGCACGACCATCTGGCCGTCGTGGTCCGAACGAAGTTCACCACACATGTGCGTGCGCTTGAGCATTGAGCGTTGAGCCTTATAAGAAGCTGCGGCGTCCTCTGGGCTGTTTCGCCGATTCCCAGAGCGGTGGACATCCTAGCGATGCCCGAGCCGTCCGCTACGACCTCGGCTAATTCGTCTTTTCGGCGATGCGTTGACGGATGGTCTGGAATCCCTCGGTGATGGTTATGAGCGCCGGCTTTCCATCCACGCCGTAGCCGGTGTCCAAGCGATCACCATGGTGATATGGATCCCAGTGATAACAGTGGAATCCGAGCACGGGGCTGTCAGGCCGGCTGACGATTTCGGTCCATGCACCGAAGAACGCCTCGTAGCAGCGAGCTTGGGCGGCATGGTCTGCGGTTGCGCCATCATTGGCTACATAATTCCAAGGAAAGGCGGCAGCGGATGGCAGCGAGGGATACCCGACTTCGGCCAACATCAGCGGTCGATCGTAGCGCTGGGCGATCTGGAGCAACTGATCACGTTCTTTCGCCCACGCTTCGCGCAGTGACGCCACGGTCGCGTCCGGCTCGTCTCGCGCCAGTTCAAAGTAGGCGCTGACACTCATCACATCCACCAACGGCCAAAGCGTGACTTTGTAGTATCGATCCCAATTGGCGGTATAGGTGAGTTTGCCCTGGTATTGGCTGCGAACACGCTGCGCGATCTTCCGCCAACGATCGGTCTGCGGCTCGGTCGTGTTCAGCTCGCTGCCGATACTCAGGATATCGACGTCACCAGCGACCGCGATGTTGACGAAACGATCGATGAATCGGTCATAGCTGTCCCACCAGTCGTTCCAATCGGTGGGGTTGATAACGCCGCGCCAATCCTTCTCACCGGGGTCTTCGATCAAGACGATCGGCAGGAGCGTCGTGTACAGACTCCGCTGTTTGGCGCGGGCGAGTATGGCTAGGAGCTGTTCGTCGGTGGGGCATTTTCCTGGCAGATAGCGGATGTCGGTGGAATCGACGTGCTGTTGAAACATCGGTGTGATGACGATCAGCGCGTTGGCGCCCACTTCGGCGATGCGATCGATCGATTCGAGGTATAGCGGGAGGTCGCTGATATGGTGCGCGTTGAGGCCGAAACCCAGCAACGGTCGACCTGGGAAGGCCTGGACCTGAGGGACGGACGCTGAGTTGGCGTCGGTCCCCTTCGGCGGCGCCGCCACCATCGCCCAGCTTCCCACGGCCGTCAGCACCGCCAGTCCCAATAGCCATCGTGAAGGATGCGTTGAGCCGAGCACGGACGTATGGTATGCCCAGTGGTTTGAGGATTACCCAACGACGGCGAAGAGACGTCACGCAGTCGTTGATCGTGCCCTATCGAGAAGGTCCTGCATTTGCCCAAAGATAGTCCAGCCAAGTTAGATTCGGCGATCCTGTTTACGGCCTTTGAGCCCAGCGGCGACGCCCTCGGTGCACCGGTGATCCGTCGATTACTGCGTAACAACCCCAAGCTGAAGATATACGCCTGGGGCGGACCGCTGATGGAGCAGGCGGGTGCAAAGGTACTTCAACAGACCGTCGAGGCCGGGGCGATGGGGCTCAGTGCGCTTCGTCGGGCTCGGGAGGTGCGCCAAGAGGTGAAGCGGATCAAGCAGTGGGCGAGTGAACATCGAGTTGTAGCGCATATTCCGGTCGATTCCCCAGCCGCGAATTTTCCGATTACCAAGGTAATGCGAAAAGCTGGAGCCAGGGTGATTCACCTTGCCGCTCCGCAATTGTGGGCTTGGGGTCGTTGGCGGCTTGGGAAGCTGCGCCGTAGGACTGATCTTGTCCTTTGCTTATTGCCGTTTGAAGAGCAGTGGTTCAACGAACGGCGTATACCGGCCAAGTTCATCGGGCATCCGGCCATCAACCGCCGGATCGACCTCAGCCAGTTGCGTGAGCGGATGCACGGACTGCCACGTGGCGCGCCGCGGGTGGTTATCTTCCCCGGGTCGCGCGCCCAGGAGGTACGAGCGAACACGCGTCTGCTCGTGAGCGTCTACAACGAGTTGCAGGGTCGCCACTCCGGCATGGGTGGTGTCATCGTCGCCGCCAACCCCAAGCTCGCTAGGCTCATTCGTCGTAGGATCAACGTCTTCCCGGTGGGATTGCACATGGTCACTGGAACGACCGATGCGGCAATCGCTTGGTGTGACCTGGCCCTGGCGGTCTCCGGGACTATCACGCTGGACATTACAGTGCAGCGCAAGGCGATGATTGGCGTCTATAAGACGGGCATTCTGTCGTGGCTCTTGGCGAAGCTCATCTTGAGAACGCCCTTTCGGTTGTTGCCAAACATTATCGCCGAGCGCGAGATTGTGCCGGAGTTCGTGCCCTACGTGGGCGGGCCGGATGCAATCGTGAAACAGGCGACGCGATACTTGTCGGACTCCAAGAACGCCGCCGTGATGAGCGAGGAGCTGCATCGGGTATGTTTGCGTTTCGCCAATCGCAATCCAGCCGAAGAGGCTGCAAAGTTGATCGCCAAGGTGATCGCCGGAACGCCGGTGTCGTAGCCGATTGCATTCGTCCATGCAAGAGTGAGTGCGACCTACAACGACCCCCCGGCGCCTCGGGGTGAGTCGTCGGTGTGGATGAACGAACGACACGCGCTCGACGCGCTCATTCCGTCGAGCCGGGACTGACTCGCAGTTCGGGAAACCACCACGAAAATGGGGATAAGTCCCATTTGGTTAGCGTAAGTCCCTACAAAAAAATGAGTTGTGATCCACTCGCGACCCCAGAAACGACTCCCGACCCCTTTTGTGGGAAGTGGAGGCGAGGAGTCCAATCTGGCGCCGTGGGTCGGGCAACATCCTCCCGGTGTGCCGCCGATAGCGAGGTACAGCGCGCCGGGACGAGTCGTCGGTGCGGATGGACAAACGACGCGTGATCGACAGGCGCGACGACGCTGTGCGTGGCACCCCCGGACCGTTCAATCAAACATGTGAGATCGGGTAGAGCGCCAGCGCGCAAAGAGCGTTGCCCAGGCGATCGGTGATCGCGAACTCGCGCAGGCTGGGCGAAGAGATGGGCAGGTTGCGATCCAGGCCGAGCGCCAACCATTCAGCCAAGTCGTGTTCGGCGACGCGCTCATCTTGCGAGAACAACACGAGCAGCAGACCCGCATTCTGTGTGTAGCGGTCCTTTGATAACTTGCGAACATCCTGGCGAGCCGGTGTAAGCAGCTGCGAGGTGTAGTTGCGATTGGGACCGTCGCAGGTGAACTGCGCGACGACCTTTACTTCCAGCCAATATGCATCTTCAAGTGCGACTGCGTCGGGCGGATCGAAGAGAGTCGGTGTTTGATCAGGCACGGCCAACGCTCGGCCGTCAGGCGTCAAGACCAGATCGCACCGTTCGCCTTCGCTTCGCTTGGATCTTCGCCGGTCGGCGGGATAGCGCTGCTCGCGATGCACGCCGTAGCCCACCTCTTGGAGCGCCTTGGTTAAAAGGGGATGGAGCTGGACTTCATCTTTGGCATCGAGTCCATGAACGGCATGCTCAGCGTCGAGTCGCTCAGCCTCGCCGACCAATCCGGCTTCGACCGCATCGGCGATTTCAGCCACGGTCCACATAGACTGAATCGTAACGCGCCAAATGGAAAAAGAAAAAACCCAGGGAAGGGGATTCCCTGGGCTTTGAAGAATCGATGAATTGTGGATCGCCGTTACTTCTGGACGTCCTTGCCGCCCATGACATCCGTGATCGACGGAGCGTCATGCGACGGGAACTCCCCGCGCTTGAGCTTGCCGATGTAGGTGTGGTAGGCCTTCATTGCGATCGAACCGAAGATCAACATGATCGGGATATTGGCCCAAAGCATGACGCCGGTTCCCAGCGCGGTGAGATTGTCCAGTTCTTTATCAGTCTGAATGAACCCAGCTGCGGCCACGATGATCATGATGCAGTAGATGACTTTGTAGGCGAAAACGGCTTTGTCTCCGAAAAGGAAGACCACCCCCTGTTCGCCGTAATAGCTCCACGAGATCATGGTTGAAAGCGCAAAAAGCCAGGCTGCGAGTGTGACGAGCCACTTGCCAAGACCGGGGATGGCCCGATCAAAGGCGTGCCCGGTCAACGATGGTCCGGGATAGTCCACGTAGATGCGACCATCATCGTGGGCAAGCGTTGGTCGGATCGCCGATGCGAAGTTTGTGTTCCATTGGGCCACAGCGTTGCCGTCTTCGTCGAGTTCGATCCTGCCCCCCATGCGATGCAGGTCGTGGCCTGTGTTGGAATCTGGGTCTCCATGAACAAGGATGAACACGTCCTCGTCCCCGGCCCAGGGGCCTGAAGTATCACGTGCTTCCTGGCTTCGTGGGGGGACGACCGAACTTTCGATCGTCCAGAGCGGAACATCCTTCGAATCGGTGTCTTGAATGCCATCAGAATCCAAATCTACCGTGGCCACCCGGACGGATAATGAATCTTGGAAATTCGCTTCCGGGCCGCGGTTGTACGCGCCGGTAGTGAGGATCACCATCGCGGTAAGCGTGCAAACCACAAGCGTATCGATGAAGGGCTCGAGTCCGGCCACGACGGCTTCTCGGACAGGCTCGTCCGTCTTTGCAGCTGAATGAGCGATCGGCGAGGAGCCTTGACCAGCCTCACTGGAAAAGAGGGCTCGCTTCATTCCCCATAGAAGCGCGTAGCCCGCAGTTCCACCCAGGAACGCCCCTTGCGCCTCAGATGGGCTAAACGCTTCGACGACGATCAACTTGAGCATGGCGGGGATTTCCCCAAAGTTCATGATCAAGACGATGACCGCGGCGATGAGATACAGCGCACACATGATTGGAACGATGCGGCCGGCGACCGCGCCGATTCGTTTGATCCCGCCGATGATGACGGCGCCGACCAACACGGCCAAGACGATCCCGCAAACAATCGATGGCACGTGGAAGTAGTTCTCCGTGATTTCACCGACGCTCCAGGATTGGAACATATTGCCGCCGGTGATCGTGGAGATCAGGAGCGTCACCACGAACAGCCCACCGATGAATTTCCCTACGCCGGGCAGCCCCCTTTCCTTGAACGCTTTGGCGGCGACGAACATCGGACCGCCGTGTGGGTTGTCAGGATCGTCGGTGTTGCGATAGAGCATCGACAGGGTGACTTCGGTGGTCTTGATGGCCATGCCGAAGATGCCGACCATCCACATCCAAAAGACGGCGCCAGGTCCACCCAAAGCCACAGCCACACCGACGCCGGCGATGTTGCCGAGTCCGACCGTGGCCGAGAGTGCTGCGGACAGCGCTTGGAAGTGATTGATCGCACCAGGGTCGTCTGGGTTATCGTATTTGCCGCGAGTCACCGACACGCCGTGCGTGAGTGCGCGGAATTGGCAGACGCCGCTCCAAATCGTGAAGAGCACGCCGACACCCAGCACAACGTACAGCACATAGTTGTGCCAGATGATGCCGTTGATGGGACCGAGGATATTGTTCAGTGCGTCCATTTCGTCTCCGGGGTAGGGGAGTCTGGCCGGGAGTATTGGGGCAGATCATGGCCGGTTTTGTGGTCAAGTGCAATTCGCGGCCAGTTGAGCGCAGTTGGGCGATTGAGCCAAGTCAGGAGCCGTCGCCGGTGATGTAGGGGAACTTCCAGATATTTCCCAAGCCCACCGCCGATCCCGCTGCGGCGAGGATGAATCCCAATCTGCTGCCCCAATGTGCCCGCTGTGATGCCATGCGTTGCCCCTTTGCTGGCTTGAGGATGGGCCGGATCATACATAACCGAGCCCCAAACCGGCAAAGGCCCACCCCGAGCCGACCGAGCGGGCACCGACGCCGCTACCATGATCTGCTGATGGGAGCGCTGCGGCTACGAACGGGACTAGAGCGAGTCGTCATCGACGGCTTCGCCTTGCCCCTGGGCATAGAACCGGGGGATATCCAGCCGCCCACTCAGGGTTTCACGATCGCCTACAACTCGCCACGGGATGAGGAGCCTGATACCTATACCTTCCACGTCGTGGTCTCCCATGAGCGCCTTACGCCGATCCTGCATGGGGCCTTTGAGCTTCTGCCGGAGCAGGTGGCGGGAATCGTCGAGATCAGCTCTCGTGATGCGTATCGCACCGTGGATGTGTATGTCGGCCATGAGCCTGTGGCCATCCGCGATTTCCTCCGGACGTGGCAGCGCTTCGAGCCGGTGCTCTTGGAGGACGCGGCGCTCGCTGCGGGTGCAAATAGCGACGATCCGTGCATCGAGGTGTTCCTTGACCAATGGAAAGGGCTTTCGATCATCGTGCCATTGTCGCTGCGCGATCAGGTCGAGGCGCTGATGACTCGTTTTGATTTGGAGGAAGTGCCACAGACCTGGCCGGGCGACGACGGGCAGGCACTGTCCGCCTCGCAGATTCGCCCGGTGCTCGACCATGACGGTGACGATTCGCCGGACCTTGACGACTTGCTGATGGAGCTACGGTACGAATGGCAACTCGAGTTGGACGTCGATTTGCACACGAACGTCGACGAGGCTGGAAGGAACCTGGGTTTCACACTCTGGAGGGCTGTCGTTGGTGTGGATGATCCACAGGGCAATCCGACACGAGGGGCTGATATGGTAATTTGGGCGACAGCCGACTCGTTGAGTCGGCTCGATGAATTGATCAACGAGGCGCTGGACAGTCGTCCAGCGTGGCGGCTGGCAGAAGTCTTTGCCGTCGATCGTGTTGCGTTTGACGACCGGCCGGACGAATTGTCAGCCTTACCGACAAAGCGCCGTGAAGCCGAGGTGCATCTGGTGCAGATCGAACCGTGGCCCGCGCCGCCTGACGAGGCCGCGTTTGGCCGCAAAGATGCCGGCACAAGCTGAGGTGGAGTGGTACGCCGACGGATTGCGATTCGCCTGTACCCAATGCGGCAACTGTTGTACCGGCCCGGCGGGATACGTGTGGATTACTGATGACGATATCGCGCAGTTGGCCGAGCACTTTGGACTTGATCGCGCAGCGTTCTTAGATCGTTACGCGCGCAAGCTCCGCGGTCGCTGGTCATTGATCGAACACAAGACTGAGCACGGATACGACTGCCACTTCCTTGATCGAAAATCGGTGCCGGGCAAAGCCGTCTGTTCGTTGTACGAGGCGCGCCCAACGCAGTGTCGGAGTTGGCCGTTCTGGCCGGAGAATCTCACGACGCCGAAGACGTGGGAGAAGGTGAAGCGCGAAACCCCATGCCCGGGGATGGACACCGGACAATTGATTTCAGTTGACGAGATTCGTATTCAGCGTGATTCTACGCCGGGGGAGTCGTGAAGCAGGGGTCATCGGTGCTCGATGATCGTCGGAGTGTCAGTGCAAACCGGTTGTCAGTTTTCCCGTCCACCAATTTTCGTCAAACCATGCAGCCAAGCGCGGTAGTCGTTCCCGGGTGAAGGATCCGCGACAGCGATAACAACGTCGTAGTTCGTCAGAGTTTGGGAGGGGAGGTCGTGCAGCGGAAGAGAGACCTCCCAACCGGGGTCGGCAAAGGCGGCTGAGCCCTTCCAGGATGTCAATTCGATACGCTGGTGCAGGAGAAGATCGCCGTCGACGCTGCGAAACTCGACAAGGATTACGGCATCTTGCAAAGATCCTCTTGGCGGTACGTCTGAGTAATCCACTGCCACAACAAGCTCCTTAGGAAAGAGCGGCAAAGGCAGATCGCGCACTTTCCACGAATAAGTGGCCTCGTCGCTGAGAGAAAACTGAGGTAGATAGAGGCTATCGAATACGACAAACGGAAAGTCAGGCCGGTCGTGTATTGTGGCATCACCGTAGCGAGTCACCGAGGTGCAACCACCGAGAAGCAGTATCAGCAGAGAATTGACAAGATTGCGATGGAGCATAACTGACCCGCAGGTGATTCAACCCCACAGTATAGCGGAGCCAATGCCATGCCGAACAGAAAAGGTAATCAGCGCGCCGGTCGGTTTGGCAGACTGGTACCTTATGATTTGGCCGGGGGGTGAAAGACCGGCGATGCCATCGCCGGCTTTACAGGGTGAGTAATGAATACGGTTCGGCGAGCGCCGATCACCCGGCGCCGGCTTGCGTCTCGTCGCGTTGCTTTCTATGTGCCAGCAGAATCTTCGGGTCGAGGATGCGATCGACGAACCAACCGGTGTCTTCGGA
This sequence comes from uncultured bacterium, assembly GCA_965369945.1. GTDB lineage: Bacteria > Planctomycetota > Phycisphaerae > Phycisphaerales > SM1A02 > JADFNO01. The sequence goes on along the minus strand of CBDUST010000115.1, from coordinate 165 downwards.
CGGTAGGGTTTGGTCGGCGTCACTTTCCTGTGGCAGCTCGGTGGCGCGAAGCTCAAGAAGTGACCGAAGAATCGTGGCGAAGACGACTGCTGCCGCCTCGGGCGATTCCGCCAATTTGGGGTCGCGCTCCACCCGTGAGGCCCAATCCAGCAGCGATGCTCGCAC
>CBDUST010000114.1:0-12528 GCA_965369945.1 uncultured bacterium | reverse complement strand
CCGCCTTGTGCGGGAGATTCTTGGGGCTTCTGAGGATGCCGCGCTGATAGGACGGGTCCTTGTGAAACACGTCGATGCACTTGCCCAGCATCTCATCGTGACCAAAGCCGAAGAGCTTCATGAGGACGTCGTTGATGGCCTCCAGCGTCTCCTTCGCCTTGGTGTTTATATAGACGAGCTCCAGGTTCTCGTCGGCCATGAACACGTTGGTGCCGAGGTTCTCCAGAGCGCTTTGAAGCTTGGCGACATCCGAGATGGATCCGTTGACTGCAGTCGAGGTGCTCGTGCCGGACATGTCGTGGTCCTTTCTTTGTCGTTAGTAATGCAGCCGAGGATCTCGGCTCGTGTCAAGGCTGACCGCGTATCGGACAACTCAACGCAGCCCATAGGTACAAATGGCGAATGTGCACTACAATCAGAGTTGTTGCTGAGTGATTCAGACAGGACTAAGCATTTTAGCTGAGAACTCAGTTGTAGTACCTACCTTGAGGTCTGAGTTTGCCTTATGATTGCCATTCCTGTCTAGGAATCCCCGCCCGTGCAGACGATAATGGCCTGTCTCCATGAACTGGAGAATACGCCATGCAGACGTCTGATGACGCACCTTCGGCGCGCAACCAGCCCAGTTCCGAATCTGTTCTGTCGCAGCTCACCACCCGAGAGCGGGAGGTTCTCGCGCTCATCGGGCAGGGGCTGTCGTCCAAGGAGATTGCAGGCTGGCTGCACCGCAGCATCAAGACCGTTCAAACGCACAGATCATCACTGGGACGCAAGCTCAGGGCGTCGAATCGAGTTGAGCTAGCCCGAATCGCCATACAGAACGGACTGATCACCGCAACCAGTCTCCCAGGTGAGCAGGGATCCGCAGCAGCCGCAGTTCGTTCAGACGCGTCCGACCAGGGGGCCGCGTTGCTCGCCCGAATCGATGGCGCGATAGGTTCGATGACCGGTGTGGGGCTCTTCCGCATTCTGGTCCGGAATCTGGTCAACCTCGTCGATGTGAAATGCGCCTGCGTCTGCGAAGTGATCGACGACGTCAGGAAGGTTCGCGCGATCGCATGCTGGACGAAGGACGGTCCCGTTGCGGATTTAGAGTGCGAACTGAAGGACTCACCGCTGGAATACGGCCATGATCGGCTCATCCTAGGTGCTCGCCACAACGCTCGGGATCTGTTTCCATCCATTCAGCTACTCCAAGATTTGTCCATCGAGAGCTTCCTCGGGTCGCCGATTCGCGACGCTCGGGGTTTTGCAATAGGACTGCTGGCCCTGTTTGATGACAAGCCCATCCAAGAGTCACCTGAGCTGAACCTGCTACTCACAACCTTTGCTCACCGTTGTGGCTCCGAAATCCAGCGCCTTCACACCGAGCGGATGCTGCGTGAGAACCAGGCGCAGCTGCAACAAGCGTACGAACTCAATCCGGTTCCGGCCTACACCTGGAAGGTCCTCGGCGACGATCTCGTGTTGGAGAGCTACAACGACGCCGCTCTGACAAGTACCGACGGTCACGTTCGCGATCTCATCGGAACATCGGCCCGGGAGTTCTTTCAGGATCGGCCTGACATCCTGGAGGATCTCGATCGCTGCATCCACCAACGCACGACTTACAAACGAGAAACGCAGTATTACCCGAAAACCGTAGGCGAGCAGCGGCACATGGCCTTCACGTTCAGCTTCTTGTCCCCCGATCGGGTGTTAGTTCACACCGAGGACATCACCGAACGTAAGCGAATGGAGGATGCACTGCGCGAAAGCGAAGAGAAAGCGCGCGAGCAGTTAGCCGAGTTGGAGCTTCTTTACAACGAAGCCCCGTTGGGGCTCTGTCATATGACGACTGATTTGCGTTATACACGCTGCAACGAAAAGCTCGCTGAGATCAACGGCATCCCTGCCGCCGAGCACATCGGGCGCACACTTCGGGAGGTGGTCCCGGAGATCGCGGCATCGATGGAGCCCGTCTATCAGAAGGTAATCGAGTCTGGTGAGGCTGTGATTGACGTTGTGGCTACGGGCGCGACGGCCGCCGATCCGACGCAGGTTCGCCAGTTCTCGGCGTGCTATTACCCCGTCAAATCGATGACCGGAGTCGTCGAAGGAGTCAGCTCCATTGTCCAAGACATCACCGAACGCAAGCGGATCCAGGACGCACTGAAGGAAAACGAGGCCCGGCTCTCCGCAATCCTCGATACCGCCGTTGACGCCATAGTCACGATTGACGACGCGGGCATCATTGAGTCCGCGAACTCAGCCACCAGCCATATGTTTGGGTACTCAGTCCAAGAGCTGGTTGGAAAGAACGTCAAGGTTCTAATGCCTGATCCTTTTCGGTCTGCGCATGACGACTACCTGAGCCGGTATTTGACTACTGGCGAAAGGAAGATCATCGGCATCGGCCGTGAAGTCATCGGCAGGCGCAAGGATGGGACGACCTTCCCGGTGGACCTGGCGGTCAGCGAGATGCGAGTCAAGAATCGTTGTCTTTTCACCGGAATCGTGCGCAACATCTCCGATCGTCGTCATGCGGTAAAGGAAGCTCGTCGCCAGCCGGACTCGGGGCAGCCAAGAAAGAAGTCGCCGCGCAAGTCGTAGCCACATTTGATACACCGCCCGCGAGTTGAATTCAGCCTCTTGGGGCAGATCTAGGGTTTTTGCGGGTGCGTGCCTGGCAAGCGCCAAGGCGCTTGATGTTCCAGTGAGTGACAGCTAGCTGACAGTGCGTCGTAACTCCGCATCTCCATTGACCTCCGCGGTGTGTACGCTCCAGGCGTCCGCGTGAGTCGACTCGGCGTGAGTACCTCAGGATGTGTTGGCTAGGAAATAACCCTGGTTACCGGTGTTTCCCCCAGATATTGCGGGGTGTTTGCTATATGAGATCAATACGTGCGTAAGGTGGAGTGATCATAAAGAGATCCTCGCCTGTTTTTCGACGGGGAGCTTTGGTGATGACCAGTTCGCGCGATCGTCGATAAAGCGCTCCGTCTGGCGTAACGCACATGAGCGACTCCAACGAAACGCCCGTCCATGCACCGACCGAGGGGGAAGAACTATCTCCGCAAACCGATGATACGCGCGTGTTGTGGGATGCATTGACTCACGATGCAGAGGTCGGCGTCGCGGTTGTTGACATCCTTGGTACGATCCGCTTTGCGAATACGGCAGCGCAAGAAGCGATGGCAGATCGCCGAGTCGATCTGAACGGAAAATCCTGGAGTGATCTGCTTCCCAAAGATGTTGCCGATGAGAGAATCCGATGCGCCGAGCGAGTCGCCCGAACATCTCAGCCGATCGCTTTGATCGGCATGATCAAAGGCGTATGTCGATGCGCCATTTTCCGCCCGCTGCAGACAGGTCCAGACGATCACGCACGCGTACTGGTGATATGTCGGCCCCTGACCGCCATGGATCGGGAGCCGGTATTCGATGACATCTCGGGCTGCGCGGTGGTCGTCGCACGATACAATGATCTTGGCCCTTTGTCGGCGTTGACGGAGCGAGAGTTCGAAGTTCTGGCCTTCATTGGGGAAGGGTTGACTACGGCCGAGATCGCTCAGCGTCTGCATCGCAGCGTGAAAACCGTCGAGTGGCACCGGCGATCGCTGGGATCAAAGCTCAGCGCGACGAACCGCGTCGAATTGGCACGGGTCGCTATACAAGCTGGTTTGACGCACCTCGGGATCGTGGACACCCGTCCCCGAATCGACTCGCGCTCACCCAAGCCCTAGACATCAACATTCGGGTCGAGGTTCGGTCAGCCAGCCCGCCATCGAACTACTATCATGTACAGTGATGAGGATCACCGTCAATGGACAATCGATCGAGGTTGACGATCGTTGTAGACTCTCGGATCTGATCGAGCGCTACGATCTGACAGATCGACCCTGTGCGGTCGAGATAAACCGTCAACTCGTTCCCAAGGCTCGCCACGACGAGCAGGAACTGATAACGGACGATACCGTTGAGATCGTGACGCTGGTTGGAGGTGGCTAAACTTGCTGGAAATCATGACATGACGCAGCAACTCCAGGTTCGTTCGGTCAATACATTCACGCTTGGAAGTCATACGCTTTCAAGCCGGCTCATCGTGGGTACCGGCAAGTACGAATCGTACGAGATCATGCAGGCGGCGCTGGATGCCTCCGGAGCGGAGGTGGTCACTGTGGCGGTTCGGCGCGACCGACTGGTCGACGATCATGGGCGATCGATTCTGGACTTCATCGATACTGAGCGATACACAATTCTTCCGAATACAGCCGGCTGCTTCAACGCTGAAGATGCAGTTCGGGTGGCTCGGCTCGGCCGAGAGATCCTTCAACAGATGGATAACTCCGGCCAAGATTGGGTGAAGCTGGAAGTTCTTGGTGATCGCAAAACGCTCCTGCCCGATCCGCTGGGTACCCTCGAGGCGTGCAAGACATTAGTCGACGAGGGATTTGATGTGCTTTGCTACAGCACGGACGATCCGATCATGGCGGTGCGGCTACGCGACGCCGGGGCAACAAGTGTCATGCCTGCCGGCAGCCCGATTGGGAGCGGTCGGGGGATCGCTAATCCCGCTGCGATCGCGGTGCTCTTGGAAGTGTTGAAGGATCCGGCTAGTGGAGGTGAGCCCGAGTATCCTGTGATTGTAGATGCCGGAGTTGGCACCCCAAGTGACGTAACCGCCGCGATGGAACTCGGTGCAGACGGTGTGCTGCTGAATACCGGCATCGCCCACGCCCGTGATCCCGTGCAGATGGCCGCGGCAATGAAGGCAGCCTGCGAGGCCGGTTACTTTGGGTTCCAAGCGGGGCGCATTCCCAAGCGAATGTATGCCACCGCCTCCAGCCCTTGGGACGGTCTGATCAGCTACGTTCCGGGAGAGTAGTTTTCGTTACAACCTCGGCGACGAGCATTTCCTCGACGGTATCAAGTGTTATAACGAAGCGGTGGTGCGCGCCCTGAGGAGGGTAACTCAACTGGGCTTCCCCACCTAGCTCTGAACGCATTATTCCCTCGATGATTCGGCTCCCGACGTTCGGCTTCGGGTGCGCAACGACCGCCGGACCGCTCGCTTCATGCCATGTCAGGAGAAGCCGCAACGGTGTCTCCTTCGGCCGCTGAAGCTCCCAGGAAATCTCCACCCGTCCTTGCGGCGATTGCAGTGCGCCATGCTTGAGACTGTTGATCATCAACTCGTTGATCACGACTCCCAATCCAGTGGTCTGCCGTGGCGAGATCAATACACCGGAGCCGTTCACTGCGATCGTGCCAGGATATTCTGCTGCTGTGAGCACTTCGATTAACTGTGGAAGTGTGATCGGGCGCCAATGCGACTGAGACAGCAGCGAGTGAACATTGGCCATCCCCATGATGCGGTGCTTCATCGAATTGGCGAATTCCTCGACGTCTTCTCCGGATTGGCTCGTCATGTCGATAAGCGTAATCAGGGAGGCAAGGTTGTTGCGAATGCGATGATCAAGCTCACCGAAGAGCAGTCGCTCAAGCTCGCTTCGTTTTTGTAATTCTCGTTCATGCTTCTTCCGCTCCGTGATGTCTTCAGCCACGCCAACAAAGCGATATATCTCGCCAGCCCAATCGCGGATAGGAAAGGCGCGATCGCGGAGCCACCGAACAGAGCCGTCATCACGAACAATTCGGTACTCTTCCTCGACAATCTCACCTCGTGCGGCCCTGCTCGCGAACGCCTTAGCGACTCGATCTCTATCTTCGGGGTGAATGACCTCGAGCCAACTCTTTCGATCCTGGTAGAGACTTTCGCATGATCGGCCGAACATCGTCTCGTAGGCGGTGTTCACGTAAAGCAAGGTCTTACTCTTCCAATCAGTGAGCCACAGAACTTCGTCTATGTTTTCAGCCATCTGACGGAAGCGCCGCTCGTTTTCGTGAAGTGCTCGATCCACTTCTTTGCGCTGTTCGAGTTCTCTTGTTGCACGTTCTGTTGCGGCTGCAAGCTCCGCCGTTCGCTCTCGAACGCGACGTTCAAGTTCATCGTGCGCACGTTGTAGCGCCTGCTCCGTTCGTTTCTGTTCAGAAATATCGATGAGGACACCGTGCCACCGGGTCCAACCGTCAGCGAGCCTTATCGCTTGCCCCACGGAACGAACCCATTTGTACTCGCCTGATTCAGTTCTCAGGCGATACTGCTGATCGATCGGCCGATCAGATGATTTGTCGAGATCGCCGGCTTGCTGTAACGCCGCCCGGTCCTCGGGATGAATCATTTCAAAGAATAAGTCGACGTTCTCGCGGACATCCGCCGCCGCCGAATTCCCGACCAATGTGCTCATGCCAGGACCTATGAAAATGGATCGACGCGGAAAGTTCGGATGAGAATCGAAGGAGTACACAACGCCGGGAATATTCTCAGCAATGAATCGAAATCGCTCATCAATGCTTGGATGTGTCTGTTCTGCTGGGGGCGTCTGGGCCGTCGCTTGAGCTTCGTCGACCATGGACCGGCTCCTTCCGAAGGTAGTGTATCGATCGACCGCAGCTCACCGGTCAAAGAAATGTCCCAAAATGACGTCCGATCAGTGCCCGACGCGCCGCCCGAGGTGTTCGGCCACTTGCTCGACGTAGGCACTGACCATCGGATCATCCGGGCCTTCAAGATTCAGCCGCATCAACGGCTCGGTATTGCTCGATCGAACATTGAACCACCAATCACCTAGATCAAGCGTCACGCCGTCCAACTCCTCGATGTCGGCCGAGGGAAACGCATCGACCAGTGCATCGATCGCTGCATCCTTATCCTCGGTCTCAAAGTTGATCTCACCTGATTGAACATATCGTCGAGCCGGGCGAATCTGCTCACTCAGGGGTCCATCAGCGCGAGCCAAGGCACTGACCGTCGTCGCGAAAGCGATCGCACCTGAATCTGCAAAGAAGTTATCGCGGAAGTAAAAGTGGCCGGACAGTTCGCCTCCGAAAACGGCATTGTGCTCGGCCATCTTTTGCTTCATGAACACATGTCCCACGCGCGACTTGATGGCCTTGCCCCCCACTTCCGTAACTATTTCCGGCAACGACTTGGTCGATCGTAAGTCATACACAACCGCTGCACCCGGGTTGGCCTCAAGGAAGCCCGTCGAGAGCCACGCCGTCAGCAGATCACATCCAATGATCTTGGCGTGCTCATCAACCGCAAGACATCGGTCCGCATCGCCATCGAAGCAGAACCCAAGATCAGCCTTCGTCGATTGGACTTTTTCCCTGAGCTGTTGGAGATTAGCTTCAACGAGTGGATTCGGCTCATGCACGAACTCGCCGGTGGAGTTATCGAAGTTCAATTTCGTGATCTTCAGTCCAGGAACACTACCGAACACTTTTGGAATCATCGTTCCCGCCATGCCGTTGGAGGCGTCAACGACAACGTTGATGGTCTTTGATCCATTAAGTAGCGATTCATCCAGGAATCGTAGAACGTGCTCGCGATAGGCATCCCATACGTCGCGCTGCTCCTGTCGACCGCCGGCAGATTGAGACTTCTCCCGATCGACCAGCGCAGCATAGCGCCGAATGTCGTCCAGGCCGGTGGTCATGCCGATCGGTTTGGCCCCCATCCCCGAGATCTTGAACCCGTTGTAATTGGCGGGATTGTGCGAAGCCGTCACTTGGACACCGCCGCAACATCCCAGATGATTGATCGCGAAATATACCATCGGCGTGTCAACCATCCCGACATCGACGACATGGGCGCCGTAGTCGCGCACACCTGCCTGTAGCGCCTCAGCGAGTGACGGGGACGACGTGCGCATGTCTCGGCCGACCACGACATGGCGCATCATCGGGTCGTCAAAGCCGGCGTTCGCGGACAACTCCGTGAGATATCGCGCTGCGGCATGACCGATCTGCCATGCGAGCTTTTCGTTCAACGGCTTGGGATATGTGGCGCGTACGTCGTACGCCTTGAAAACTTTGCCCAGCATCAAGTGCGTCCTCAGTGATAAAGGGTTTGGAACCGGCGACCCATCATAGCATGATCACAGTCCGACGAAATTTGCCTCCGAGTCGCTAGGTTCTGTCTGACGGATTGACAGGTTGCTCAGATTGCTTGGTGGGACGGGCTTCCAGCCTGTTCGTTTCACTCTTCCAGACGGGTAGGATACCCGTCTCACGATTCGTCCGACAGAACTTAGCCATCCTCAGCCTGCGGTTCCTCAACGAGCACCCCTTCCGGCAACGCTTCGAGGAACTTTCGACCGTAGCCCTTCGTCACGATCCGTGGATCGAGCACGATCACGCGCCCGGTATCGGTTGTCGAGCGAATCAATCTACCCACACCCTGCTTGAAGCGGATCACCGCGCTGGGGATTTGCTCCTCGACGAACGGGTTGCCGCCGCGCTGCTTGATCCGCTCGTGTCTTGCCTCAATGAGCGGACGGTCCGGCACCGCAAACGGCAGGCGGGTGATGATGACCGTGCGCAGACCTCGGCCCCGAACATCAACCCCCTGCCAGAAACTCACCGTGCCCAGAAGCACTGAGCGGTCGTCGTCGCGAAATCGCCTTAGCAGCAATCCGCGCGGACCATCCTGTTGTTGAACCAAGACCGGGTAACCCTCGTCCTGTAGGATTGGACGGAGCTGCTCAGCTACTCGGTTCAGTGCTGAGAAACTTGTGAATAGCACGAACGCGCCTCCCCTACTTGCGCGCACATGCTCCAATATCTTTGGGCTGAGCGTTTCTAGATAGTTCGGTGCAGTTGGCGGCGGCATCGTGCGATCAACGACGACTCGCATTTGACGGGCGTGATCAAAAGGACTGCCGAGGTGAAGCGTATCCGCACTTTCACAGCCAAGGCGCTTCACGACATGCGAGAAGTCGCCAGGCGCGGTGGCCAGCGTCGCTGACGTCATCACCACCGAGAGTTCCTGATCAAACAATCGCTCTTGCAACAGTGGTCCGACATCGATCGGCATGCAGCGCAAACTCAAACGAGGCCGCAATCCGGCTGCGCTCGCTCGCACTCGAGATCGATGTCTGGCCTCAAGCCAATACACGCAATCAGCATGTTGCTGCCCGAGCAGAATGCGAACATGCTGCGCGATCTCGTCTGAACGCTGAACGTAACTATTCAGCTCAAACTGATCCGCCTCGTGCGACGCCTGCTTACGCAACAGTTTCAACATCCCCATCAATTCCAGCATGTCCTTGCTCAAGTAATCCTTGACCACGTCCGGCGAACGGATGCGGCCGTTGGCAGGCGCGGCGGACTCCATCCAAACCCACAGCGAGCCAAACAGCTTGTCAGCCTGGTCGCGACATTGAAGTGTCTTTTGAATCGCCAGATCAATCAGCCGTTTCGAATCGTCCTTGGTCCGAACCGTGGTGAGAAATCCCCGATCGGTGCGTGGCTGATAGAGCAGGTTCAGTAAATGTGCGATTCGTAGTTCCGAGAGCGTGATGCCGAAGTGCTCGGCCGCAACATCTTCAATGCTGTGCGCTTCGTCGAGTATAACATGATCGTAGGGCGGAAGGAACCGAATACCCTGGCCGCGCAATGCCAGATCCGCGAAGAACAGCGCGTGGTTGCAAATCAATAGATCGCCGTTCTCCATGCGACGCCGCGCTGTTTGATAGAAGCACTTGTTGAATGTTGGGCATTTTCGCCCCATGCAATTGTGTGTGTCGGACTGAGCGTGATCCCAAACCTCCGGCCGAGGAAGCTGTGGCAGCGATGATCGTGACCCATCCTTGGTTGTGTACGCCCAATTCTCGATCAGGTGCAGTGAGTGCCGGGCATCATCGTCGCCGAAAAGTCGATCTTGGCGAGCGCTGGCGAGTTTCAGGCGCCGCAGCGAAACATAGTTGCTACGGCCCTTGACGAGCACGGCACTGAACTCATCGGGTATTACCGCGTTCAGTAGCGGGATGTCGTTCTCGATGAGTTGCTCTTGCAGATTGATCGTGTGGGTAGCGATGACGACGCGCTCTTCATGCTCGACGATGCGCTTGATCGCTGGGAGGAGATAGGCGAACGACTTGCCGACGCCGGTGCCCGCCTCGACGATGAGCCGACCTTTGTTCTGGAACGTTTTTTCGACGGCAGCCGCCATCTCGATCTGCTGCGGCCGCAACTCAAAACCGTCCAATCGCCGCGCGATCGCACCCTCAGGCGAGAGCAGATTGTCAACGTTGACTGTCACGTGAGTATTGTAGTTTGTTTCGTCGGTCGGGCCGTTTAGCCGCGAGCCAAAGGTGAGCGCGTGGTATGAAAGGATTCATTACCGAGACACCAAGGCACGGAGGGGATCTTATCCCCCTCTCCCAAAGTAGGAAATTGCATTTAGGCTGCCAGGCGAATGGCGTGAGCGAGGCGAACATGGTGGATGATGACGTTGATTTGAATCCAACGGCGGACTCGCGGCAGACGGCGAACCCAGTTCGGCAGCGGACCCAATCCGCAGCCGACGTTGCCCATGGTGCCGAAGGTCGATTCGATTGAAGTGCGCCGACGGTACAACGCTCGGCCGAAGAGTGAGCTGGTTTCGAGCAACTCGATGCTTCGAAGACGATGGGCACTGTGGCGGCGATGCCCTAAGCATGTCTTGGGTTTCTTTCGAGGCGCCACCAATTGCCAACCTCGCTGTGATGCCAACTCATACAGAGCATTGGAATCGTACAACGCATCACACAGCAGATAACCGCCGGGTTCCAGTAGCTTGATCATGCCCCGAGCGACCAGTGGTTCGGAACCGTTCATCGGCCGGACCGCCCAACTATCAATAGCGCCACCAGCGTCAACGATGGCAAAGAACTTGTAGCCCTTGGCTTTGGTCCTGACTGCTTGGCCCCACCGCGCATCGGGATCTCGGCTCCAGCCACCGATGGGCAGTGGCTTGGCGTCAATACTCTTTTGCCAATGATAGGGCAACCGATGTCGCGACCTGTGCTCGAGTTGATCAAGCAACGCTTCAATCGAGGACGTCCGCAGGCGTCGAGACATCGTCGACTCGGATGGAATCGGCCATCGACGCGCCCACAGCGGCCAGTTCCTTCGCTGGCAGGCCCACTTGGTCGGACGATCGTTTATTACTGCCCAACACTGGGTGATGACGATCTGCGCATTGGAAAAACATGCGCCTCGTATGGACATCCTGTCCAACTGACGGATTTGGGGATACAGTTCCCGTAAGAGTTCGTCCTCCATGACTTGCTCCTGATATGTTTTGAAGGCGTTTTCAGTAGCATCGGGTGGGCGAACTCTTTCTCATTTCACTACTTATCGCGCATTATGCAATTTCCTACGGAAGGAGAGGGGGATAGGACGGGAACCCCTTCAACGCCGGGCTCTGCCCGGGGGAAACGGCGATGGTCGAGAGGCGCGCATCGCCCCCCGGCGGAGCCGTGGGGTAATGGGAAGAGAGGGGAAAGCGGTTGGATGTGTTTGGAGGCAGGTGAAACTGCGCTAATACACCTCGACCATGCAGCGTGGCGTGGGGCGCACCTTGCGTTTGATTTGATCTCGCGGCCAATCCAGCGGCGCTACGTCGCGCAGTTCGTCTGCGATCGTCAAGTAACCGTCGCCGAGGCCGTGTGAGGCGATGACCTGATACAAGCCGGTTTGCATACCCATGATGCCGCAGATGTAGATGAGTGTGCGCGACGATTCCAGCAACGGGCCGAAGGTATCGATCTGTTCGTCGATGTGGTGATGCGTGTAGATACCGCGCGATCCGTCTCGCCGTTTCTCGCGACTGATGGCTGTGTGGTAGTGGAAGTTGTCGTGCTGTGAATCGAGCTCGGTGAACAGCTCGTCGTAAATAAGGTCGGATGTATATGGTGAACCCATGACCAAGTGAATTGGGTTGGTACACGGCGAGTCGGGATGCTCCACTAGCTCGCGGACCATTCCGCGAAAGGGCGCGATGCCGGTGCCGGTGGCGAGGAAGAGATAACTGTGATCGTTCGCGTTGACGGGCAGCAGGAAGCGCTTGCCATTTGGGCCGGTGACCCGGACCTCGTCGCCGGGATTCAGATCGCACAAGTAGTTGCTGCACACGCCGACGAATAACGTGTGACGATTGGGATCGTCGGTTTTTTTCTGCGGCTTGTATTCTTCGAGCAGTCGTTTGGGGGTTGTGGAGACGATGTTTCCCTTGCCGTCCTCACCCCAGCTTGGGCAAGCGACGGAATAAAGGCGAACCTTGTGCGGCTTGCCGTTTTCGTCGACCCCGGGCGCGATCACGCCGAACGATTGTCCCACGAGGAAGTTGCCGGCCAGGGGCGTGCCGCTCACATCGATTTCAGTGTGGCGGACGAAGGCGTTGGACTTTCCCTTGAGGCACATGTCATTGGACACAACACGTCCGGTGACGGGAGCCTTGGGAGGCGCCAGGTTCATTTTCGCTTCTGGTAGAACGGGATCGGATGTGGTTGTTTGGTGGCCCATTGGTGGACACTGTAGCCCAAGGCGAACGTGCATGGCAAGGGCGGGTCGGTTGGCTTGCCACGTGTGCGGAGTTGCTTAGAAACTATCTCAAAACACTCAATCGCCTGTACCAGAGTAAGGCGCAGGCCAACT
>CBDUST010000113.1:0-12599 GCA_965369945.1 uncultured bacterium | reverse complement strand
TGACCTCCTCGACCTGGCTGACCCCGTTCTCCAGCGCCGCGATCACGTCCGCGCCCGTGTCCTCGGTCGTAAGTCCTTCATGGCGAACCACAACTTCCGTCTCGTCACCATGCTCGATAATCGACACCGTGACGAGCGAGTTGTGTAGCCCCCGTCCGCCTCCCGCGACATTCCAGGTGTAGATCAACTTTGCGGGTTCCAGAACCTCACGGTATTCACCCTGCACCGTAACCTTCTCATTCTCCGGTGTACGAAAGCCCAGTCGGTATGTGCCGCCGACACTCAGATCGATCTCGACCGCTTCCAGCACAAACCCCGGTGTACCGAACCATCGTTTCAGAGCCTCCGGCTGCGTCCACGCCTTCCACACCGCTTCGCGCGACGCTCGATACCGCCGATTCACGAGCAATGTGTCCGGCTCGATAAACTTGCTTTCGGCCATCATGATTCCTCACAGTCTTGCGTTCCTGGCCTATTGCCCGCAGAGGATTCGTCTGGCTTCTTCATCTCCTGTTTGAGAAAGGTATCAAGCGACTCCAGATGAGACTCCCAGAAGATCCGATACTGCTCCAACCAATTCGCAGCCGTGTCCATCGGCGCCGCGTGCAGGGAGCAGTGATGTTCGCGGCCGTGGACTTCCCTCTGGATCAGGTCAGCACGCTCCAGCACCTTCAGATGCTTGGAAATGGCCTGCTTGGTCTGCTTGAAGGGTCGGGCCAGATCGATCACCCGCTGTGGCCCGTCCGCAGCCAGCCGCTGCAAGATCGCCCGCCGAGTGGAGCACGCCAGAGCCCCAAAGACTCTGCTAATGTGGTCTGGCGACGCCTGGATGGGGATATTGTCAACCATTCGGTTGATTATTACAGCAAACGAGCAATTGTCAACCATCTAGTTGACTAATTCTTAGAAAGAAAGACCCCCGCACACCAATCCAGCCCATCGCGCGATCTTCCCGTTTAGCCACCGCGGCTACGCGGTGTCGATGGCACAGCGGGCGTTCATTGACGTTCGACCACCGTGGCCGGCGGGGCTAAACGGTCGGAATTGTCCTGCACACCTTCAAACGCGTTATGTTCTTGACGATCGCTCACTCATACGACCAGAACATCTGGTCAATGCAGTCCGTCCATGGGAACTGGAATATGATTCCCGTTTGACGGACCTCGTATCGAGTCCTCACGCTACCAGTGCCCGCCTCGACGTGATCCGCCGGTACGCCCGCGAACGTCCTGACCACATCGACGTTGAAGCCTTGCGCTGCCGTACCAACAATTTCCCACGAACTCGCGTTGTAGTTCCAGAATGAGATTGTGAGTTCCAAACCAGGGGTGTTCGCCGCTGATTCGAACGTCACGTCGAGTGTCGCAGGCGAATCGTTTGGCAACGTTCCAGCGAAATCCAGCGTGATCGGCGCTTCGCTTGGGAAGATTGTGATACCTAGGTCGTGACACAGATCGCTGTCATCCGATTCCAGAACGTCGTCCAGGTCACCGGAGTTGTGGAAGCCGCGGAACGCGTTGAACTCATCGGGGCCGACGGTGCAGACGCCGCCCTCGGGACAAATGGAGGCTGTGGATCGCTCGTAGGAGAAGCCGCCTCCCTCCCCGCAGCAAGTCCAACTCAGGAACGTGATGTCGATGTAGATGTCTTCGGAGACCAAGTGCACGACCGCATCTTCGCCGACCGTACAGGGCGGGCAAAAACCATGCCATTCAACCCAGGTTTGGAAAGTCAGATTCCGCCAATCAGCCGCCGATCCGTACGCCCATTCGGTATCAGCCGGGCTCTTATCCGAATAGCCGCCCTCGATGGCGATGTTGAAGATGCCAGCCGAGGTCTTCCGCGTGATCCACACCACGTCCGTGATTCGGTCCTGGTTCGCTTCTAAGTTCCAGTCCGCCCCGTTGGCCTTGGTAAAAATCGTCGGCGGACCATCCCAGACCGTCTGGCTCTTGGCAATAGGGCATAGCGCTAACACGACCGAGGCAAGGAGCAATTGGGCGCCGAGTTGCTTCCGAGCGGTTAGGGTGCGCTTTCGCGGCAATAGGGAACAGCGCCGAGCGCGGCCACACAGGGCAAGGGCCGCTCGGGCCTTACAAAGTACCATCCGTTTCACTTGCTTCTTCTCCTATTGACAAACACTGGCCGCCCCCAGTGACAGGAGCCCCCGTGCGGCCGAATTGAAACAATATACCACAAGCCGGCCGCATCCAAGCAGCATTTATGAGGATTCAGCGCCAGTTGGCCAAGACTCTGGTACTTGAAGGAAAGGGAAAGGCGTCGGGATGATCGGTTCAAGTCCTTGCGCGGGTATCCAGGCGGATGGGGCTGGATGAGCGATCCACAGAGGACGATATGCCCCAAAAGCCAGGTACGATTTACATCGGAGTCGGCATCGCATTAGGTGCTGCGTTCGGCGTCGCCATCGGGGCCGCAACCGGAGAGTTGAGCACCTTGATCGCGATCGGCCCAGGGCTGGGGGTGACGATCGGAATAGTCCTCACCACCGCTCTTTCGGCTGAGAAGAAAGAATGAAGGGATCAGTGATGGGGATAGGCACGGTGCCTCCGAGCCTCATCCCCACTCCTTCCCCGCGACCACTGGTCGCGGCTTTGCACGATCCTCCCTTCACCATTCCGACATCCGTGTCCATCTGCGTCCATCTGTGGCTCATTCCTCTCTGCGTTCTCTGCGGCTCTGCGGCTCTGCGGCTCTGCGGTGAATCTTTCCCTTCACGCCATCAGCGGTTGCGGCTGCTCGGGTTGATGCGTCAACGGTAAATCAACAAAGAACGTTGCGCCGTGGCCCGGCTCGGAAACCAGCGAAACCGTCGCACCCAGCAGATCAGCCAATTCACGGCAGATCGCCAACCCCAAACCCGTGCCGGCATGTTCGCGCGTGTGGCCGGCATCAACCTGGCGGAACTTGTCGAAGATCGCATCCTGCATGTCATAAGGAATCCCCGGCCCGGTGTCCGAAACGCCAACCCGAATACCCGGCGTATTGTCCTGGTGGGTCAACCGATCAGCGGTGATGGTTACCGTTCCGCCTTCGTTGGTGAACTTGATCGCGTTGGACAGCAGGTTGTAGAGGATTTGCTGCAACTTGCCGGGATCAGTCTCGATCGACGGCAATTCCCGAGCAATCTTGGCGGTCAGCTCGATTTGTTTCGCGCTCGCTTGTGTGCCGATGATGCCGATCAGGCCTTCGACAATGTCGCCGATGCTGGTCGGTTCGATATTCACTTCCAGCCGGCCCGCTTCGATCTTGGCCATCTCCAACAACTCGTTGATCATCTCCAGCAGCGATCGGCCACTGGTGAGTATGTTTTGGATATAGCGCACGCGCTTGGGATCGGCGTCGTCATCTCCCTGTGCCAATTCGTCGAGCACTTCGGCGAATCCGATGATGGAGTTGAGCGGCGTGCGCAGCTCGTGGCTGACATTGGCGAGAAACTCGCCCTTGAGTCGGCTGGATTCGAACAGGCCGATGTTCGCTTCGGACAGCTCGGTGAGTTTCAGATCGAGGCTTACGTTCATGGCCTGGAGTCGAGCTTGGCTTTGCTCGACCCGATCGAGCATCGTGTTGAACGCGTCCGCGAGTTGTTCGAATTCGTCGCCGGTCTTGATTTGCGAACGGATCGTGAGGTCACCGCTTTGCAGTTTCTCGGTAGTGTCGCGAAGTTTACGCACCGGCGAAAGGATCAACTTCGTCAGAATCAAGTAGAACACGAGGACCGCAAGCAGTCCGCCGACGATCCAATCAGCGATGAGGTAGATGCGATTACGAAGAAGAATGCCCTCCGCTACTTCGCCGGTGCGATCGATGACCAACACCGCCCGGATCGGGTTGGCGACGCCGGGCTCAAAGGGCGCTGCGGTGAATCTGGTCACGGAGCGATCGCGAATCGCTCGCATCTGCGATTCTCGCAACACTCGCGCGTAACGATAGACCGTCTGCCCGCCAACGCTTGTGGTGTCGGTGTATTCGATACGCTGCGCGTCTTGCTGGAAGTTTGCCAGAGCGGTCGAGATGAAAGTCGATCGATCGCCGGCCGAATCGATTTCGTCGACATAGGTCAAGACCATTCGCAGCGGCGGCGAGGATTCAGGATCGCCGAAGACTTCTTCCAACGGCCGAAGCGGTCCGCCGGGACGTTGCAACGTACCCAATTGGATGCGATCGGTGAGCCAGGCGTCGGCAGTCTGGCGGGCCGCTTCGAACTGACCCTCTCGAACGAGCACTTGGGTGCGCACCCACGGCACACTGAGGGCAACGGCGAGAATCATCAGCACCGCAAACCCGAACAGCAGCTGACTCTTGTTGGAAAGACTGATTCCAGCGGCCATGATTCAGGAAGGATTGAGGCTCGGGGCTTGAGAAACAAACTTCAGTGTAGCAGCGAACGAGTTAGTCAGACCAAACGAACTGGAAAGCTCGATGATCATCGCTAGTTTACGTCGGCTTGGTCCATCCAGACTGCTTGTCCTTACTCAATGCCTCGGCCGCAAGGTCGATACACCGCTTGCAGATCACCGCTTCGTCGCGCATTGGGCTTGGCCAACCCGGTTCATCGCCGCGATCCATCGACGCTCGATCCTCGGTCGTCTCCAAACACATCGGACAGGAATACTTAGCCGGCGCCGTATTCGTTTCGTTGAGAACAACATCAGCGTAAGCGACGCTCAGACACTTGCCGCAGATACAACTGCCGTGATGGCCTTCGAGCATCGGCTCGTTTTCGGTCCATTGGCGCTCACAGAAGTCGCAAAGGACGTCCGACATTTGCACGTTGTTGGCGTCGGTGCCGGTCTTGCGCATGTGGGAAGTATAAACGCCAGGATGATGAAGTGCCCAAACGCCGAAACGGGGCAAAGGTCGAGTCCCGTTTGGCCGACGAAACCTGCAGCGGGGGCCGAGGTCCGCTCACGGAAAGGGACGGTGCATCATGAAGAAATCGAACACTGTTCTACTTATTTGCGGCGGCATCGCAGGCGTGTTGTGCCTCAGCTGCATCGGCGGAATCGCTTGGGTCTACTCGATCGCCAAGGCGCCGGAGAATATCAACATCCAAGTCGACGCCCCGCTGCAGGTGCGCAATGGCGATCAGTTCGTCGTCACTATCCAGATCGAAAACACGGCTGACGAAACGCAAGTGCTTCACAGCATCGACGTTTGGGATCACTACCTCGAAGGTATCGCAATCGTCAGCACCGAGCCGGCATACCGCCAGTCGTACCACGTGCCGATCGACAACACCCAAGCGTTCGAGTTCTATCTCGACATCGGCCCACACGAAACGATCACGATTACGTTGAACGCGACTGCGGTCGCACCGGGCGATTTCAATTCATTCTTCGATGCGTGTATCAACTCGGATATCAGCTACCTGACGTACCCGATCCGCACGGTTGTGACGGAGTAGCGCGCCGTCGCTCAACCGTATTTCGTGCGTTGTTACTCCGAAGAGCGCGGGGCAAGCCCCGCGGCTAAATGGTCCGCCTGCGTGCCTCGCTTCACTAATGTCATGGCATGGAACGGTCGGCCTTCGCGGCGGTACTTGCGCTCGAAGTTCGTGCCGACGATTTCGCCTTCGTCCGCCGACTCGGGGCGATCGAAGGCTCGCCGTTCAAATAGGTGTGCGTTGCGATCGGCGTGATCTTCATACCACGCCCAGAGTTCGGGATGATCGGTGACAAGTCTAATCTCACCGGCGGGAACGAGGATGCGGTGAAACTCTTGAAGCGTTCGATCCTGAATCACGCGCCGCTTGTGATGGCGCTTCTTCGGCCAGGGATCGGAAAAATACATATGGATCACCGCCGTGACGGAATCGGCGCACCAATACCGAATGAACTCGGTCGCATCAGCTCGCAGAATCTTGACGTTGCCCAACGAACGGCGCCTCATGCGATCGGCGGCATATCGGTAGAACTCAGCCGTCTTCTCGATGCCAAGATAATTGGTATCCAGCCGCAGCGGCGCTTGTTTGACGAGGAAGGTGCCCTTGCCGGAGCCGATCTCAAGCTCGAATCGGTGATGAGGATGCTGGAAGAAGTCGCGCGGGTCGATTCGGCCGTTCTCAAACGGCGGCAAGTCGGATTGATTCAATCCGAAGCCGGTGGTGATAAGCGTTCTTCCGCGTGAGAGGCCGAAGCTCATGGGGGCATTGTATGGGTTGCGGTACCCGGACCTTCGTTGGACCCGGACCTTCGTCGAAGACTCCTCAGATCCGGCTTCGGGGGAAGGTTCGCTACGAGCCGACGTTCATTTTCTGTTTGATCCAATCGACGATATCGCGCAGGACTTGTTCGTCGATGGTCGTTTCAATCTGGGCGTATTCACCGACGGCTCCGGTGGTGGCCGGTTGAAACAGGTGATTGAGTCCTTCGTAACGCTTGGTTGTGATATCGCCGCCAGCCTCGGTCATGATGCGATCGATGGCGTCGAGGTTCTGTTCGTGCCAGACTTGCAGATCGAGTGTGCCGTTGAGGGCTAATACGGGGCACTTGACGTTTCGCAGCGCCTCGTCTGGATCGTACTCCATGAAGTACCGAAACCACGGCGACATGAGTGTCTTCGCCTGAGACTTGACTGTCTCGGTGAGTTCTTCATCGGTTTGCTTCATTTCAGGCGACTGCTCGCGGGCGAACTTGACCAAGAATAGCACGAGTTCCCGAACAGTCGCGCCATCAAGGATCTTTTGCTCGATCTGTGCGAATTGCTCGTTCGCCTTGTCCGCATCCTCCTCGGACGCTCCGGCCGCCATCGTCAGGAGTTTGCGCTGCACCGCGAGCAGCTTCCGACCCTGCACGCCCGGCCCGGCCATTGAAACGATAAAGGCGACATCATCAGTCATCGTCGCAACGATCGGTGCAATCAGCCCACCTTCGCTGTGGCCGATGATCCCGATCCGCGCGCTGTCGATGGACTCGATCGTTTTGAGGTGATTGAAGACCGCCAGTGCGTCGGAAGCGAAATCGACGGAGGTTGCTTCGCCGAGCGTGTCGCGCCCGCCCGAGCCGCCAACGCCTCGGTCGTCATATCGCATTACGGCGATGCCGTGGCGAGTCAAGTAATCCGCAATCACAAGAAACGGCTTGTGCCCCAATAACGATTCGTCACGATCCTGTTGACCTGAACCGGTCACCATCACAGCGGTGACGAATGGTCCATCGCCGAACCGTGATGAGTCAGGCAGGGTCAGTGTTCCAGCAAGTGTGAAGCCGTCGGGATGCGGGGCTTCGATTTCGAGCGTTCGATATGGGAACGGCGGTTTGGGGTGTTGCGGGCGCGCCAACTCTTTGTAGACATAGTTCACATCGCGGACAAAGGCGATTTCAAGCTCCATGCCGGACTGCTTGAACGTGCCGGTCATGTGCTGCTTATGCTCATCGAGCGAGACATCAATCGCGGGATCGCCCGGCACAGCCATTTCGGCGTGGATCACGCCTTCGTCTTCGCTGAGATTGATGAGAGGAAACGCATTGAGAAACTGCATCGGCACGTCGATGTGGCCGACCCAGTTTCCCCCGGGCGTCCTGGCCAAGACGATCGTCATGCCCATTTTGATGCCCTGCGCGCTGAGATCACCGGTGAACGCCAGTGGGTCGGGCAGGTCAGTCGGGCGGATCGACCGCGCGAACTCGAAGGAAGAATGCTCCTGGCCGTCTTCCGCCTCATCAACTGGCGAAACTGTTCCGGCAAAGCGTTGCCCAGCCGCGTCGATCTCACCGACGAACCGGTACGTACCACCCGCGGCCACAAGATCAAACGTCATCACCGATCCCTGCGCGACGACGAGCACGCACTCCTTGTTTCGTGCGCCAATCCCCGGCAGCGTCATCCTCAGCGCATAGCCATCATCCGCCTGCTTCACTTCAAGAGTGCCGACGATGATTGTGTCGGATGATGCGGGGGTGGTCACATTGCCGATCCAATACCCGACCTGGGGATGATCCTTGTCGTAGTCGAAGGTCTCGTCGAGGAACTGAACCTGCCCCATCGCGGTCGTAGCCAAAGCCGCGGCGACGAAAACCGAGATTGCCAATCGACTCATTATGGGCCTCCTTCTCGTTAGCGATATGAGCGCCTCAACACACGGCATCGTACCGCAGCGCCCGTCCATCATTATTCGGATTCTAAGACCCTCGCTGTTGACCGGCTTGGCCGTTAGGGAGACATGTCAGCCATGGCGGCGAGCGCCTGGGCGGGGGAATACTCGATCAGCTCAGCGATCGCGTTGTGTTCATTACAGATGACGACTTTGGGGCGATGGAGCTGCATTTCCTCAGGCGTCATTTGGGCGAACGACATGATCAAGATATGGTGGCCGTTGCGTGTGAGATTCGCTGCTGCGCCGTTGACCCTCACCTGGCCAGAGCCGCGCTCACCTTCAAAGACGTAGCTTTCGAAGCGCGCTCCGTTTTCACAATCCGCCACGAGGATCTTTTCGTTGATCACCATTCCAGTCGCGTCCAACAGGTCCGGATCAATGGTGACCGAACCCATGTAGCTGGGATCGCAGCCGGTAACGACCGCTCGATGAATCTTGGCGAACAGAATTTCGCGAAGCATGGTGCTCCTTAGGAATCCAACACAGATCATTCTACGAAACGGTTACTCAGGCCGGTGCCAGTCTACGGACTCGGCATCGGACCAGAGACCCTCCAAATCGTAGTAGGCTCGCTGGTCCGGTTCGAATAAGTGGGCAACCAGATCCACAAAATCGATCACGACCCACGTCAGGCCTGTGTCACGATTGGAGCGGAAGACGGGATTGTCGTGGTCCTGCCCGAAATCCTCAAGCTCCTCGGCAACGGACTTCATCTGCCGATCGCTGGTACCTGAGCCGATCAGAACGAAGTCGCAGACCTGACTGAGGCCCCTCACATCAAGCAGCAAGACGTCCTCGCAGTGCCGATCGGCCAGTAGCCGCGCAGCCTCGATCGCAAAGTCATGCTGCTTGCGAGGATCGGGCTTGACGGTCACAGGCACGAGCAGTTACCCCAGCCCAACGAGCGCGCTAATGGCCGGCGAGAACTTGACGATGAGGCCGGCGAAGACCACGGACACGATGGCGATGAGCTTGATAAGGATGTTGAGTGACGGGCCGGAGGTGTCTTTGAACGGATCACCAACGGTATCTCCAACGACGCCGGCTTTATGCGCATCGGAGCCTTTGCCGCCGTGATGGCCCATCTCGATGTATTTCTTAGCGTTATCCCACGCGCCGCCTGCGTTGGCCATGAAGATCGCAATGGCAAAACCACTGGTCAACCCGCCTGCGAGCAAACCCATGACACCGCCAACACCTAAGACAAGGCCAACGACCACCGGGACAATGATCGCAAGCAATGCCGGGACGACCATCTCTCGTTGCGCACTGGTCGTGGAGATCGCGACGCACTGGGCGTAGTCGGGGAACTGCGTTCCATCGACGTCAACTTGCTTGGGCCACTTCATCGGATCAGCGATGTCTGACTCGCTCATACCCTGTTTGGCAAAGGCCGCTTTCATGATCACGAACTGACGCCGACACTCGTTCATCATCTCATAGGCAGCGCGTCCAACCGCCTTCATCGTCAGTGCGCAAAAGACAAACGCCAACAGCACACCCATAAACAGGCCGCCCAGTACGCGAGGATTCATCAGTGTTACGTCGTAGAACGCGAGGACTTGTTTAATATCCGCCCGATCAATTGGAACCAGATTGAATTCAACTCCGTCGAACGAAACAGGATAGCTATTGGTGAATTCATCCAGGTCGTCGTAGATACTGACGGTTTGTCCGATTTCAAGTGACGAGTTGACACGACGGCGTGTGTTGTCGGACGCCGCGAGCATTCCGCCGCTGAGGCTGTTGTCGTTGCGGTCGGCAATGACAAATCGGCCGTGGCCTTGGTAAGCAGCGACGTATTGGCCCGCTGTTGAATCCAGCAACGCTGCCGCATCAGCTCCCTCGGTGAGTTGCTTGTTGAGGTTGGTTTGAACGACTGAAATGTACGCTGCTAACAGTGCCAGCGCGGTCAGCGCCGCAGAACCGATCGCGAACCCTTTGCCGGTGGCTGCGGTCGTGTTGCCCAATGCATCGAGCATGTCGGTGCGCTCACGAACATACGCAGGCTGGCCGGTCATTTCGGCATTGCCGCCTGCGTTGTCGGCGATTGGTCCATAGGCGTCGGTAGCCAGCGTGATGCCAAGCGTCGACAACATGCCGACCGCTGCGATTCCTACGCCATAGAGACCGAGCAGGAAGTTCTCTCCTCCACCGGCGAACGTGAATGCGGTAAGAATCGCGATGACGATCGTGGCGATTGGAACCCATGTTGAGAGCATGCCCAGCGCTGTGCCTGAGATGATGACCGTGGCAGGTCCGGTAAGGGCTTGCTCAGCCACATCCAGTGTGGGCTTGTGCTCGTAGCTTGTGTAGTACTCGGTGGCAACGGCGATGATGAGGCCGGCAAGCAGCCCGGCCATGATCGACCCCCAAAGCCCGAGGCCGCTCACATCCGGCGTATCCTTGAATAGATACCACAGTAATCCAAGCGCACCGATGGCGATCACGCCGGAAGCGAACCACACACCGGTGTGCAAACTCTTGAGCAGTTGGCTAAATGTTGCGTCTTCCTTTGTTCGCACCGCAAACACTCCGAGCAATGAACAAATGATGCCGATGCCTGCAATCGCCATTGGCGCGACAGTAAGTTTCATAGCCAAAGCGGAGGTGGTCCCGGGCGTACCAAGCCCAGCGATGCCGAGCGCCGCGGCTGCTCCGAGCGCCATGGTCGCCAGGATTGAGCCGTAGTACGACTCGTACAGGTCAGCGCCCATGCCCGCGACATCGCCGACGTTGTCGCCGACGTTGTCCGCGATGGTGGCGGGATTGCGGGGGTCGTCCTCGGGAATGCCCGCTTCGACTTTACCCACGAGGTCCGCTCCGACGTCCGCCGCCTTGGTGTAGATGCCTCCGCCAACTCGTGCGAACAATGCCTGGGTGGACGCGCCCATGCCGTAGCTAAGCATGATGGTGGTAATACCCACCAGGCCGGTCTCAGGCGTTGGCAGGATCGAGTTCCACAGGAAGAACCAGATTGAGACGTCAAGGAGCGCGAAACCGACGACGATCAGCCCCATCACCGCCCCAGCGCGGAAGGCAACGCGAAGTCCCTCATTGAGCGAGTTTTTCGCGGCGAAGGTGGTACGCGCCGAGGCGTTGGTCGCCATCTTCATGCCGAACCACCCGGTCATTCCTGAGAACAAACAGGCGAACAGCACGCCGACGGGCGTGACCAAGCTTTGGATTCCGCTGAGCCCCAGCAGCAGGAGCACCGCCAGCAAGCCGGCGAATACCATCGCCACGACTCTGTATTGTCGGGTGAGATACGCCATCGCCCCGGCACGCACAGCCTCGGCGATGCGGATCATCTCCGGCTCACCCTCGGAGTGCGCCATGACCCCACGGCTGAAGTACACAGCGAAGATCAAGGCCAGGACCGCCCCGATGGGCGCGATGATCCACACCGGTGCGTTGCTCCAGATGTCTGAGAAGTCCGCAAGCAGATAAGCGTTCACGATCGGTCTCTCCAGCAAAGATCAGTGATGTTGGTCAATAGTGATGGCTCGGGGCGAGGGGCCGCTCGAGTGTGTTGCCCGCCCAGGTCGGCTGCAAATCCAGCCGACCGTTGACCGTCATCGGCCTTTATGACCGTGGACGGCTTGGTTTTTCCAGGTTGCGGACCGCGCGCTGGATGGACTTGCGTGTGGCACGGCGACGACGTTCCGAGGGCTTCTCATAGTACTGCCGCCGCTTGATTTCCTTGGTCAGCCCCTCTTTCTCACAGAGCTTCTTGAATCGACGGAGCATCTGCTCCACCGACTCTCCCCCACGGGCTTTGATACGAATAGCCATAGACGCGTGCCTCACTCCGGATAAATCGAGCCGGGCATTAGAGGCGGACAGCCGTACTTTGGCAAGTCCCGGGTGCAAAATCGGCTAGGAAACGCTCCGCCGCCGAGGGAATGCTGCCTCTCAGATCGAATTCCCTAGAGGCTCCGAACGCCATTCCGGCTCATACTACAACTGCGACTGTCTACATTGGGGTACACTCCACGCCAAGACACGATCTGAGATGGGGCACCAGACGGATGAAAATGACTAGTCACGCCGTAAATACAATCGAGACAGACAGCGTAGAGAACCGGATTTGCTTCGGCGACAACCTCCCTATCCTCCAAGCTATGCCGTCCTCATCTGTGGACCTCATCTATATCGATCCCCCCTTCAATACCGGAAAGCGTCAGGCGAGAACCCAGATCGAGACGATCGCGTCGCACGATGGTGATCGGACGGGGTTTCAGGGTCGGCGGTACGATACGGTCAAACTGGGGCACAAGTCGTTTGATGATCAGTTTGATGATTTTCTCGCATTCCTTGAACCGCGGCTCCGAGAGGCCCATCGATTGTTGGCGCCTCATGGCAGCCTCTATTTCCACATCGACTACCGCGAAGTCCACTACTGCAAGATCTTGCTAGATCGCATCTTCGGCCGAGAGTGTTTCCTGAATGAGATCATCTGGGCGTACGACTACGGAGCTCG
>CBDUST010000112.1:0-12727 GCA_965369945.1 uncultured bacterium | reverse complement strand
ACTGAAGTCCTGCTCATTGATCGGAACAACTTCTTTGTTTTCTCCCCCTTGCTCGTTGAGGCTGGTACGGGCGGCCTCGAACCTCGCCATGCGGTCGTGCCGATTCGAGCGTTCCTCAAGACGGTTCAGTTTCGCATGGCTGAGGTGCTCGACGCCGATTTTGACCGCCGATCGGTCACCTACAGACTCGTGGGAGGCGATCAGGTCCAGCAGATCGACTACGACGAGCTGGCGATTTGCCTGGGTAGCGTCACGCGCCTGCCGGATGTTCCCGGCCTTCGAGAATACGGCTGCGAGATCAAGAGCCTCACAGACGCCATCGCTTTGCGTGACCGTGCGATCACGATGCTGGAGCTGGCCAATGCAACCGAAGACGAATCGAAGCGGCGTGCGCTCTTGCACTTCGTCGTCGTAGGCGGGAATTTCACCGGCGTCGAGGTGGCTGGCGAGTTTGACATGTTCCTGCGACTTGGAGCACGACAGTATCCCAATGTAGATCAGCGGGAGATCGCGGTCACACTCGTGGAGCTCGGTGATCGGATCCTGCCGGCGTTGGATGATGATCTCGGCGAGTATGCAACGATTCACATGCGGAAGCGCGGGATTGATATTCGCCTCAAGACGACAGCGACGGCAATCGCACGCGATTGCGTTACGCTCAATTCCGGTGAAGTGCTCGAAGCTCATACGGTAATTTGGTGTGCAGGCATCGAGCCGAATCCGCTGATCGCCGGCTGGCCGTTGCCGGTGGATGATCGCGGTTACATTCTGTGCGAGCGAGATCTTCGCGTGAAAGGAATCGAGCACGTTTGGGCAATTGGTGACGGCGCGGTGAACGTCGATTCAAAAGGCGCGGCATATCCGGCTACTGCCCAACACGCGGTGCAGCAGGCAACCCATTTGGCAAGCAATATTGCAGCGGTGCTTGGGGGCGGGGAAACCCGACCGTGCGATATTAGTTCCAAGGGAGCCTTGGCGGCGCTGGGTTGCCGCACCGGTGTGGCGAAGGTCTTTGGTATCAATCTGGTGGGTTTTTGGGCATGGTGGCTATGGCGAACCGTGTACTTGCTCAAGATGCCGGGTTGGGCACGGAAGGTCCGCATCGCTCTGGATTGGACGATCGACCTGGTCTTCTCACGCGACTACGTCCAGCTGGGCATCCACCGGACTTCTCGTGAGTCCATTGAAATCGCACCGCCGGATCGGGACCGATGATTCGGCAATACTTCGCCTTCCCGCTCCGGGAGAAGAAAACTGGACGGGTGCAGTATCTCGATAACCAGGGTGTCCCCTAGCTAGGTGACGGCTCCTCAGGTGACACCTACGGAGGTGACTACCGTCGACGTCAAAAACAGATATCCTAAAACCAAACGACTGGAACTTGCGTTTCCCGGGGGGCGTTCCACTCGTGCTCGGAAAGCTCGGCGGTGGAGCCGGGCGAATGTCAAATGAGAAGTGCCGGCTAGCTATAGGTGGTAATGGTACGGTCAACGAGGTCAACTTCGGCTCTTTGGCTTCCGTGGCGGGGTTGACCTCGCGAATCAGCGTGCTCCTGATCCGGTAATATCGATCCGCGCGCCAACGTGCTTCGTGGCGCATCCTATTCTGGTGGATCAAGTGTCAGGATCCAAATCCGACGTTCTGGAGTGAGCAATGCGAAGACTCGAGCGATGAAGGGATCGGCGGTGCGAACGCTTTCTATCCTGGTTCTGATCGGTGGTTCCCTGACGCTCGCGGTCTGCCTGATCTTCGTCGAGCAGTTCGTTGTCCCGTGGGAGACGCTCGTCCTTTTCCTGCTAGCGCTCTGCGCCTTCACGATGCTGAGCGGATCCAAGGAAGATGAAGAGAGGAACCGCGATCCGTCCGCGGACAATCTGTTTCGCGCTGTCCGCTAGCGCCTCGTTGATTGGGTCAAGGTCCAAGGCGTCGTCGCGATCGTTTTCGCCGGTGTCGCGGGTTTCGTCGTGATTCGTGAGGTTGTCTGGACGGTCGTGGAGAGGGAAACTAAGGGAAACTAGGGACAGTCACCTATTTCACCACGCTTCCGGTCACAAGCAAGCGATAAGGAACTTGGGTTTCCGGGGGCGCGTTACACTCGCGCTCGGAAATCTCGGCGGTGGAGCCGAGCGAGGGTCATATGGCAAAGGTCGGCTTTATTGGACGATCGACCTGCCCTTCCGACGCGACTCGGTCCAGCTGGGTGTGGATCGAATGGCTCGTGAGATTGGCCGGATCACCTCGGGGAGGGGAAACGGGCGGAATGGGAAGGTTGCGCCGCCCAGTGGGGGCGCTTGATTTGGCAATATTTCCGCTTCCTGCTCCGTTGTTGTTGACGTATGAGTCATAATGAATCGTGAGGTGGTGCGGCATTGCGGACACGCCCAGAGTGCCCGATGCTATAGTGCCAAACCGTTATCGGCCTCACTCGGAGATCAGACCCAAGAGTACCTTTCCAGGAGCGTCACCATGCGCAATCGATCATTGACGATCGTCGGACTTGCCTGCATTACCGCACTCGCCGCGAACGCCCTCGGCCAGGGCAAGTCGTCAGACGATAAGCCCAAGCCCGACTTCCCGAAGTTCGCCGAAGTCTCCAAAGGCTATGAGAAAGTCATCTCGACCGCCGATGGATCGCGGCCGTTGTATACGGTCTACGTCGACAAGAAGAAGAACCAACTGCTTGCGGAGTTGCCTTCGGGTTGGTCTGGCCAGAAGTACTTCATCGCTGTAACGCAAGCGAGCGGAAGCGTTTTCGCAGGTCTCCAGGGTCCGACTCGGTATGTCTATTGGAAGCGATACGACAAGCGTATGGCGCTGATTCAGCCGGAGGTCGGGACACGCTCCACCGGCGAGTCGCATTCCAAGAGTTCCGTCAAGCGATTGTTTACCGATCGGGTGCTCATCGATGTTCCCATTGTGACGATGGGCCCGAGTGGTCAGCCTGTTATCGACTTGGATAATCTTCTCATCGGGAACGCGAGCACGTTCCTCGGCGGGCGAGCTCGTGGCCTGAACAGCCGTCTGGCGCGCGTGGTGAGTGCTAAGGCATTTCCCAAGAACATCGAGATCGCCATCGAAGTTCCTGCCTCCCGCGGCACACTGACCACGTTCCACTTCTCCATCAGTTTGATCCCCGACAGCACGGGTTACAAGCCTCGAGCTGCCGATGAACGCATTGGTTACTTCACAACCGTCTACCGCGATCTTGGCCAATACGACCAGGAAAAGAAGTGGTCGCGAAACATCGACCGCTGGCGCTTGGAGAAGCGCGATTCCAAGCTGAAACTGAGCCCTCCCAAAGAGCCGATCATCTTTTACATCGAGCACACCGTTCCCGTGCGGTATCGACGGTGGGTGCGTCAGGGTTTGCTGTATTGGAACGACGCATTCCGAGCCGTCGGAATCGATAACGCCATCGAGGTTCGTTATCAAGACAAGGCGACCAACGCGCACATGGATAAAGACCCCGAAGATGTGCGCTACAACTTCATTCGTTGGCTGAACAACGACATTTCCACCGCGATCGGACCGCACCGTTCGCATCCGTTGACCGGGCAGATTCTCGACGCAGATATTGTTCTTACCGATGGTTGGATTCGCGCCTATTGGGGATGGTATCACGAGCAAGCCCCGGAACTGGCGGTCGAGAACTTCAGCCCGGAAACACTTTTGTGGCTGGAGGATCATCCGGATTGGGATCCGAGGATCTTGCTCACGCCGCCGCAGAAACGGCAAGCGATTCTCGCACAGCGGCAAGAGCGCAAACGTCGGCTCGCTGCCGGTGAAGAACTTCCGCCGATTCCCGCTGACCCCGCATTGATGCACAATGAGGAGCTTGCCGCGATTAGCGAATGGCTCGGTGGTGAGAATCGACTGTGCCTCGCTGCGCATGGTCTGGCAGCGGAAATGGCGTTCGGGCGGTTGAATCTTGAAACGCTCGGGCTCATCGACGCGTTCGATGGTGAAGATGCGCCCGAGGGTGATGTGCTCGACGGCATTCCCGAATGGTTCGTTGGCCCGTTGATGGCTTCACTTGTCTGCCACGAGGTTGGTCATACGCTCGGCTTGCGGCACAACTTCAAGGCTTCAAGCATTTATACGCTGGCTGAGATCAACAGCGACGAATTCAAGGGCAAGAAAACGATGACCGGTTCGGTCATGGACTACAACCCGCCCAACTTCAACATGGAAGCCGGCGAGGTGCAAGGTGATTTTGCGATGATCGGCATCGGGCCCTATGACAAGTGGGCCATTGAATACGGATACACGTTCGGCGACGTCAAGGACGTGCTCTCGCGCGTGGCTGAACCTGAACTCGCGTATCTGACCGATGACGATACATCAGGCCCGGACCCGCACGCTCGACGATACGACTTCTCCTCCAATCCGCTGGACCACGCTGAGAATCAAATGCGCCTGGTGCGCTATCACCGGGAGCGCATCCTTGATAAGTTGGTCAAGGATGGTCAGAGTTGGTCCAAGGCCCGGCGCGGTTATCAAACGACACTGAGCATGCAGCTTCGAATGTTGAGCATGATGACCAACTGGGTCGGCTCAGCGCACGTGAACCGCGACCGCAAGGGCGACCCCAACGGTCGGCCGCCGGTGCAGGTAGTTGATCCCGCCAAACAGCGGGTAGCGCTTCAGTTTGTCATCGATAATGCATTCAACGACGAGGCATTCGGAATTACGCCCGAGCTGCTGGCTCATATGACGGTTGATAAGTGGTCTGATCAGAGTCCGGGCGACCGAAGCGATCCAACCTGGCCGGTACATGATCGTGTTCGATCGATCCAATCGTCGGCGTTGACCATGCTCTTGAATCCGACGACATTGACGCGCGTTTACGACAACGAGTACCGCACACCCAGCGATGATGACGCGCTCACGCTGCCGGAGTTGATGCAGACGCTGGTTGAGACGGTGTTCACCGAACTTGAGACCCAGTTCGACGGCGTATCCTTCACCGACCGCAAGCCGATGATCTCCAGCATGCGGCGCAATCTCCAGTCGTCAATGGTCGATCGCTTGATCATCCTATCGACCGGCGACCGGCGCATTCCACGGCCGATCCGAACGCTGGCGTTGCACCACCTCAAGCAACTGAACGAAAAGGTAGCGGGGATAGACACCGGTAACGGACGAGTCGATCCGTATACCGGTGCGCATCTTGCCGACCTCAACGATCGGATCACCAAGGCGCTCAACTCGGTCTACACCGAGAGCATGTGACGGGCCCGTCTCAGAATATTTGTTGAATAGGCGAGTCATCTACGGGCGGCTCGCTTCTTTTTTACCCAGGCGCTTGGCCAGCGATGTCCCTTGCCCCCCGCACCCTCCCAGCAACGACATGACGGTGGTGGGTATGACGCGAGGAAACTGCGGCTAGGGGCGTCGTGCTGTGGTTGTCGGTACGATACTTTCTGTCTGTCATTTGATACGGGAGGTAATGCTGTGTCGCGATTGATCGGCAGGATTCTGATACTCGTTGTCGGTGTACTACTGATCGGCTGCAAGGTGGACAGCGTTTTCTATCCCACGGGTGTCTACCCGCCACGTGAGATCGACAACTGGGAGGGGGTTCTTCGTTTGTCGGGTATAGGGGACATCCTCTTTGCCGGTCAGCCAACGGAAGAGGGATTCAACATACTTGCTGAGCGCGGCGTAAAGGTCATCGTGAATCTGCGGCCAGATGCAGAGATGCAAAGCGCCGTCGATTTCGACGAAGCTACTCTGGTCGAGTCACTTGGCATGGAGTACGTACACATCCCCATGACGCCCAGCACATTCAGTGCCGCTGATGTTGCACAATTCAAGGCCGAATTTTATCGTCGGGGAACAGTTCGGGGGGAGCCGTTCACGATGGTAGTCCATTGCCGATCGTCCAATCGCTGCGGCGGACTGTGGGCAGCGTTTCTACACGACGAGTACAGTTTCGATGAGTCCAAGG
This sequence comes from uncultured bacterium, assembly GCA_965369945.1. GTDB lineage: Bacteria > Planctomycetota > Phycisphaerae > Phycisphaerales > SM1A02 > JADFNO01. Next base: position 6,777 of record CBDUST010000112.1, on the reverse strand, counting down.
CGATTGAATACGGCAAATTAGCGGGACTTCGCAGTGAATCGATGATCGAAGCGACCAAACGCGTGATGGACAATTGAGCCTGGCGCAGCGATCTTCAGCGACGGTACAATGACCGCCAACGTGCCTTTGGCACTGTGCTCAAACCAAGGAGAAGAGCATGTACGCTCAAAGACGATTGATCTGTGCCATCGCGACGACACTACTGCTTTGCGGCTGTAGCGGTGGGGACGGGAACGGCGACGCCACGGCGATGCCTGATGATCTCGCAGGTGGTTTGCAGTCAGGCATGAGCGAGGCGGCAAGCAAAGCGATCGAAGCTGCGAAAAAAGAGTACGAGAGTCAGCTTGAAACAGAACAGTCCAAAGTTGACGCCGCCAAGGCGACCGCCAAGACGCTTTCAGATGAGCAACTTGACAAGCTGATCTACAAGCTTGACGGCTTGTTTGCCAACGCGCGCCGGAAAATCGCAGATCTTGCCAACGCAGATGAAGATAGAGCCGCATCACTGCAGAAAGATTTGGCCGGACTGATGAAACAGATTCCAGTTGTTTACGGTCAAGCCATGGCGCGTATCGACGAGCTCAGCGGCTAGCCCAACTGAAGGCGTTGTTGCGGTGCCGTTGAATCGTGCTATTCACCCCACTTCGCCGGGGACGAGTTGTTCCTGTTTCCATGACTTCTCGCCCGTTACGCCTTCGGCAACCTCGACGGGCATGGATAGGTGCAAGGTGGCGGGGTTGTGCAGCTCGATTTCACCGGAGCTTTCGTGCACGCCGGTTTTGAACGCCGCGCCGCCCCAATCGACATCGAGGGAGCCACAAGGCAGACCGATGCGCTTGCGTAGGCGTGCGCCGTGGCTGCGCGGATACCAGCTCGCGGCGGCCAGTTGCACGTTCACGACGTCGCCCTGAAGATGCGCGGGTACGGCGATGGGCTGATGTATCACGCCGAAGTCGCCGCCGGCGACCTTGAAGGCAAAGTGGACATCACGCATGCCCGGGCGTATGACGAAGCTGTCCTGAGGCGGGCGGAGGTGTACGATCGCCTCGACTGGGTTCTCGTAGCGATTCTGGTAGTAAAGGCTCAACTCCGCTTGATTCTGATTAGAACGAACCATGGGCATGAATGAGAGCCCGTCCGCGTCGTAGTAGATGTCACCGAGTACATTGCGCAGATGGTCCGGCATCTTGTCCTCGACTTTCAGTGCATAAAAGAGCCAGGCCGCGCTGGCGACAATCAAAATGAGCGAGGAAAATCTCTGTAGCGCACTGAAAGCGATGTCCAGACCCAGGATAAACCACGCAACGATGGCCCAGACGCTCGATGCGATCAGGACCAACACGACGACAAAATTGCGAGTCTCGTGCATGAACGGCTCTCCTGCGACCGATCCGACAGCGAACCGGACCTCGCCCACAAATCCCTCGAGCCGTGCAAACCCCACAACTTGGTTTGCCCGTGCTTCAAAGGCAACGGGCGGCCACGCTCTTTATAGTATCGGGTCCAGCCGCGCTGCGTGCCAAGTTTCGTGCCCGCCGCCCGGCCTCATTCGACCTGAACCCAAGGGAAACCGCTATGGACTTCGACAACCCTCCAAACGATCCGGCGGCCCAGGTCAACACTTGGCTCCTCGAGGCCCGGCAACCTGGTCGAGAGAATCCGCACGCGATGACCTTGGCGACGGTGGACCCCGACGGTCGGCCCTCAGCCCGTATCGTTCTGCTGAAACAGTTCGACGACGACGGGGCTGTGTTCTACACGAATCGCAGCAGCCGCAAGGGCAGAGCGCTCCACGCCACGCCTTATGCGTCGCTGCTGCTTTACTGGGATCCGGAGCGCCGGCAGGTGCTGATCGAGGGGCGCGTCACGGAGGTAGACGATGCGCTTTCAGACTCCTACTTCGCCAAGCGACCGCGCGAGGCTCAGATCGGAGCATGGGCCAGCGAGCAATCGCAGCCGGTCGAGAGCCGGGCCGTACTGGATGCGCGAGTATTGGAAGTAGCCGGGCGGTACGCCGGTGGCGACATACCCCGCCCGCCGTATTGGGGTGGGTATCGCGTCAGTCTCGATCGCATCGAATTCTGGCAGGGCCGCGACGCGCGCTTGCACGATCGAATCGCCTACACACGCAACGAACAGGGCGGCTGGAGCGCGCAGCGATTGTATCCGTGACGAGCGGCATCAAGGTATCGAGGGTGAGAGAAAAACAAGGCATGTGGTTTGAGATCGAAGCAAGCCGCCGCGACTTTGCCTGCGAGCGACTTACGCGCATCGCGCGCTGATCGTTTTGCACAGTGCGTCCCGGTCACTGAAGCGACCAGGACTGTGAATCTTTGCGGTGAGATATTCAGTTATTCATCGCCGAGTATGTGCCGAACCCCGTGAGTGAGCGACACGCGTGTGAGCTGCTTGGCTGTCTCCGGATCGACATCGAGGAACCGCAGCCCGAGTTCGTGCTTGCGGAAGCCGACCTTTTTCGATCGCACGATCTCGGCCTGCACCGTCATCGTCTCGCCCTCGTAGGTTAGCTGGACCTCGACGTGTTTGTCCTTGACAGGGCGAGTGCGGCGGATATGCATTCCCCCGAGCGACAGGTCGATGACTTCACCGAGATTGCATGTCAGCGCTTCTTGTTGGAAGCGGGCGTGCGCCCGCCGATCGTCGCTCGGTTCAGACGGCTTGGTCAGGGTGACCGTGAACCAGATAGTGAAACCGCGTTTGTCTTGGTCGGTCTGGACTCCGAACTCGCCGCGCATGAGTTCCACAAGCTTCCCGCAAATGGTCAACCCGAACCCGGCACGGCCATCGGGTTCGGTATCACCGTGAAATCCAGCCGCGGTCATCGATTCGGGGATCGCCGTTCCCTCGTGCCTCAACTGGAACCGAAGTGTTGTGTGGGAGTGAGTCTTGTGATCGACGGCGACGTCCACACTCACTTCACCCTGCTCGGCGAACTTGATCGCGCGGTTCATCGCGTACAGCAAGACCTGGCGCAGCCGACCGGGATCGCCCTGGACAAGTCCCGGAACCTCCGAGGCAACGCGATGGACCAGCTCGATCCCCTTCTTGCTCGCGCCCGGTGTGAGCATGTCTACGGCCTGCTGTACCGTCGAGCACACGTCGAACGCCGAGGTCTCGAGCGCGATCCCGCCGTTGTCGATGTGCGGCAGGTCCGGAACGCTTTCCACCAAACTCGAGAGCGCATCCAGCGCAAACTCGGCCGTTTTGAGGTAGCGCTGTTGCTTGTCATTAAGCTTGGTGTCGCGCAATAGCTCGATCATGCTGATCACACTGTCGATCGGCGTGAGTAACTCACTGGACATCTCCGTGAGGAATTGCTTGGAATCTTCTCGCGACGCAAGCGCGCCTTGTCGTGCCTGCTTCAGACTGTCGCACCGTGCCGACAACGCATCCAACTCGTCTTCCAACATGGTCTTGGACGAAACCAGATCATCCATAATTGCGGCTGAGGTCGGGACTGGGCCGGCCTGAACCGGATTCTCGGATTCGTGACGATTGGGGGTATCTTCGACATCACTCACGGCCGGCGGTCCCGCCTGCTGGGGCGCATCGATCTGCGGCTTCCGCCTTACGTCGGCCAGCGCTTCCGCGATCCGTCGAGCCATCAGCGCCACGTTGATCTCTGCGTTCTCGGCGATCTGAGCCACGGCTGAGGCTCGATTCAGCATCGTCTCGCTCGTGTTGGCTGTGTGTCGTTCGAACCGCGCAACGGTGGCATCGAGTCGATTATCAAACTCAGCAAACTGCTGCTGGAGCCGGGCTTCTGCTTCTTCGGTGCGGCGCTGTCGCTCGTCCAGGTCCGTCGTCGCGGCCCCGATCATCTTCGTTCGTTCTTCGAGCCCCTTGAGCAGACGAACACCCAGGCCGAGTCGCTGCTCCAGCTTGGCCGACGCTTGCTCGGCCTCGCCGCGGCTGCACTGGGCCTGATCGAGCATTTCCGTCAACTTGCTGGCCGCCTGGCGAAAATCCTCGATCACCGCCTCGATCGTCTGGGCTAGATCGTCGACCACTTCCTGATCCAGCACCTGGATCGAGCGGGTGATTTTTCTTGGGTCGTCCGCTCTTGACACAGCCAACAGCCTCTGTTCGACCGGAGCCACGAGTGTCGGCACCAGCCTGGTGTCCACTTTGCGACCGGCACATCGCTCCCGGTTGCGATAAGAGGAGTCGCAGCGCACCGGAACCCCGGCCGCCTCCGTTGGCTTATCGGCCCAGTCGGTCGGCGTCATTCAGTCGGGTTGGCCGTAACGTTGCTCCAGCAGCTTGACGGTAAACCCGCCTTCGTGCTCGCCGTCGATACGGCCGTCGATCAGGTAGACCCAGTCCGAAAGCTCTTGGACGGGGAAACTCACAGGCTCACCGAAGCCCTTACCCGAGGCCAATTCGGTCTGAGGTGGGCTGGCGAGCAACCCTTCGATCCGAAAGGTCGACCAATAAAGGATCGGTTTGATCCACACATGCTCGACGCCGCCAGCCACGTTTGGTGCAGCCCACTTCACGGTCCATTGCGATCGCGATTCTACGGTCGAGTTCAACCAGCGCTCACGAGCCTGATCGACAGTGTTGCGAGCCTCTGTGATCGCCTGAGCCAGCTCCGGGTCATCCGCTTCCTGTGCTACAGCTACTTGGGCTGAGCCATTGGCAATCTGCCAGGGAGACGGGGTAGATGCCCGTGGCGCAGGCCGTCTGGTTGTTTCCACAGGCAGCTCGGTCGAGTCGCATCCCACAAGGGTTGCGCTCAATGTCCCCAACATCACCCAAAGGATCGTGTGATATGTAGCTACGTTCATCGCTGGATCGTATCCCTGGCGACCGCAGGTCACCAATCGAGTTTGCGTCTAATCCGGTGAGGGTGGTGTGCGTTTCGGTAACTCGGCCGTGTCGTCGCCGCGATCTTGTTCCAGCATTTCCTCCGCCTCGCGAATAACGTCGTCGGGAAGCGATGATGCCTCCAGGTCCTTTGGATCAGCCGTAGCGGGTTTGATCAGCTCTGTTTCAGCTAACCCAAACCGCTCGATCCACTGGTCGACCCGCTTCGCGTCCAACTGACCGGTTGGCCGATCGTCGACCGGCCTGGGTCTGGTTCGAGCATCGCCAAGCAGCCGCTCAAGAAAGGCGGGTGATGAAAGCGTGGCACAACGCCGCTTGCGGGCAGCGTTGACCACAGCTCGATCGGACGTGACCACCGTGATCCGCCGACGGTCCGTGGCCCGCTCGATCAACTCCAGAATCAGGTCGTCCGCCTCACGATCGGGGCCGGAGAATCGGATGGCGATCGTCCGTGGCAGGCCTGACGACGCGGGCCCCGGCCCCGTGCCGTCACAGACCAGCGTCACGAGTTGCCGGCGATACCGGCTGGACGAGATGAGGCGGATGAGCCCACCAAGGTCGATTCCAGCCATCTCAGGCGGGAGAATGCCGGTCGTATGCAGCACGTTGTAGGTGTCGATGATCAGGGGCATGGGGTCGAACCAGGGTCACAGGTGCGTGCGTCACGGGTTTCAAAAACGGGTATTCACATTCGCAAACCGGCCAACGGTAGGCTGTTCGGGGCAACTGCTCGACTCTTCTTCACCGCCAGCCTTGCCAAAGCGGGTTGATTCGGCGGGGTCGCCAGTTCTGCCACTGGCTTTCGAGGCAACGATTGACGCGGGTGTGGCCAAATCGTGCGCCTCTACTCAGAGCGAGTCTTGCAGCCTCCGGCCATGCCATCCCGTCGAGTCGAAATGTGAGCGGTACGGCCGGAGCACCTCTTCCCCTTCGGGTTTGGTCCACATCCAGAATGTGTCCGGCGTTGTTCCTGGGCGACGAGATCGTGCACCTCCGTGTTGTGGGGTGATTACGCTCGCTCCATCGGTGCTCCAACGTGCGATAGCTGATTCAACGAACTCGCGAGAAAAGACATAAACGTCGAGACGTTCAACTGCGAAACCTAGGCAGAGTAAGTCCGTCCAGTCGTCCTGCGGGCGTATCTGCTGAAAGAGGTAAACGCCTGGTGTCGAATGCTCAACACCGGTCTTCAGCTCGACACGCTTGCCGCGAAAGATGAAATCATGTCCCTTATCTGTTCTTTTCGCCATCTCGTCCTGAAGGAAAAACCTGACGGCAAGATCGCCAACCTTATTGCCGAAGACAGAACCGCTCAGCATCTGGAGCCATTCGAACGGACCACCAGTTAAGGAAGCTCGCTGCGTTTTGCATTGAGAGCGCACCTCTCTGTCCATGTAATTGAGGAAGCGAGCCCATTGTGGATCGGTTGGATTCGCCATCTTGCGCCTCTACCTAGAATAGAACCGCCTGAAGATGCCCGGTCTGGTGTGGGGTGGGATCAAATCCTTCCCACTCGATCTCGTTCCTACCATCGAAACGTCGCGCCATCACTTCCAGCGCTTGAGTACTCTCGTCGATCAGGATGAATCTTCTGCCCAGCGCTAGACACACCTCGCCGACGGTCCCACTTCCGGCGAAGAAGTCCAGCACAAGATTGTCCCGGGAAGAAGAGGCCTGGATGATGCGTGTCAGCACGCCGACCGGCTTTTGAGTGGGATAACCGGTTTTTTCTTTCCCGTTTGTCGGAACGATCGTGTGCCACCAGGTATCCGTCGGGAGCTTCCCTCTTGCAGCTTTCTCAGGTCCCACGAGCCCCGGTGCCATATAAGGTATTCGCTCAATTTCCTCTGAATTGAAAATGTAATCGTTCGGGTTCTTGACGTACAGTAAAATGTTGTCGTGCTTTGTCGGCCACTTCTTCTTTGT
>CBDUST010000111.1:0-12835 GCA_965369945.1 uncultured bacterium | reverse complement strand
CAACGTATCGTCCACCTAGCCCCGGGGAGTTTTTTTGTTGATGTTTTTGTCCTGGCCGCGTTTCTTATCTTCCAGGTACAGAATCTGAATCTTGACCCGAGCCGCGGTTGCCTGGTTAATGTCACCGACAAGAAAAACCACTCGGTTCTCGAGCATCAACTCGTCGAGCGTCATCTCGCGCGTTCGCTGGTATTGCACCGCGCCACGCGGATCGACCCCGACGCCATCGCTCAATTGCGATCCGGAATTCAGCGGATTTGGATAGTCCATGGTCGTTTGCAGCCGTTCATCTTGAGGTTCGCCGCATGATAGGCTCGCTCACCGTTTCGGCAAGATGACCTCACTCGGCCAGCGTTTCGCTCAGAAATCTGCGCCTTCGTCCACGTCACGCCTGTTTTCACAACTCCTCGTCCAGCTCCGACGGGGAAAGGGGACGAGGCAGGCGGGTGTCGCCCGAGTCCAACACCACCCGATCGCTGGGCAGCGTAATGATGAACGTCGCGCCCTGTTTCGGCTGAGATTCGACCTCGATACGCCCTCCGTGCTCCTGCACAATTTTGCGCGTCACGGCCAGGCCCAGCCCGGTGCCGCGTTGGCCCTTGGTCGAACGGAACGCCTCGAACAGTTCTTCGTGCCGATCTGGCGAAACGCCCGGACCATTGTCGGACACGGCAATCTGAGTTTCGTGGTTGTCCGCGAGGAATCGAGTCCGAAGTGTTACCACGCCGGTCTTGGCCGAGACCGCATCAAGTGCATTTGCCAGAAGGTTCATCACAGCCTGATGGATCGCGTTGGCGTCAATTGGGATCGGCGGTACGTCCTCCGCGAGATCCAAAATCAAACCGACTTCCTTGCGGTCGCACTGTGGCTGAAACAATTCCGCAAGCTCTTCCATCAGCGGACCGATCGGCGTCAACTCCAACTCCAATTCGCGATGCTTGGAGAACGCCAGCATGTTCTGTGTCAATCCGTAGATTCGATCGAGATTCCGCGCCAAGATGGGCCAGCCCTCTTTGGCCAGTTTGAAGTCCCCTCGATTCAGCGCCAACTCGACCGCGTCGGCGCCGCCTCGTAAGCCCTGCAAGATGTTCTTGATCGAATGGCTCAGCGAGGCCACGGTCTGTCCGGTCGCCGCCAGTCGCTGCGACTGCATCTGCGAGTCCACGAGTGCCGCGTTCGTAAGAGCCAAGCCGGTGTGCTGACCAACAGCATTGAGCAGGCGAAGCTGCGATTCTGTGAACGTAAACTGGGCCATGGACGAGTCGATGCTGATGACACCGAAGATCTCTTGCGCCGTCCGAATCGGCACGCAGATGGCCGAGCGGATGCCGTACTCACGCACCGAGTCGCCTGAGCGAAATCGCTGGTCTGTCATCGCATTCGTAGACAGGATTCCCGTGCCTTCGCTCACGGTATGCTGGATGATCGTCTGACTTACCGGGATGTGTCCCTCGTCGATGGTCTTGGGACGCACCTTGTAGCGAACGACCACGGGATCGAATCGGCTGTCGTCGCCGGCGTCCTCCTTCAACAAAATGAAGCCGCGGTCGGGCTTGAACTCCTCGAAGATCAGGTCCATGACGCGATTCAGAAGCGCCTCTCGCTCAATCGTGAATCCCGTCAGCGCGGTGAGATCGTAAATCACGCGCAGGTGATCCTTCGCCGCCTTCACCGGGTCCGGCTCAGCCAGGATCATCGACTCGTCGTTGGGATCCAACCGATGCTCGACCGTGACGTCCATTTCTGTAGGCCCAACCAGCCGCACACGCGACGGACGATCGTCATCGGGGGCGATGGCGAAGACCACCAGCGTCGATCCGCAACGAATCTGATCGCCGGGCGATAGCTCCACCGGTTCATGGGCGATCCGTTCTCCGTTGATGAACGTGCCGTTGGACGACTCCAGGTCGCGCAGAAACCACCGCCCGTCGTCCGGCGTAAGCTCGGCATGACGGCGGCTGACTGTGCCATCCGTCAGTGGCAGCGACTCGGACGAGCGACCGATGAGCTGCGGCTCGTCGATCGGCAGCTCGAACTTCTTGCCACGATCCGGACCTTGGAGAATATGCAATACCAGCACGATACACCTTCGCTTCGTCGCTGATCCTATGAGCGATGGCGACCCGTCACCAGCGCTGCAACCGCCGCCAGCTGCAATAGAAGACATTGGGCCGATTCCCCAGTCTCGGACTCGGTTATGATCAGCAGCGAGATGGCTCGAAACACCCCTCAACAAGTCAGCTTCGACGCCGCCATGCGAATTGTCGTCCTTCACGGCAAGGAACTGCTGCTAATCCACGAGGGGTCCCAACGGCTTGCCAAAGCGCTACGGGATGCCCATGGCGAGATTGAACAGTTCAGCTTCGACGGCAACTCGGTCAGCCTTGCGGATGTCCTTGACGAGCTGCGCAGTTATGGATTGATCCAACGTCACAAGCTGGTGATCGTCGATAACGCGGACAAATTCCTGGCTCGCGAGGGGTACCGCCGGGCTATGGAGGGCTACGCCAAGTCGCCGGTCGACGAGGCGACACTGCTGCTACGAGCTGAGACGTGGCGCAAGGGAAACTTCGACAAGCTCGTGACGAAAGTCGGCACACTGGCCAAATGCGACCTGCTCAGCGACGCACAGGCCACGTCATGGTGCCTTGATGAGTGTCAGAATCGTCACGGTTGCTCGATCCAGCGTTCGGCCGCACTGTTGCTGGTTGAACGACTGGGCTGTGGCTTGGTTCGGCTGGACAATGAGCTGGCCAAGCTTGCCGCCTTCGTCGGTTTGGACAACGCCATCACGCGCGATGATGTCACCGCACTGGTGGGGCGAAGCCGCGAGGAACAGGCCTGGGTGTTGCAAAGTGCAATCATGACCGGCCGTCCGCCCGAGGCGCTGGGCAAACTTCGCGACCTGTTTGAGGTGTCGCAACTGCCCGAGGTGCTGGTGATGTGGGCGATCAGCGATTTGCTTCGTCGGCTCCACGGAGCCGCGCAACTGTTGCGCCAAGGTCAGACGCCGCGCACCATCGCCCAACAACTTCGGTTGTGGGGACCGACCGGCAATCGAATCGTCGATACCGCCCGTCGCGCCGGCCCGCGACGCTTTGCACAACTCCTGCAGCTCGCCGTTGACAGCGACCGGCGAAGCAAGCGAAGCCTCGGCCGCCCCGACCGGAACCTTGAACGACTCACCGTGCTTGTGACCGATAGCATTGGTTGCCTCTGACGAGGCGTCCGATACCCACACCGGACCAGGATGGTCTTCCAATGCAGGAGGCAACGGCGGTGAATACGATCGCTCAATCTATTGCTGTCTCGGTCATATTTGGGGCCTTCTCTGCGCTGGCTGGCTGTGAAACGCCGCCGCAAAGCGGTGGCGACGCCGCGGCGCCGGTCGTCCAGTCGACCGACTCCGAATCGCCGGAAGCCGACCCGCTTGTCAACGACTTTGTCGCCCAAGCTCAACGTGATGTTGAGCACCTTATGAGTCTGTCGCAGCGGCCAGCGAACGACGATTCGCCCCAAGATACCAGCCCTGTTAGGCGAGCGGACATCCAGTGGAATCTTCCCGGCCTATACAAACCGCGAGAGGTATCGATACCCACACCGGCACCTGAGCCCGAGCCTTCACAAGGATCGCTCGCCGCGGATCAATCGACGCCGACCCCGCCGGTGTCGCAGCCACAGACGAATCAAACGACCGCGATCGAGCCTCCGCCTGATGATCGGCTGCGTGAATTGATGGTCGAATTCTCGCGAGAAGCGTACCAACATGCAACGTATAGCGATGTCCCGCTTCGGCACCTGCTGGTGATTGTGGCGCAGGCGGTCCTCAGCCCCGATCGTCAATTGCAGGTCGACGCGATCCCCGGCTTGACTGACCGGGAGCGCGAACTTCTTTCGGCGATGCAGACGTTCTACACCAAGCTCGGGCAAGAGCTGGTGCGCTCCGGGGATCCTGAAGCCTTGCCGGGAGCCGTGGCTGAGCTGCACCGCAGCCTCACCAAGGAACCGCAGCTGCACCTCAACCATGCCGCGCTCACCTCGCGCGTGTCAGGCTTCGGGGCCTACGACGAATTCAAGACCAACGACGCCGGACGGTATGCCTTCCTCGCCCACAGTAGCCAGCAAGCTGTTGTGTACATGGAAATCGAAGACTTTACGAGCGAGTTGAATGCCAACGCCGAATGGGTGACCGAACTCTCCCAACAGTTGGTGATTTTCTCCGATCGCGACGGAATACCCGTGTGGCGTCAGCCGTGGCAACCGGTGGTTGATGTGACCAAGAATCGCCGGCACGACTTCTACATCGTGCAGGTGGTTACCTTCCCGGAGCAGCTCTCCGTCGGCAGGTACCAGCTCAAGATCAGTGTTCGCGATGAGAAGTCCAAAGCTGAAGCTGAGGCTTCACTAGAGTTTGAGATGGTCGCCGACCCGAGCCTGACCACGGCCCAGGTACCTCCGTGATCCGCCATGGCCGATTCTGAGCCGACGGAACGTCGTGAGCTCAGACCGGCAGGTACCAATGGGGCGAGGGTCGGATGGAGGCTACGATGGGCTGCCATGTCAGTTGCTGCTACTGATCGTCGCCATCTTCTTGGCCTGGAAGGCCTGCCTCGCGGGGAGATCCTGTCCCTGTTGGAAGCCGCTGAGGGCCTTCAGGACGCTGCATCTGGCCGGTCCGATGCCAGGGATAGGCTGGCTGGCCTCGTCATAGCCAATCTGTTCTTCGAGGATTCGACGCGGACGCGAAACAGCTTCAACGTCGCCGCTATTCGACTCGGTGCCGATACCATCGACCTGACCGGACGTGGGTCGAGTGTGAGCAAGGGCGAGTCAGTGCTCGACACCGCCCTCACCATCGAGGCAATGGGCGTTGATGCTCTGGTGGTACGCAGCAGCGATGCGGGTGCTCCTGCAATGATCGCCGATGCTGTTGAATGCTCGGTCATCAACGCCGGCGACGGATGCCATGAACACCCCACGCAGGGTCTGATCGATCTTCTTTCGTTGCAGCAACAGTGGACGGACTTCTCCGACCGCCGAATCGGCATTGTCGGCGACATCGCCGCCAGCCGAGTCGCACGTTCCGCAGTACACGGCTTCACGACGCTGGGCGTCGACGTTGTAGTCGTTGGGCCACCGACGCTTGTTCCGGCCTCCTTTGAGAAGATCGCTGCCGGACCTGGGCGCGTCACGGTAAGCCACGATTTGGATGCCATCTTGCCCCAGGTCGATGGGATCATGATGCTGCGGGTGCAGTTCGAACGACATTCACCGGGGGCGATCGCCGACGACTATCGCGCTCGGTACGGCCTGACGCGAGAGCGCTTCAGCCGACTCCGATCGGACACGGTTGTCCTGCATCCAGGCCCGATGAACCGAGGTCTGGAGATCGACGCTGAGGTTGCCGATGATCCGCAGCGAAGCCTCATCTTGAGGCAGGTGGCCAATGGGGTCGCGGTTCGCATGGCTGTTCTGACCCGTTGTCTCTCGCGTCGGTAAGGCTCCAACGTAGCTGGGTGCCCCGCTGCCTCGCATAGGGTCGCACCGTGGCAGGATCGGCTCTGTCGAATTCCGTACACTTATCGCCCATGACGTCAGCGTCGGATGGCAATCGCGGACTACTCTTGGTCATCTCCGGGCCTTCGGGAGTCGGCAAGACCACGATCACCCGTGCCCTGGAGCGGCGCCTGGGCGGTACGTTTAGCGTCTCGGCGACAACGCGCCCCCGAGCTGAGGGCGAAGTTGCTGGTCGAGATTACTACTTCCTCTCTGAGCTCGAATTCCAGCAAAGGGCTGACGACGGGGCCTTCCTGGAACATGCCAAGGTCTATGGCGAATACCGCTACGGCACGCCGCGCGAACCCGTCGAGCGACAGGTTGCTGAGGGCAAGCTCGTGATCCTGGATATCGACGTTCAGGGTGCGCGTCAGGTCAAGCAGGCGATGCCGGAGGCGTTCACACTGTTCATACTGCCGCCCAGCGAAACCGAACTCCTTCGGCGGCTGCGCGAGCGACGGCGCGAGGACGAGGCCAGCATCCAGCGACGTTTTGATGAGGCCAAGCGGGAGATCGCGTTCGCCGAGGGAAGCGGTGTGTACGACGCCCACATTGTCAACAACGACCTCGAGCGGGCGATCGACGATGCGTCTTGTTTGATCAATCACCAGCGTACGACGAACTTAGGATGAGCCGCCAGACACCTCGCCGAGTTACGGGAATATGGGTCCGCCGAGCCTTAGCGGTCTCGATGTGCGGGTGCTTGCTCCTGGCGGCGACCTCCGTCTGCGCCGATCCCGTGCGTGGAGTTCGCACAGCAGTCATCGATCCGATTGCGATCCGAGGCGGAGTGCTCATGGTACCGCTAACGGCTCAGCGGCCAGGGGATAATTGGCCCGAGCTGATGACACTCAGCCTGTCCAATCAGCGTAGAATACAAGGCATCGTCGCGTGGGTTTACCCACTACCAACGCCGAACCGGCGACACTGGACCGAAGATTCACGACGACTCGGCGTACGGCGAATCGAGCCGACCGATGATACCACAATCGCCGAGGCCGGCACACCCTATTTGCTCGCCCGCCTACCTTCAGCCGGCCGGGGACAAATACGATTGCAAGGACGAACACTCCGCCCTCATTGGTACGACACACCTCAACTGACCGGGCTGATGAGTGCGGACTCGACCGATCGTGGTACTCTAGAACTGATCGAAGCGGCAGATCGACCCGACCCGCGCTCGCCGTTTGAATATTCGCGGTGGGTTCTGCTGGCACACCGCTTGGGCATGTCGCCGCCTTCGCCGCTGGAATATGGGGAGGTCGGATCGATGGTGGCCCAGTACTACGCTGATTTGTGGCGATTGGGGCTCAGCCGGTTTAGATCGATCAGCCCGGGTACTGCCAGCGCTTGCCGCGATCTGCTCACGCAAACTTGCCTTGACCAGGACCGTTCGTTCGCCGTCTGGGTCGCTGACCCAGATGAATTGACCGGCCTGCTGTCTTTGCTGCTGGACTTCACGCAAAGTGATCGGCAGGTCATGCAGTCGGCCCTAGCATGGGCAGACGCAAAGAACCTGCGACTCGTCTGGCCCCAAAGTGCCGATCGTGACTCGGTGACCGTAGCGATTGCCAATCCCACATTCAAGCCGGTCGTTGCGCGGTTTACCTGGCTGGGCACAGACCAAGCTCCGGTGGCGACTCGGCTGGAGCCGGCAGTCCTCACACGCGTCGACGTTGATCGTCCGGTCCGGGCCACTGACCAACCAAGACGCCCGGTGCAGCCGAGTGTCGGCGAGTCGATGCCAGAAACACTGATCGTTGAAGTGGAGGGACGCTCGCTCGAAGTGACATCGCGGCGCGACGCATTGATCGCAAGACCGCCCGGCATTGTGTTTGCACCGCTTCGAGCGCCATTAACACTCGCTGAGGCCCAAAGCCATCAACAGCTTGCGGTGCCATCGGATCGATCAACGCTTGTTCAACTGCGACGTTTCAACCATCGATGGGAAATCTTTTGGGAATGTCGTCGACCAACACCGCCAACGTCAGAGGCGGACTTCGCTGCGATTGAGGACCTGCACGACACGCAAGGAATCGAAGCCGTCACACTCCTGATCGGCCCCGAGGAAACAGATGGAGGTCCGACCGTCGTTCTCATTGTGCCGGAGTTAGGCTGGCGGCGACTTCTCGTCGGAGAGAACGATGGAACGCTCCGAATCCATCGACGATCCTATAACGACCGCTGGTATTGCCGACTCGTCATGCCGGAGAGCTGGATGAAAGGGCATTCGCCAGGCCGTGTCGAGATCGGATTCACGCGGACACACGGCGATAGCAATGCCGTCGAGGCCGGTCCCAACACAACCGTTCCTTGGCAGTTGGACCCGGGGCGCGTCGCGGTCGACATCTCAACGTGGGAAGACGTCCCGCTGGAACCGGTTCGTCTGCGCGGCGGGCAGGCGCCGCTGACGCCGGCCGGTCAGATTCGGCCACTGCGCGATGGCGCAACGCCTCTGACTAGAAAGTGAGTCTCACCGTGAATCCCAACAACCCCGTAGGATCGACATCCGCGACACCAAGAACAATTCCGTGGACGTCCGCAAGCTCAATGTCAGATACCGTCACAACGCCGGCATAAAAATCCAGGACCACATGATCGCCCATCCTGCGTGACAAGCGAGCCCGAATGGGAGTGGAGACCTCCTCGCCCACTCCACCCGGGGCAACACCGTCGTCGTCCAATCGAAATCGTCGGAACTCATAGCTCCCGCCGATGGCCGCCTCCCAGTCGTTCGCAAAGTCGTAGACCAATTCCAGACCGCTTCGGCCCGCGGCGCCGGCGGTTCTACTAGTCAATCGCAGCGTGTCTGATATCTCCCAATCCAGCACAATCACTGGGAAAAGCCTCGCATCATCTTCGATCTGGGTCACTACTCCTACACCGCCGCCCACAGTGAGACTCGAGTTCACTTCATACGTCGCGCCAAACACACCACCGCCAATGAAGCTGTCATCCAGGTCGGCGCTGTCTTCCCGCGCAATCTGAAAGACCGGGCCGCCGAAGAGCGTCCAGTCGTTGCTCATGTCCATGCTCAGTAGCGCACCGACGTTGAACGTATGTACGTCCTCCCACGGGTCGATTCCTAGCGCGCTCGTTCCGGAGAAATCGTACAGATCAACGTCGTACCCGATGTGTACTGCCAAGTCCAAGTCGCGCGTGAGACCAGCTCGGCCAATCACGCCGAACTGCAGCCTGAACACGTTCAGGTCACCGCCCCCTTCGATGTCTGACTTAAAGCTAAGCTCCCCACCGCTGTAGACAGCGAAGCTCAGGTCAGTCGCTTTGCCGTTGCCGCCTCCAGCCTCCTGGCCCGCAGCCGCACCGGCGAGTCCTAGCAGACCCGCCAAACCGACAACCAGACACTGCGTCCGCAAGATGGTCGAGTTCATAGTGTGATTACCCCAAGTTCGTATTGCGATTCTCGGCGACAGGGTAGCGAGTCTGGCCAACTTTGCGTAGCCGTGCCGCCTATCCCCGCATTCGGCGACAGTACACGATCCACTCCAGAATCAGAAGCCCCAACGCCGCCGCCACGAGCCACGGCCAAATCGCAAGCGGAACCGCTGAACGGATCGTACCCGCCTCGGTTTGATGAGCGTTCACCGTAATCGACCGCTGCAGCCGAATGTCCGACTCGGTCTCGCTCAGCAGGTTGATCGCAATCGTGTCAAACGCCGCTACGGCGCCGTCGATCTCATAAAGACCCACGCGCTGCAGCACGGGAAGCGTAGCGGGGGCGCCCCCCGGCGCCGCAACCTCCACGCTCACCGGACCGCGGATCACCAACGCCCGTGTCAACGGCGCAGTCCGCACCGTGATCACATCGCCCGGATGAAAGCTCAGCGCTGCACCGGGTTGCCCCGGAAGCGTCAAGTGCTCAAGCGCGTTCTGCACGAACACCGCAATGCTGATGTGAACCGGCCAGTTACTTTGCGATAAAGCGAACCCCACCAGAACGTGCCGCGCCGATCGCCTTGGTACCAACACAATCACCGGTCCGTCGGGTCCGGTAGCCAGCGCCGTCGCGCCGTCCGGCAACTCGTACGCTCCGAAGCCGGTGTACGCCAACGCATCGAGCGACACGTGGCGCATGATAGGGTGCTGACGATCCCAACTGAGGATCCGCTTTCCGCCGGAATCGCGCGGCAGCTTCGATGCGATCCCCGGCGGCGCTGCGGCAAAGCTAAGTGTTGGCACGTTTGGGAACGCCGCGATTGAAGCGCCGTCGAACACCACCAAATCGAATTCCGACTCCAACCGTGAACGGAGTTCATCGCTGCTATCCTGCCTAGCCTGCAACGCGACCAACCGCTGCGGCTCTAATGCAGACAGCAGGTCGTAGAGAAACGCATCCGGCTCGTCGCCGCCATAAACCAGCGCAATACGCGGCGCCGCTGGAGGGGCCAGAACAAGCGCCGCAACATCGTCCGCAACAAGGTCGTCCTGATAACTACTCGACAGCGCCAGCACAGCGCCGCGACTCAACTCGATGGCGAATGTCACAGTCACTTCACCCACACCCGTCGCTCCCGCGGGCGGAATCTCCACCTGTTTCAGTTCGCTGGGTTCTCCATCAACTCGCAGTGTGAGAAGTGTCTGAACCGGTTGCGAACCGGCATTGGCCAACCTCGCAAACACCAGAACCCTCGCTGGATCCTGGTAATCGCGGCGAGCGCTGAACGAGACGATGCCGACGTTGTGAACCGGTTGATCCGCGCCAGGTCCAATGCCGATGAAGCGCAAAATGCCCGATCGCAGTGAGAATCCTGATGCCTCGCTCGGCTCGCCGACACCGCCGTCGGAGATCAATACGACCGTGGGCGGCTGATCGTCCGCTGTTTCCTCTCGACTCGCAAAAGCCCCAGCCAACTCCAGCGCCGCTTCCAAGTTCGCCCGCTCATCAGTCTCTGTGGTAGACGCGATCGCTTCGCGTAGCGTTCTTCGATCCGATTCAAAGCTGGTCATGACCTGCGCCGTGGATGCGAACGCTACAACCATCATTTGGTTCGGCTGGCCGCCTCGACCCAGTCGCTGGACGATCTGGAGCGCCGCGGCCTTCGCCGCTTCCAATCTGCTCCCTCCATCCACATCCGTTGCGCTCATCGACGCGCTGCGGTCAATCAGCAGGATCACCCGCGCCGACGGAGGCGCTTCGGTTTGCAGGACCGGTTGCGCCAGCGCTGCCAGCAGCAGGAGCAGTAATAGGAATTGCAGCATCAACAGCAACGATGACCGTAGCCGCTGGAACGGCACATTGACCTGCAAATCCTCGGTCGATTTGTGCCACAGCAGCGTCGTGGGGATTCGCAGCATCTGCCGGCGCAGCTTCAGGAAATAGAGCACCAACAGCAGTGGAATCACGACGCCTGCCGCAACAAGCGCCGAAATTGGTGTCAGAAAGTTCACGCTAGATTATTGACGCAAATCAACGCGGCCGAAAGCTGCGGGCAGGTTCATATCCACTCCGGATCGCGCACCGTGTACTCGTGCTCAACATCGCCTGTGTTTACCGTCCCCGCCGGTTCAAAAAGCATGATGTGAGCTTCGTCAATGGCGATCGGTCGATGCTCCACGCCGCGAGGCACAATGAAGAACTCGCCGGCGTCAAGATCCACACGCTGATCGCGCAGCTCGATCGTGATGCTGCCCTTAATCACGAGAAACATCTCGTCCGCATTATCATGCGTGTGCCAAACAAACTCCCCCTTGATCTTGGCGAGTTTGACATGTTGGCCGTTGAGTTCGCCAACGATCTTGGGCGACCATGTCTCGTCAAACAGGCTGAGTTTCTTAGCGAGATTGATTTTGTTCATCTCGATCACGCTGCGCTGATCAAGCTGCGCCGACGCCCACCCCAACATCCGCAGGCAACGTCTCGAGGATGTTCTGCAGAATCTCGTCCGTTGTTTTGCCTTCGGCTTCGCCTTCGAAGTTCAGCAGGCAGCGATGGCGCATCGCTGGCAAGACAACCGAGCGAATGTCGTCAACAGAAACATTGCCTCGGCTATCAAGCAGCGCCCGCACCTTGCCGGCTAACACCATCGCTTGCGCCGCTCTGGGACTGGCGCCAAACCGCAGGAACTGATTCACCGTCGGCGTGGCCAGCTCACCTTGTGGATGCGTCGCTAAGACGAGCCGTACTGCATAGTCCTGAATATGCGGCGCGACAACAACTTTGCGTACCAATTGCTGATGCGCCAGGATCGTCTGATCATCCAGCACACGCTCGAGTTTGGACTCGGTACCCATTGTTGTGCGGTTAAGAATCTCGCTAAGCTGCTCGCGATTGGAATACCCAACTTCCAACTTGAAGAAGAACCGGTCAAGCTGCGCCTCGGGCAGCGGGTACGTCCCTTCCTGCTCGATTGGATTCTGCGTCGCCATCACAAAGAACGGCTCGTCAAGCTTGTATGTCTCATCCCCAACAGTCACAGTGTGCTCTTGCATCGCCTCCAACAGAGCCGACTGCGTCTTCGGCGTCGCGCGGTTGATCTCGTCAGCCAACACGATCTGCGCGAAGATCGGTCCCTTGCGGAATTGAAATTCTCGACCGCTGTCCGATTCGACCACGATCGTCGTGCCGGTCACATCCGCAGGCATCAGATCGGGCGTGAACTGAATGCGCGAAAAACTCAGTTGCAACGCTTCAGCAAGCGATCGAATCAGCAGCGTCTTGCCCAACCCCGGCACACCCTCTAGCAAGGCGTGGCCGTTGGCGAACAAGCACGTCAGCACGCCATCGATGATCTCCTCGTGCCCAACGATCGCCTTTTGTATCTGCTCCTTGGTTTTGACGTAATCGTCACGAAACTTCGCAGCCGCAGCTTCAATCGCAGCCAGATCCGTCCCTGCCATTGGGTTCTCCTCATACCAGCCGGTCGGTCATAGTAGCGTCTCCCTCAGCCCCCGGCCGATCATCCGCCATCACCACCAAGCACCTCTGCCCATCACCTAGGAAGAAGATTCACCGCAAAGCGCTTCGCCGTGTACCGCTCAAGCGGCTGTTCGGGCTCATTCCACAAAGGCGACGCCGATCCCGCTCTGCGACGGCATGAGGTTGCCCAGGCACGATCGATCTGGCACCGCCTGCCCGTGGCCGCGAGGCTCCGCTGCGCTGCGCTTTGTGGCCACGGGCGCTGCACATTGGACACGATTTCACAATGTTTGGAAACATACAAGACACAGAGAAACTATGAAAGCCGGGTCTCCCGCGGGATCATTCGTCCCAATCTTTTTTAGGAGACCCGACATGAAAATCGTGAGTGTTGATCTTGGA
>CBDUST010000110.1:0-13003 GCA_965369945.1 uncultured bacterium | reverse complement strand
GCCAGGCGGATGTTCGCGCCGATGTGATCGACGTCAAGACCGCCGATGACCAGGCTCGCTACGCCGGCGGCTCCCAGTACGAACGGAATCGCCTCGGCCGGGTCAATCGCTCCCGAAGCCAGCCCCTTCTTCACAACAACGCCGACGCCTGCCTCAGCCGCTTCAGCGATGACCGAACCATGCGATTGATCACGCAGGTGATATTCCACCATCAACACGTCCGCCCATTGAAGCGCCGCACGTGCGCCTTGGATCGTCTTGCCGGAAAAGCCGATCGCCTTGATGACGCCGGCATCGCGCAGTGACATCAGCGTCGCCACGACGTCCGTCTCGTTCAGTACATGTAGATCGTCCCCGTCCGAATGAACGAGCACGATATCCAACACATCACTCCCCAGCCGCTCGCGGCTTCGCGCGACACTACTGCGCACCCCGTGTTCCGAAAAGTCATACGTTGAACATCCATCCTCAAACTTCTCGCCGACCTTCGTGCAAAGCACGAACTCGCTGCGCCGAGATGAGATCGCCCGACCGATACGCTCTTCACTGAGCCCATACGCCGGCGCCGTGTCGATGTAGGTGATCCCCAGGTCGAGCACTGTGTT
The DNA here is from genome assembly GCA_965369945.1 of uncultured bacterium. Lineage (GTDB taxonomy): Bacteria > Planctomycetota > Phycisphaerae > Phycisphaerales > SM1A02 > JADFNO01. The sequence continues at coordinate 12,398 of CBDUST010000110.1, read as the reverse complement.
CAGTAAACGGTTCACCGTGTTCTCATCCGGCAGGTCATACCCTTGGGCGTACTTCGTCCCTACGTTGCGCCCAATCTTGAACGCACCGAAACCGATGGGGCTCACCGTCAAGCCGCATTTGCCTAGACTTCGTCGAACCATTCCTGCGTCGTCTCCCAAGGGGGCACAGCTACTTCCGGGCGCGGCCAAGGCTCTACGCCCGTCAAGTAATCTTCCTCTGTTGCCCCCGGTTCGCCTAGCAGACTCGCAATACTTTCAGCCAGCTTCGGAACCAACGCCAGTTTCGTCGGCCACGCCGTAAACACATTCCCATCCTGAATAATGCTCACATCCTCCGGACGCCGACCGGCTGCGGCTGACTCAACCCGATCGACCCGGTAGGTGAACCACCGTAGATCACCCAGCTCAATATCGGGAAGGACCGCCCGCAATTCAGTTGCAGCAAACGCAACCAACTGGGCCGGGTCCATGTCCACACCGTCCTCCGCAATCCGTCCGCCGATTTGCCAGACAGTTTGCCCCGATGTGTCTTTCGCCGTCGTGATTGTCACTCGCGTGGATGCACCGTCGACACAATGGCCGTTCAAACAAGGTAATTCACCGCGGACCATCACCATGTGCAGCGGACGGCGTTGCATTACAAGGTCATCCAAACCGATGCACTTGCGCAGCTCGGCGTTTCCGCCACCGGCGGTCAACACGACGTGCCGAGGAGCCAATGACAAACCGTCGCCCGAGTTTGGATTCTTCAGCACGACTCTGGAAATCGCATCTGCATCTGCCTTTTCAAATTCCAGCCCATCCTCGGCGTCGATTTGCATCAAATGATGGCGATGTCGCCACGCCAGATCACTGATAAAACTCACCGGATCAATCACTTGCTCATCGAGTCTCGCCACGGCTCCGGGGCAGGTTTGCAGCGCCTCGGGTCGTTCATCCTCATCAAGTGCCTGCGGCGATACACGAAGGCCCGCCCGCGCACCGACCATCCCCAGTCGTGACTTGAGCGAGGTCGTTTGCCACAGGTGGCAGCACTCGCCGCGAAGCCGCGTATTCGTCAGGTTGGGCTCACGTTCGCCAGCCAAACACGCCCGCCAAACGCTCGGGATGTCACGAATGGCCGAGGCTGATGGCGTGAGCAACCCGCTGAGTGTGTACTTCAGTCCACCATGGATAATTCCTTGGGATGCAACGGTTTGGCCGGACCCTAGTTGGTGAGCTTCCAGCAGGAGCACGGAGTAGGTGCGCCGAATCAGTTCATCCAGCAGCCACAGCCCAGCACCGCCGCCGCCGAAGATCACCACATCAAGTTGGATCGAATCGGCCTTGGCCATGGCAGCATCCTTCGGCAACGGTCGTCAGCCGTCAACCTCGACCAGCGTCAAGTACGTGCCTTTACTGCTGTCGAACCACGGAGTATCAGGTATCGTTCGCCCCCCCTTTTGTCCCCCTTCACTTGTTAGGGAGCCAGCTAGTTCGATGACTCACAACGTCGTGCTCATACCAGGCGATGGAATCGGCCCCGAGGTCACCGAAGCGGTCAAGCGCATCCTGGCCGCCGCGGACGCCGAGATTGACTGGATCGAATGTCGGGCCGGTCTTGCCGCCCTTGACCATGGTGATGAGTCGCTGCTCCCCGATTCGACCGTGCAGGCGATCGTCGAGCACGGCGTGGCCTTGAAAGGCCCCTGCACCACGCCGATCGGCGGGGGGTTCTCCTCGATCAACGTCGCGCTGCGAAAGACCTTGAATCTCTACGGCGCGGTCCGGCCGATTCGATCGCTGAACGGCGTACCCACCCGCTACGACAATGTAGATATTGTCGTCGTTCGAGAGAACACCGAAGGGCTCTACTCCGGCATCGAAAACGTCATTACCGCGGGTGTGATCACATCGCTGAAGGTTGCTACTGAAGTGGCCTGTCAGCGCATCGCGCAGTTTGCGTTTGACTATGCCGTCACTCGAGGACGCAAGAAGATCACCGTCTTCCATAAAGCCAACATCATGAAGCTCAGCGACGGCTTGTTCATTCGCTGTGCGCGGGACGTTCACGAGCGAGATTTTCCGCAGATCGAGTATGAAGAGCAGATCATCGACGCCGGGTGTATGCGGATCGTGCAGGATCCCGGTCAGTTTGACGTGATTCTGTGTGAGAACCTGTACGGCGATGTGATTTCGGACTTGTGTGCTGGATTAGTGGGGGGGCTTGGTGTCACTCCCGGCGCGAACTTCGGCAGCGACCGCGCGGTCTTCGAAGCAGTCCACGGCACAGCCCCCGATATTGCAGGCAAGGATCTCGCTAATCCACTTGCGCTCCTGATGAGCGCCGTGATGATGCTGAATCACCTTGCAGCGAGTCGTAATGATGCCACAGCCAAACAAGCCGCCAACCGCATCCGCGATACCTATAACGCATGTCTGTTAGCGGGCGAAAAAACCCACGACCTGGGCGGCAACTTGGGAACCTGCGCATTCGCCCAAGCCGTCATCGCCCGACTGAATGCCTAGAATAAAGATTCCCGTCCCCTTTGTCTGCCTCACCTAGCCGCGAGTCGCAACGATGCAACGGCTAAGCAAGCCGCCGATCGCATCCGCGATGCGTATAACGCATGCCTCTTAGCGGGTGAAAAGACCCACGACCTTGGCGGGAGCTTGGGAACGAGTGCGTTCGCGGATGCGGTGATCGCGCGGCTCGACTCGTAGCAGATTCCTACCCACCTCACACTCAAACAAGACAACGAGACGATTCGAGCGCCTAGGATTATCGCGACATGATCCGCGTCAAGCCTCGCCTTCGACTCGAACCCATGGTCGAGCTATCCCTGTTGCTTGGCGCTGGTGTCGGGCTCGTATTCTCACTGATCTTCCTTGACCCGCTCGTACAGACCGGATTCGCCTTTTGGGGCAGGCTACTGCGGATCTCGCTCATCGGAATCCTTGGGCCACTTCTCATGTTCGCAGTGATACTCTCGTGTCTTTGTCAAAGGCGGGCCATCGTTGTTGCGAGCGGCTACGCGTTCTGTTTCGGCGCTGTGTTCGTCGCGAGTTTCCGTGTCGTCGCTGCGACGGCGGGGGATCCACTCGTCGTTCTCATAGCCGTGATTCCCCTGGGCATTTTGTCCCTATTCCTTGCCATTATCGGTGGGGCTCTGGCGCCTTTGGTCTGTTCGATGATCAAAGCGCTCTTTGTCGAGGTTCTCGAACAGGACGGCACTCTTTGTCCGAACTGTGGCTACGAGCTTATGCCCTTGAATATACCGCGCTGTCCGGAATGCGGGAAGAATCCTCAACAATCTCCAGCCGTACGCGGCGCGATTTCGCATTTGAGCCGGCTCTTGTATAGGCAATCGCGGCACATAACGATCATCGTACTCATCGTACTTGCCGGTATGACAGTTTATCACAGCCTCACCGCAGTCGGGCCAATGATGCGTTTCTCTAATCGATTCGACATCAATCGGTACGGTCGTACGTCAGCGGACATGTACGGCGAGGATTTCTACCAAGACGATGTGACTTGGAGAGCAACAGGATTCACTCAGATACTTGCTGATGATCCGACGAGAGCGATTCTAGTCCTTTATGCGCCAGGCGCGGGTTGGTCTCAGCCTATCATGCAAATTCGCCTCCAGTGGGCACAGAAGCCCAAGGCCGGTTTTCCCACTACGACGTTTGACGGTTTACCCGCGGTGATGACGAACTTGAACAAAGAGCAAGCTGAGTTTGTGATCGAGCATGGCAGTGTGCCACAAACACTCATCGATGCGCTCTTGGAAGCAGCGACCGAGGTTGGATGGCTAGCGACGCCACCAACCCCAGGCCCATTTGGCCAGATCAACCAAAGCTACAACTGGAATCGTCCGGCACGGCCGGTGATCGTTATCGCCGACTCATATTTGCGGGCAGAGATACCAGAAGAGAACGCTGCATCGGACGACTGACACTTGAGAAGGCGACCAATCAAATGAGCACGAGCACAGAGTGGACAATCCCCGGGGCGGATGGCGAGGCGATTCTCGGGAACGCGCATCTGCCGGACGGTGATCCGGTTGGTGTGGCGATTATCGCGCACGGATTCAAGGGGTACAAAGATTACGGCATGTTCCCGCGCATCGCTGAGACGATGTGCGAGGCCGGCTTCATCGCACACCGATTCAACTTCAGCCATTCCGGCATGACGAACAACATTGAGACGTTCGAGCGGGCAGACCTGTTTGAGCGCGATACGTGGAACAAGCAGGTGTTTGATTGCCGAGCTGTTGTTGCGGCAATCAACGACGGAACGCTTGATGGCGCGGGTCTGCCGTACATCTTGTTTGGACATTCGCGCGGCGGTGTGACGGTGCTGCTCACCACGGGTCGGTTTGCGGATGACACAACGCTGCCGCAGCCGGTCGGCGTGGTTACCGCGGCCGCACCCTGTCAGTGCAACAGCCTTCCGCCGGAAGCTGCAGATCAGTTGCTCAAGGATGGTTACATCGTTTCGCCATCATCGCGCACCGGTCAAGATTTGCGCATTGATAAGGTAGTGCTCCTTGAGCAACTTGACGATCCGGCCGGTCATGATCTGCTTGCGCTTGTCAGTCGAATCAACTGTCCGCTGCTGGTGATTCACGGCGAAGATGACCCGACGGTGCCGGTCGATGCTGCGGAGCAAATCGGGCGCGCTGCGCAAAGTGAAACAACCGTCCTGCGGATAGCCGGCGGTGACCATGTGTATAACACACCGAATCCTCTGCCGGCAGACGCCGCATCAAGTTCGCAATTTCAACAACTGCTCGAGGCCACGGTGAGTTTCGCTAAGGCGCGTTGCGCCCAAACGAGTCCGCTGAAATGAGTTGTAAGTGACTCACGAGCCAGTGGACGACTCGGTCACATCAGGTGACAAGTGAATCTCACTCGTGTCCGGCTTCGGTTCGATCATTGCTGCACCAGACGATCGGCGCGCGGTCTCTTCTTTCGCTTGACCATTAGTCGCGGCGGGCTGATTCAACTCATCGCCAATTTCGATGATCGCACCATCCGCGTCGACCTGCTCCAACCTTACCGAAACGCGCTTGGATACGCCGCGCTCTTGCATCGTTACGCCGTACAACATATCGCACGCCTGCATCGTTCGTTTATGGTGGGTGATGATGATGAAGTGGCTATTATCAAGGAACGGCACAAGCGCCTTACAGAATCGTTCAACGTTCGCATCGTCCAAGGCTGCGTCCACTTCGTCGAGCACACAAAATGGCGACGGCCTGGATTTGAAAATCGCCATCAAGAGCGCGACTGCCGTCAATGATTTCTCACCGCCGGAAAGTTGGCTAATCACGCGCGGCTCCTTCCCCGGCGGCTTGGCCCTGATTTCAAGGCCCGATTCAAGCCAGTCGGTATTCCCGTTCTCATCCGGCAGAAGGAGGATGTCAGCGCTGCCACCTCCAAAGAGCTTGCGGAACATACCGCCCGGGCCGGCAAAGTTCTCGCGCACAGAGTTGAATGTTTCTTCAAACAGTCGCCGGCTCGTCTCATCAAGCTCGTAGATCAGTGTCTCTAACTGCTCACGCGCGGTGTCGATGTCCTGGACCTGCGCCGCCAGATCGACGTTGCGCTCTTCCAACATCGACTCCTCTTCGAGCGCGTCGAGATTGACGTTGCCGAGCTTGCGAATGCTCTCGCGCAGGGCATCGATCTCGACCTCGACGGCGCCGGTTTCGATCGGCTGAAAATCGTCGGTGTCGCGCGCTTCCAGATGGGCGGGATACGCATCCATGAGATCAAGTTCCACATCGGCCAACGTCCGCTCTTCCAGCGCTTCGCACTTGACCTCGATTTCCCGGCGTGTGATTTCCGCGGCGTGGTAGTCACGATCGAGTTCGGTCGCTTCGGCCCGAGTCTCGTTGAGCTTTTGGGCCGCTTCCTGGACAGCCTCAGTGGACTGTTCGATTTGGCGCGCCAGTTGGCGGAATGTCGTTTGGATCTCAGCCTGCCGTCGGTCGGCATGAGCGACTTCAGCAACAGCCTCGGCGATTCCTGCTTCATACTGCTCAACTTGTGACGAGCGCGCAAGGAGCTGTTCGTGTGAAATCTCACGTTGGCGACGGGCTTCTTCAGCCGCCAGATGCAGGTGACGGTGTTCGCGTTTGGCAGCGTCAAGTTGCTCGCCGATCTGCCCCAGCTCAACGCGCGCGGTGGTGAGCCGCTCCTGCGCAGACTGACATCGCCCCGAGATCGATTGCAGATGCGTGCGCGCTGCCTGCGTCGCGGCGGTCTGATCGACCAACAGACTATCAAGCTGCGACACACGCTCTGCCAGTCCGTCGCGCTCCGATACCAACTGGTTGATACGCAGCGTCAGTTCGACCTGCTCGGCCTCCAGGCCGGTTCGCTCCCGACTGATCCGCTGAATATCGTTGGCGGTCCGCTGCGCTTCGTACTGGGCCTCGACGACCGCATGGCGGGCGGAATGGAGCGCCTGCGCCGCTTCATCCTGCCGTTGCTGAGCCTGCTCCGATTCGGCATGCAGGCTGCTGAGCTGCGAATTCAGTGCTTCGATTGTCTCGTCCAGCGTCGCCAAGCAGCGGGTCAGCTCCGCCAACTCGGCTCGCCGCGATAGCCAACCGTCCGACGAGGCGGCGGCACCGCGTAGCGTGACACGTCCATCGGGTTCCACAACGTCGCCAGACTTGGTCACGAACCGCCAGCCCCTATAGGGTCCATCGGCCAGCATCAATGCTCCCCCCAGATCGGGTACAACGAGTGTCCTACCAAGAAGTCGCGCTACGGCCTCCTGCGCATGCTCTTGAATCCGAAGGTGCGATAGGAGCGGACTGACCCAATCCGGCAGAGGCTGCTCGGAGTTCGGCGATGAAGTCTGACCTGCTTCATCGACCGGGTGCGCGGCTATAAGGCGCACACTCCCCGATACGTCGCGCAACGCTCGCTGAAGTTCTTGCGCATCATCGGGTCGATCGACCAACAGCAACTGAACGTTCACGCCCAGTGCCGCCTCGACGATCCGAGCGTGGGCACGATCGGTGTCGATGGCGTCGGCAAGCAGTCCGCGAACTGCGCCGAAGCGCTGCGGGTTCTCGAGGATAGTGCGAACCGCGTCGGTCAGTCCTTCCCGAGCCTGTTGCATCTCTTGAAGCAGGTGGCGTCGAGAATCGAGCCCAGCTCGCTCGTGTCGAGCCTCAGCCAGCTCTCGACTGAGCGCCGCCTCACGGTCACCCAGTTCACCGACCGCACGTTCGTGTTCCGCCAGTTCGGATTCCAGCCGTGCCACTTCGCTTTGCGCTTCAGCTCGGCGGGTCTCGGCTTGACGATGATGTTGCTGAGCTTCAGCCAGCTCCTTGGCGAGGTGATCCGCTCGCCCGGCCAAACGATCGGCTTGTTCGGAGAGTGCGTTGCGTCGTCCTTCCACTGATTCGACGTTCGCGGCGGTCTGTGTTCGCAGTTGCTCGGTGCGCGTCGCTGTTTCACGGAGCCGCTCATGTTCCTCCTGCGCCGCAACAAGTTGCTCCTGGAGACTACTCCACTGTTCGCTAACGTCCGTTACCGCTTGTTCGGCTTCACTGAGCTTCCTCGCCGTATTGTCGATGCGAGTCTGCGCGTCCTCAAGTTGCTCAGACAATGACTCGATTCGAGCTGACAGATCCGCGACGCGAGTCCGATCCTGATCGATTTGTTCACGGGCTTCGGTGAGGTTCCGTTCGATTAGGGTGCGGCGCTGCTGGGCATGCTTGCCAGAGGCAGCCAGACCAACCTGCTCCTGCTCTAGTTCGTGTTGCTGAGACTGAAGATCGTGCCGCGCGAATTCCGCCGTTTGTTTTTGGTCTTCCAGCGACTGTAACTTCTCCATCAGGTCGCGCCGCTGCGACTCCAACCGCTCCAGTTGGTCGTTGAGCTTCGCCTGCTTCGTGCGCAACCCGTGATATTGCTCAAGCGCCAGATCGATCCGCAACTGGTGATACCGTGTGTTCATTTCACGGAAGCGGCGCGCCTTGGCGGCTTGCCTGCGCACAATGCGCAGCCGCTTTTCGGTCTGCTGTAGCTGCTCACGAATGCGGACCAGATTGAACTCAGTGCGCTCCAAACGGCGGGCCGCCTCGATCTTGCGGGCCCTGAACTTGGCGATGCCTGCGGCTTCCTCGAAAATAACTCGCCGCTGGGCCGGGTTTGCAGTGAGCATGGCATCGACTTTGCCCTGCTCGATGATCGAGTAAGCGTTGGTGCCGATGCCGGTATCCATGAACAGCTCTTTGATGTCGCGCAGCCGACACTTGCGGCCGTTGATCAGATACTCGCTATTGCCATCGCGATACAGCCGGCGAGCGACATCGACTTGTTCGGTGTCCACGCCGAGGGCACGGCGTTGCTTTGGATCGCTTTCGGCCGGGCGAATCACCGGATTCTCGAACGTCAGTGTGACGGTCGCAGCGCCCAGCGGCTTGCGATTGGCCGAGCCTGCGAAGACCACGTCGATCATCACATCACCGCGAAGGCTCTTGGCGGAGCGCTCACCCAACACCCATTTCAGGGCGTCAACGATGTTGGACTTGCCGCAGCCGTTGGGTCCGACGATGCCGGTAATCGGCGCGTCGAAACTAAACTCCGTCGGATCGGCGAAGGACTTGAATCCTGCGATGGCGACCTTAGCAAGCCGCATGCGGCGATGACCTCCTGTCGTGCCTATGTTCCGTCCTGGAAAGGGCTGGCCTGCGTCTGATGAAGCGCGTGGTAGTTTGCTCGGTCGAATCACCTTGGGTTCGCGTCGCCCCAAATGGCGGCGACATTGCGGCCTTATCATTTGGGTGGCGGGGGCTCTCGGGGCACCGACGGATTGGCGTTTTCCAGTTGGCGTTGAAGTTCCAGACGCTCAAGATCACTGGGTGAACGACGCTCCAAGCCCGCTGCACCCGGCCCATCGATGCCCTCCGTATTGGCGTCGGCAAACTCCGGTCGCTGCCCCACGCTGGTTTCACTCTCCTGGCGAACGATGGCCGCAAGAATCCGATCCTGCTCGGCCTTGAAATCGGCGTCCAAATACTCCTGCCTCCAAATTTGGTGCACCAGTCCCACCGTCTGGCCGTAGCTCAAGCCCAGCCCCGGGCGCGGGTCTTGCACGTTCGTGGTGTGGCCGAGGAAATGAATGAACTTCGTAAACAGTGGGTCGGCCTTGCTGATCGATCCCTGCGATGCATCCAGCTCGCGGTAGTACACCTCCAACGAATCCTCGCTTAGCTCCTTGATCATGAATCGGTTGGACCAAGCGCTCATCGTCAATGGCTGGGTAATCTCCAGTTGAGGGCCGAAAACTACTAGCCGAGGCTCGCCGATCTGCGTGACATAGATCATCGGCTTTGTGGACTGGACGATGTCGATGACGAACTTGCCATCGACCGGGATGCGGGCGATGAATGGATCACGACGCTCTACCAGGCCCTCATAGGCCCGGAGCCTGATCTCGACATCCGGATCATTCACCAAGGCCCGTAGTGTACGATCGACGAGCGGGTTGATCCTCATCTTGGCCAACAAGTCAATAGCTTGTACACGCGTTTCGAACGAGCCTGCCTCGGCCATGTCAATCAGGTGGACGACCACCAGTGCGTCGTCAAGCTCAGCCCCAGCCCGCAGCGCCGCCAGCCTCGGAAGCTCTTCGGCGTAGTCATAGAGCCCACGGATTGCGGACAAGGCTCGAGTCCCCAAAGCCTGCCATCGCCAGGAGGCGCTCTCGGCGTGAGCCGGGTGCTCCTGCACATACCGGCGAACGGTCATCGCTACGGACTCAGCTCCAGCCTGTCGGATCGTGGTGTGCCGCAGCAGTTGGACAAACCGGCCCGTCCGGTCCCGATACGACGGCGGCACGGTGATCTCGATCGATTCATCCGATTCGCCGCGGGCTGTGGGGTCATGTTGGCCCGGCTCCTGCGGAAAACGAGTATTGATCACGCCCTGGAGAACCTCGGCACGGCTATGGCTGGGGGTAGCCAGTCGAAGCTTCAGGGGAATGTCGCGGGTGACGACCCCGCCGTTGAGGATCCGACCGGATTTGCGCTCGATGGTGTCGCGCTCGATTGCACCGGGCTCAGCGAACGGATTGATGAATATCTCTCCTCGGGCACGGGCGATCGCGGCGGCCTGCCGGCTTCCGGTCGGTGGTAACCCGCGTCGAACCACAGGACGAAGGTCGGTCGTATACAGGCGACCACCTTCGAGGCTGATCGTGCTGGTCATTGGGTGGGCAAACACCCGCAGATCAAACCGAGTCCCTTCCGTCGCGCCCGGCGGAACCAGACCCTCGACCACCACGACCGCCGTATCCATCGAGTCAAGAAACCGCTCCGGCGAGAGGTGTCCAAATCCAGAGCTCTCCAGGCCGATCCCGTTTCGCGATGCCTCTTGGATCATGTGAGCCCGTACATCCGGCGGCAGATCACGGGAGCCGGTCCCATCAAGCCCAACCACGACCCCGTAGCCCCTCACGACGACGGGGCGGTATCCGTCCAGGATGGTCCTTGAAGCGACCGTTCCTCTCATTATTTGAGGAACGGTGATTCGGAACGCCGCGGTATCGGCCCGCGCCGATCGCGGCCTTGGGGGGGCTTTCTCGATACCCGAGCAACCGACACCGGCCAGGACCAGTGAGCCAGCCAAGCCGTACCCCAGCCACCCGAGATTTCGGACGGAAAATAGCGACATCAATAGGTCCCCGTATACATCCCGCCGGGCGGGCGACGGCCTCTAGCGGCCAGACCACTAAGAATAGCCGACCCTTGCGGTTGTCTCAATCATTCGATCCACCGACCCCGATGGATGCGATACACATCAATAGTCTAGATATCGGCAAGCCCTGGTCATGGCTCTTGGGAAGCCTCAGGACAGGGGTCGGTCCTACCACACCCTCGGCCCGATGTAGACCACCATCAAGGCGACCAGCGTAAGCCCGGTCAGGAGCACCCCAGCCCAGATTCGCTTGGGAAACTCTTGCCGGAGGGTGTCGGCTGAGATTGCCTGCCACCAGATCACAACAGGGCTGATGATCAGCACCACCAGCAACAGACCGACGGACGGTACTTCGATCCGAAGGAAGTTCACTGTCGAGACGAGGCTCACTATGAGCGTTGCCAAGAACGCCAGCACTGAAGCAGTGATCAGCCACAGCAAATGGGCGACGTAGATCACCGCGGTCAGCCGGGCCGCGCGGCGAAATGCTGATGCTCGCCGATCACGAGCGATCAGCGGCAACCACACGAACCGGCTCAGTAGCCAAACCACGATGGAATAGGCCAGCAGATAACTGACGAATTTGAGTTCCGGCCCTGGTCCCCGTCGATCAAGACCGAACGCAAACCGCGTTGATCGGGCGTAGCCGGTTCTCAAATTCGGTCCCACAAGCTGTGCAGACGGCGACAAAATTTGAATGCGATAGAAGCTCCCGATGGTCGTCAGATGGTGTCTATCAGTTCTTACACTCTGTTCAGCGATCACCGAGTGCTGCGGATCGTTGATGTCGTACCAGTACGTTGTCGTCGTCGATTCGATTCGAACGAAGAGGCTCAACGCGCCAAACGCCAACACTATCAAAACGCCGCTGACGACATACTGCCAAGGGTTGGAACGCGGGGGATGCTCGTCGTCAAACACAACCCACCAGCCCTTGGGCAGACGCCGAAGCGTCATCACTCGCCACAGTAGGGACAGAGGCCTATCCACCAACGAAGCGCACGCTTCCCGTTGTTTCTCAAAGAGATCCGCCTTGCCGCATTCCGGGCAGAGAGCATCCTGCGGCAGGCCTTGCCTGCTGTAACCACATTCAAGGCAGTATCGCGTCGTCGCCATGAGTTCATCCTATGAACCGTTTGGTCGAAGACGAGCGAGTCAAACCGCTCGGCCACACTCCGGGCAGCGGTCGTGATCGGCTCCGTGAAGGTCGTACCCGCACCAGAGGCACAGCCCTCGACGCCTGCGAATGATGCGTCGACCGACGGGCCAGGAAGCGAACATCACCCCGAACATCACCCCATAGAAGAGAGTGTTCACGATCAAGCCACGCCACACTGGAAGGTAGGGCAGTAGGGGACCACCTCCGCTCCTCCAATTGAGCGGAATCCCGCCGATCACTTCAGACTCACCGTACTTCTTGGCCGGTGGCCTCAGCGAAGAGATTTCTAACGCGGCGAAGGACTTCAACGGCCATCCCGTACATTCAAAAGGCATGGACGCAATAACCGTGTCACTCTCGGCATTGATGAGGCAGAACTCACCGGCAAAGTTCGCTCCGAAGATATCAACTTCCGGCGACTCGGCTGCGTCTTCCGGCGCGTACTTGGTCCAAAGCGCTCGACCGATCTGGACGGAACTTGCTGAAGGATGTCGCCGTTGTTGGAACCCCAGGGTCGATAGTGCTG
>CBDUST010000109.1:0-13076 GCA_965369945.1 uncultured bacterium | reverse complement strand
CGCGAAAAAACCACAACACGCTCAGCCAGAACGCAGCGACTCCGATCAACCCCCACCACCACCCAAGCCATAGCAGCCCCGCAGCGGCCAACGCCGCAGCCACGGTCGCTGCCAACCATTCACGTAGGCCATAACGGGTCAGGAGCATGTGCAAGTGGACTCGTCGTCGCTATGAAAAAAACCCCGGACATCTGCCCAGGGCCTGAAACGATTGCGCATGCGCCGGGCAGCGTGGAAGCTTACTCGGAGGCCTTGCCTAGGAACAGCCCGACGAGCCCGAGCACGATAGTGATCCCAAGCAGGCCGCCGAACCACACCCACAGATTCTGGGCAAAGGACTGCGCCAAAGCTGGTGAGGCGCCGGTCACGCCGACGATCGAGATGATCGCCACGCACACCAACGCCGCCAGTGCCCCCAGCAACAGGCCCCCTCCCAACCCGGACCCGCTCCCGTCGTACGCCTCGACCATGACCGGCATGCTCGTCATCCCCGTTGGTTCAACAGCCACCGCCACTGCATCGCCTGGACTTTCCGTGCCGGCCGCTTCGAACAGTCCTGAAGCGTGGGCGGGAATCTCCACGTTCTCGTCGCCGGCATAGACCTCTTCCAGTAGCTCCGCGCCCAGTGAGGTCTCGTCTGATTCACGGGTAAGGTCCAGCAAGCCGCTGCCGGAGCCCACTGCGTCCAGGCTCAGTTCTTCCTCAATGGCCTCGCCGCCGGCGCTGGTTCCTTCCGCTGCATCTTCACCTTCGTGATCGGTGTCGAAGACGGAGACGCCCGTACCCTCACGCGAGTCGGTCAAGCCCAGTGACGATGCTTCGCTCTCCAGGGCAAGCCCTGAGGAGCCGGCAGCACTTTCCTCCAGGTCCAGATGGACCTCCGAGGCATCGTCATCGCCACTAGCCAGCAGATCGATCTGCTCGACCTTGAACATCAGCTTGTCACGGTCACGAAACTCCTGGACTTGGCCACTGGAGACCATCGCTTTGAGTTCGTCCTCAGTCTTGCCAAGCTTCTGGCAGACTTCCTCGAGGGTATAAAACCTCTTGGCCATGAACGCTTTCCTCCAAGCGTGGTTGGTAGGTCATATTCGGTCGCAGGCTTACAGGCCCCACCGGCCTGATGTCCCCGGGAGGCTCGATAACCAGCCTCTCACGCTCCAATGACTCTACGCTAGCGATTCACGGCGGTTCCAACAAGCCCCTGGCGGTCAACAGTCTGGCTTCAAGGATCGGACCAGCGAGCCGGCTCGTCCCCGAGCCCGGTCGACGTGCCAATATCCTTGCGCTCCCGTTCGCAAGGCGAGCGAGGCTTACGTCCAACAGTGGCAGGGCCGAGGACAACCCGGCTCGCTTCCAATGCCTAATGCCCAATGCCTCTTTATCCACAGACCCGGGCCCCAGTTGGCGAGCAACGCCAAGAGATCTGAGGCACCGGCGGCGCCCTTGTCATGAGGGTCCCACGGGCACTTTCCGGGGGCGGCAGCAGCAAAGAGGTTTGCCGAGCCGAAAGCGTCGCCGTTGACGTCGGCCCGCTACGCGAACGGCGATTGGCGCTACGGGCAGTGCATCTCAAATCCTGGCCTGCTGGCCCAGATGAGTGAGACGGACATCAAGGACGTGCGGCGTGTACTTGAAGATAGGTCAGCTGAACGTCCAGAAAATATGGTCAACGCAATCCGTCCATGGGAATATGAAAACAATGCCCACTTGACGAACTTCGTATCGAGTTATCACTAAACCACTACCCGCCTCTACATGATCCGCCGGTACGCCGGCGAACGTCCTGACCGTATCGGCGTTAAGGGATTGCGTGTCCGTACCGACAACATCCCACGAATTCGTGTTGTAGTTCCAGAATGAGAATGTGAGTCCCAAACCGACAGTGTTCGCCGACGATTCGATCGTCACGTCAAGTGTCGATGGAGAATCGTTTGGCAAAATTCCGAAGAAATACAGCGTGATCGGGGCTTCGGCCGGATTGAGTACGATGCCTGGTTGATGACACAGATAGCTGTCATCCGATTCCAGAACGTCGTCGAGCGTACCGGAAGCCAGGAATCCGCGGAACGCAGTGAAGTCGACGGGACCGACGGTGGGATCGTCGAGGAACAGCACGGACGCGGCCGCTAGCAGACCGCCCGCGCCGGGTTGAACCAAAACCCTGATCAGATCACCGGTGACGCCGTCGTACAGAATCACCGAGGCATTTGCCTGGCTAGCGACATATAGATCCGCCGCGCCGTCGCCGTTGTCGTCGGGGCCGAACGTCATCCCGTGCGGGTTGCTCAGACCTCCGCTGCCGGCGGGGACGAAGACCTCAGCCTCCAGTCCTGTTTGCCCGTTGACTCGCACGATGCTGTTGCCGCCGCCGTTGGCGATGTACAGCTTGCCGTCGGTGTGAAAAATCAGGTCGCGCCCGCTGATGAGCCCCGCCGCACCGTGGGGAACGAATTGATCAATGTATTGACCGGTCGCGCCGTTGAAACGAAACACGATGCCGTTCGCAGCGCTGGTGCCGTATAGGTCGGGCACACCGTCGTCGGTCACGTCCGGGCCGAAGACCATGAACTCCGCGGAGTTGTAATTTCCACCTGCGTTGGCGTCGATGAACACCCCTTCGAAGGCACCGGTGATCCCGTCGTACCACACCACCCGATTGCTGCCGCCGTTATTGAGCACATACAGATCGGGCACGCCGTCGCCGTTGCGGTCCGGACCGAAATCCAGATCAACCGGGCTGTTCATGAGCCCGGTGGCAAAGACTCCGCCGTTGATCGGAGCGCCCGTTAGGACGTCGTAAATATGCACGGCCGCGCTCTGCAATCCCATGACGTAGACGTCCTCGCGTCCGTCGTTGTTGCCGTCCGGCCCAAAGACCATGTTGTGCGGAAAGACCAGCCCGCCGCCGTTGACCCGAACGAACTGGCTGAGGAAGTTGCCGTTCGCGTCCACACGATTCACCTTATGCCCCAGACAATCGGCGACCAGGATGTCGCCGGCCCCAGCGCTGTGAACCCACGAGCCCGCCAGCAAGCCGGCTCCTAAGAATCCCAATGCCGTCAGTTTTCTAGTCCGATCCTTCATGTGTGTCTCCTTTGGTTCGGTGATCGGCTGAAGGTTGCTTCGTGCGCCCAGCGACAAATGGCGCAGCTCCGTTGCAGGGATGGCTGAACACCCAGCGCTCCACGGGGTGTCCGCACCAGCCGCCCATTTCTGCCACCAAATCAGAAAGTTTTGTCGCCCGCCACGTTTAGTTCCGGTCGGTCCGCCCCGGAGACCCGTCGCGGTGGGTCCTCTTCCGAAGGCCTAGTGCCTTCTTCAGCTCCCTCAATACGTCCGTACGGTCACGTTCCAATCGCCGCGATCGAGGTTGGTGATCATGTAGCGCAGGGCATCGGCCGCGTGGTCGTGGCCATCCTTCACCGGCGTCTCAGTTTCGGGATGCTCCGGCGGGTAGTGGTACATCGTCAGCGCCTCAATGAGCTTGATGCAGCGGCAGTGGATGCGCAAGCCGACGGCGCCGTCGGCCCGTTGCAAGCGCCGACGGACCGCTTTGACTCCTGTCTCGATCCCGACGTACCGAGCGCGGACGGTGAAGCCCGCGTTCTTCCACATACTGATCGTGCTCGTGCCGGTATGTTCGCTTCGTTGATGACCAGCCGGATCAGCACCAATCCATACCGGCCTCGGCCACGAGCGTTGTCTGGCCTCAGCGATGATCCGTTCCGTGGTATGCTCGCGCACGACCAACTCGTCGACAACGTGCAGCACGTCATTGTCAGCAACAAACGCCCAAAGTAGGACCGTAGGTGAGCGGTATCCGAAATCGATTCCGCCAATCCATTCGCCTCGACCCAAACTAGCGTGATCGAAGCCGACGACATGAATCTTGCGATCAAACTCGGGATAGACCGAATCGACCCGGCTCGGTCGCTCACAAAGCATCTCCGCTTGCCAAGTTTCGACGCCGACCCGTACACGCTGCTGAATCACGTCGTCGATCTCAATAAATCCGCGCGCCTTCTTTGCCCTGCCCTGACATTCGGCCCAAAGCTGGCAGCTCTCACAGGGGATTTCCAACTCACATCGACGCATCACGTCAAGCACACTCCAACGAAACACCCGCCGATTCGCAGCGTTTGCATTCTTCACCAAACGCTGCATCAACCCGAACGGGCGGTGCATGGTGCTGAGCGCCTCGATCGAGGCGGGGACATACACGTCGCCGCACTGTCCGGAGCGCGTCACCAATTGCGCCGCTTCCCAAATTTCCGGCTCAAACAGCTCAACCTCATCGCAGCGAACTTTGTGTACACGCTGACCTCTGACGGCAGTTTGTGATTGCGCGAGCACTTCGACTCGCGAGCCGTTGGTCAACTGAACCGCATGGCCGGTGAGTTTGCCGTCGATGAGGTCAGCAAAAAGATCGGACTCCAGGAGTCGCCGCAGGTAGCGATACATCTTCGATGATTGGTCGAACGATCCGCCGAGGATTCGAATCTCGATGCCGGGCTTGAACAACATATCCAGAAGCGTGGCGATGGCGCCGAGTTGTGTCTTACCGCCGCCCCGGTTGGCCCACACGACACAATCACGGGGTTTTCGATCCTCTAAATAGGCGTGTTGCAGATATGCAAACGGCGGGGAATGCTCGATCACGAGCGATCGACGGGGAATGTCGAAACCCAAGACGAGGCGGATATAAGCGTGCAGTTGATCGGGCGTCTGAGGGGCGATCGACCGAACGGCGCGGCGCGCTGTGAGCGCATCGAGTTTGATCGCCGCTTTCACAGCTCTTCCTCCCGGCCAAGTCGTTGGAGCGCTTCGAGAATAGCGCGCTCGTCCGGTGCGGGCGGCGGAGCGTCACAGTCGGCGATGTCGGACGGCTTGAACACACCGAGATCGGCTCGCAACAGATCGACACACGCCTTGCGAGATGGCTCGACCTGCTCCTTGTCGGTGGCGATTTCGATCAGTCGAACGGCTGCGGTAGCGCGGTATTCGCTCAGCAACATTTGGGCCCGTAAGTCGGCAAGCCTAGCCAACCCTTCCAGCGTCCGCGCATTGGCGTCGTCCCTTGCCCAGTCCGACAGTTCCGCCAAGGTCATGCCGACCTCGGTCGCGATCTCAGCCGGAGCGCGTGCACCTTCGAGCAACTGCTGGATAAGTTGCTCGGTCAAAGCTTTCGAGTTTCTACGCAAACGACGTGGCGCGGTCATGTACGCACTCCGTGGCCATTCAACTCAATTCAAGGATCGCAACGAGCGCCTGACTTCGATCGCGAGCGACGGACTTGAGCCTCTCAAACAGGCGATCGCGCTGCGGCTGGGTGAGGAAGAACGTCACCGCATGAGGCATCGAGGCAAGGTCCGGCGGCGGCGACGGCGATGGCGGCGCTTGAGTCGCTTCGATCAGTTTGCGAATCTTCTGCACGTCCTCCGGAAGCTTCGCGGCAAGTTCGCTTAGGTCGCTCACATCGGCCAGGCGCTTCAACAATGCACCGCGGCGATACGGATCGTCCTCACCGCACAATCGATTCAACGTCAGTAGCAGCAGATCACTCTTGGCCTCGTCGACCTCCCAAATCTCGCAGCACGCTTCCGTCCGGCCGAGTTGATGCAGAGCTTTGGCGCGGTGATGGCCGTCGAGGATCTGATACCGGCCAGCATGTTGTGGATGAGGACGAACGATCAGCGGTGGATAGTTGCCGCTATCACGGATATGCGCGACGAGCTTTCCGAGTAAGTCGTCACCCATTCGATTGGCGTTGTCGGGATGGTTGTCAAGTAGATCAAGCGGGATGTTCGGCATAGGAAGGAGCTTTCTGCGTTGGGGTACTGTCCAACGCTCTGGCTCCCGTCATGTTTGGTGGGCGAAACTGTGATAACGATCGCCTCAGGAATCACCGTGGTATTGCAAGTAATAGACCGGCTGAGCGAGCAGGCGATCTCGCGCTGCTTCCAGAAGTTGAGGCAGCTTCATCGCCCCGATCCGTTCCTTGGTGGCGCGAAACGCAGCGCGGTGCCAGCGACGAAGTTCCATTTCAAGCCAACGCTGATCCGCGGAGTTGGTCGATTCAAGTTTGTCGAGCACGAGGCGCACCGAAGCGAGCGAACCTGGGCTTATATCGAGCCGATCGAGCGCGTCCAGCAAACGAGCGTGCTCGGGTCGAGGCGGCCGGTCGTAACGGATCATCCCAGCACGCTCAAAGAACGGATGAACGCGTCCCATTGCCGCCAATGCTTCGGTGTATGCCGTCTCGGGATCACGCAGCGCGTGTTGCACCATCCGCACAGCCAGGCCGAGTCCGCGCCATTGCGGATGGATCACAACTCGGCTAATCGTGCGGAACTCACGGTTCACCATGGCTGCAGCAGCGAGTACGCCCATTCCCCGATATCGATTGCACGTCGCGCGGTCTCGAAGCTGGCAGCCCAACGAAGGTAAGCTGCGAATCAACACGCCGACGATCGTTGTCTGATCCGGACGTCCGACGAATCGCCCAGCGACCGTGGGAGCGCGACGGACCATCCGGTACACCGCCGTCACAGCACCGGGCCGACCTGATTTGTAATGAAACGACGCGAGTTGCTGGTAATCACCGTTGTCGCCGTGCTCGATTTGCAACTCGTCGATCAGCGAGGCGCCGGGCAAACGGTCAAATCGCTCAGCGAGTGTCGGAGGTCGATCGGCATTGGCAGCATCACTCGGTGCGTTCGTCAGCATCGTGTGAGCACCTCCAACTGATCGCCAAGCCCTTTAAAGACCAGTACGTCCGGCTCCAACGCTTCAAGGAGATCATCATGCGTCGTCGCTGGAACAAACGTATGGGTGGTCTTGCGTGTCCATCGGCGAACGTTGCGCGCGATGACCTGCGCGGTCTGGCGATCTAAAGTCGCGCCAAACTCGTCGGCGAGGATGACGGCGCTGGATGAGGTGCGCTGCGCCAGATCGATCGTCTGGGCCAGGCGAAGACGGTAGCGCTGGCCATCGCTGAGCTCGCAGGGTTTGCGAAGCATGACGAAGGCATCACCAAGGCCTGCCATCGCCAAGAGGGCTGTCGTTTCTGCGAGCGAGATATCGAAAGCGTCAACGAGCGGGCGATCGCCAAGCTCCGGCAGATCGTCAAAGCGAATGACGCAGATGCCGTCGGCCCGGGCCTCTTGTTCGATGAGCCGCAGCAGCGTCGACTTTCCTCCACCCGATGGTCCGGTGATGAAAACGACCCCGCCGGGCGGCAGTGGGATTTCACAGGGCGAGACGATCTGGATTGACCGTCGTTCGTCGACACCGAGCCCGAACATCGCCGCGGTTTCCATGACCCGCTCCGACGGCTCGACGGCAGTTACCACACTGTGCTGGAGTTTCACTCGTCGCATCGATTCGTCCAATCGGGCTAAGGGACTAGCGCTGATACTCGTAGAGGGTCTGGATGCGCTCGACTTCCTGTCTGACTTGGTGCAGGCTCATGCCGAGCCGGGCGGCAGTCCGGCGTTGCGTTAGTTGGCGAAGGAAGATCGATTCGGCGACCTGACGTCGTGATCTCGACCAGGCATAACGATTGCGCATCACGAACTGGAAACGGGCGGATCCGACCCGCTCGACGAGCCGCTGCACCCGTTGCCGCACCGTGCGCGGTGGCTGGCCCATCGCCCGGGCGAATTCCGCTGCCGACAGGCCACGATCGAATATCGCCCGCAGCAGCGCCCGATCGGCCCCGCCAAGGTAGTCGGCGTAGTTCAGCAACCGATCGGCCGCGTCCCGGCGAGGATGAACTTGGGGTCCGGCCTCGGCCATGGCCTGTGTTGTCACGATGCAGCCTCCGAAATGAACTTGATCGAAACCGCGGCACGGATATTTGCAATCTTGCAAATCCAAGGCTAATGTTTACACAGACGGATACAAAAGGGCAGGGCCTTTGTTTACATTTTTGTAAACTTTTTGCCCTGATGGGAGGTTCAGATGCTCACAATCGGCCGATTGATTCGGCAGGAGCGGCTTGCTGCTGGGTTGACGCAGGAGGCCCTAGCTGGGGCTATAGGCTGCTCCAAGCCTCAGTTATCGTTGATGGAGAACGACCAGCGGCGTGTCTCTGCCGAGCGTGTGAGCCTGATCGAGGCTGCCCTAGGCATCGAGGACGGCCGGTTATCGGCCGCCCTTCAATGGGACAGCACGCCGCCACAAATCCGAGCTCGCGTCACGGCCAGCGATGCCTTCGCCCAGCGGGTTCTGGGTGCCGCCAGACGCGGGGAGAGCCTCGACGAGCTGTATCGCAGCGGCGAGCTTCAGCAACTGCTGGATCAATGCGCAGGCAATGTTGAGGGACCGCTGCCAACGGGTCGGCAGATACCGCTGATCAACAGCGTCGCCGCAGGCTATCCGCGCGAGTTTACCGATCTGGACTATCCGGTCAGTGTGGCTGACGAGTATGTGCTGTGCCCGGATGTCTCCGACCCGGACGCATTCGCCGCCCGAGTCGTGGGCGACTCGATGGAGCCGGACTACGCCGAAGGCGAGATCGTTGTCTTCTCCCCAGCGATTCCCACACCGTCCGGATCGGACTGCTTCGTCCGGTTGCTCCGCGATAATGAAACCACGTTCAAGCGAATCTATTTCGAGGAGGACGGCCGAACGATCCGGCTTCAGCCTTTGAACAACAAATACCCGCCTCAGTTAGTTGACCGCGAAGAGATCGGCGGGATGTACGCGGCCGCGTTCGTAATGCGGCAAGTTCGAGGCGGCGATTAGGCACGCCGATGCGCTCAGCTACTCGACGGGGATCAGGGGGACAAGTACCTGGACCAGAACCACCAACACCAAGGCCAAGGCAATCATCGCGGCGACGATCTGCCCGGTCATGACCAAGACATGCTGCCAGTACCGTTCGAGCTGTGAGCTGCGCAGCGCCTTGTAGATCACGGCGATTCCGAATGCAAGTGGAAGCAGCAGCAGGTACCACCAGTCTTGCAAGGCATGGATCGGTTCGACGAACGGGATGTAGGCCAGGAGTTTGGTCACGGCTCGTCTTTGATCCTTCGATCTGTACCACGCCGCGGACCCGGACGATGGAGCGCGTCGAGAATCACTACGAGGTTCATGAGGCCGGCGAGGGCTGCGAAGAGTGTGCCGATCTCATTGACGTGACTCAGGCCCTTGCGACGCAGTCGCCGTTGAGGATCACTATGCAAGCGCTGATTCGCTAGGTCCGCAGCAAAGGCGATCGGCCCGCACACAGCCTGGGCCATGAACCACAGCGGGTCTTCGCGGCGATCGACTGCGTCAACCCCTCCGATCAGCACCCCACCCAAGAAGAGGAACAGAACGCCGAACATGATCAGTGCCCCGCGTCTGCGTTGACCGAGACTGATGTGTCCCAGTCCGGGCCAAACCCAGGCCAGCACAGCAGCGAATGGAGTGAATCGTGCGTCCGATTTGGCCGAGGGGGACATAGGTAGCGTGTCTTAATCGAGGCTGATTCTCTTGCCCAAAAAGGGGCACGGTAGAGGCTTCGCGGGCCAGCCTAACGGCACGTAGTGTAGGGCGTTGACCGAAGGAGCGGAACATGACCGGGCCCAAACAGAGAAAGCAAAAGCCAAGTCGCACCGAAGGCGTGATGGATCGGCGAGGTGGGCTTGACCGACGAACGTTGGAGCAAGCTGGATCTGCAACGAACTTGGAGCGCCGCCGTGGTCCCGGACGACGCCGGACCGATTTCATGCGCGCCGCGGACGAAGGGGAGATGACCCAAGAGCAGTTCATGTTTGTGATGGCCATCGACACGTTCAAGCGTGTCAACGACCTGACTTTCCCAACGTGGACCGACGTGTTGGAGATCATCCGCAAGCTGGGATATCGCAAGACGCTGGCCAGTGAACTGAATCTCTCGGAGCGCGTGGTAGATTGGACCGAGCGGCCGGACTCGCCCAGCGGCGTGAACAAGATCAGCGAAAGTGATGACGACGACGCTGAGAATTCGTCAGCGGCCTAGCTGCCACACTCAGCTTCACGATCTACGCTTGCTTCTGGTACCACTCCGTATTGATCTGAAGATAGTGCTTCCACTCCTCGGGGAGGTCCTCTTCCGGAAAGATTGCCTGCACTGGGCACTCGTCGACGCACAGTCCGCAGTCGATGCACGTTTCCGGATCGATATACAACAACTCCGCATCCTGGAATTCCGCCTCATCCTTCGTCGGATGGATGCAGTCAACGGGACACACATCCACGCATGAGCTGTCCTTGGTGCCGATACAGGGTTCGGCAATGATGTGCGTCATGGTGACAATCCTCTTGCACCTGCCAGCAGTGGTTTGTCCACAGCCGACGCTCCCGATCTTAGCAGGGGCATAACCGTAGCGGGAGACCTGTGGGCTAGGGTTTGATGCCCCCCGTCCGGGTCAATAAAAAGGACCGGCTGTTGAGCCGGCCCTCTGCGGGTTGAATACAAACCAGATGCACCGACGCTCGCAACGCCGGCTGTGCAATCTACGCCTTCTTCTTGCGGCGCCTTCTGGTCTTCTTACGAGTCGTCTTCTTGGCGGCCTTCTTGCGAGTCTTCTTGCGGCGAGTCGCCTTCTTACGAGTGGCCTTCTTACGTGTGGCCTTCTTACGAGTCTTCTTCTTACGCGTGGCCTTCTTGCGAGTCTTCTTCTTGCGTGTGGCCTTCTTGCGAGTCTTCTTCTTGCGCGTGGCCTTCTTGCGAGTCTTCTTGCGGGTAGCCTTCTTACGAGTAGCCTTCTTACGAGTTGTCTTGCGGGCCGTGCGCTTTTTGCCGGCCCTCTTCTTCGTGGCGCGTTTCTTTCGAGCCATGTGTAGAACCTCCTGTGACGCTAAGGTGTCGGAGATGTCAGCGCGAACCGAGGCTGGCGGACCGACCGCCAATTGAATTTTGTAATCTATCGGACTCTGATCGGAAGTATCTTGACAGAAATAGTCACTGAACGCCAGTTCAATAAGGACAAGTCACCATGATTCGGCTCGTCGTTCATGGCGCAGCGGGGCGCATGGGGACACGAATCTGCACATTGGCGCGAGCTGATGCGCGGTTCGAACTCGTTGGGGCGATCGACCAGGATGAGCGGTTCGACACGTCCGTTGACCCCAGCGCCGCGGTTGATGTGGTCATCGATTTCTCCAGTGACCAAGGCACATCCGACGCCGTCACCATAGCCACGAATCATGGGGCGGCGCTACTGATCGGCACAACCGGCTTATCGCAGCAAACACTAGATATCATTGAGGTTGCGACGCGCCACGTATCTGTGATGGTCGCGCCCAACACGTCGATCGGCGTGGCTGTATTCACCAGTCTCGTGGCCGAGGCCGCTCGACTGTTGGGCAATGGATACGACGTGAATCTGACCGAACATCATCACATCCACAAAGTGGACGCGCCGTCCGGAACCGCCCTACGGATCGCTGACCAGATGCGACGCAAGGCCGGGGTTGACCTCACTGCGGATCAGATTCATTCGATTCGATCGGGCGATATCGTCGGCGAACATATTATTGAATTTTGTGCCCCCGACGAACGGATCAAGTTCCATCACATTGCCACGGATCGAGACTTGTTCGCTCGCGGTGCGCTACGGCTGGCGGCTTGGCTTCACGGGCAAGAGCCCGGTCGGTACACGATCGAGCAGACGTTTGAGCCTGTCGGGCGATAGCGTCGGCACCGTTTACGAGCAACGGTATTTCTTCCTAACGCTCTGGAGCGATCCGGCTGAATATGTGCATCAGCCCGCTACCGTTTACGTGGTTGTAGATCTTGAGCGCTCTTTCATCTGAAATGTCAGCGGGTACTCGGGCTCGTACGATACCCTTGTACGGGCTGTACCAGAACTGGGTGCCCGCGGCGTCACGAACAGCCAAATCGATAGGGTGGAGCAGTGACCGTTCCTCCCAACCGGCGATCTCAACCCACGGACGACCAATCTCGAGTAATGGATTGTGCGGCAAATGGTCCTGGAACCACTTCGGATCGATGGTGACGGGAAACCCTTCGGCAGTCAGTTCGACGTCAGCCACTGTCGCCTGCAGCGTGATCTGACGCTGGAAGCGAAGGACTTCCGCCTTGGTCGTCTTGATCTGATTCTTCTGGATTGTGTCCGCCTGGCGACTCATCACCACGACGACACCAATCGCGACAAAAGTCAAGGCAACCAAGATGTTCAGCAAGGTGCGCATTGATTGAACAGGTCCGATAGTGCGCGCTAGATCTGCGCAGTTCCTCTTCTCAACGGAAGAATCGCCGCCACCCATCATCCCGGATCGGTTTTTCCGGCAAGATCGGTTCCGGCCGTACGGGTTGCAGCGGATTATCGGTGGTGACGACCTGGCGCGAAGCCGTTGAACCATGACCCGAGTTCGGAGTCTCGCTGAGTTCCGGCCCGTTCCTCAGCCGTCCATCGCCTATGATGCGTCGCCCGTCATGACCGGCATCCGCACGATCAATCTCGGATGCGGCGCGACCTTGGTCGTCGAGCCGATCCCCAACGTCTCCTCCTGTGCAATGAGTTGGCTCGTTCCGGTCGGGTCGGCCACGGATTCACCTGACGGCGATGGTCAGGCGGCGATGCTCAGTGAACTGGTCTTTCGCGGGGCGGGCGGCTTGTCTAGCCGCCATCACAGCGATGCGCTGGACCGCCTCGGTGTGCAGCGCTCCAGTCAGGTGCTTACCCATCACCTTCGACTCGGCTCGGTTGTACTGGACAACAGACTCGCTGAATCGCTGCCGCTGCTCACAGCGATGCTCTGCGAGCCCGCAATCCCGGATGACGCCCTTGAAGCCGTGCGTCGCCTTTGCCTTCAATCGCTCGACTCACTGGAGGACGAACCGCAACGGTCGGTGATGCTCCGATTGCGCGATCGCCACCTGCCTCCTCCCTTCAATCGACACGGGCTTGGGGAACGGGCTGTCTTGGAAGGATGCTCAATCCAGGATCTGCGTACTGCGTGGGCGAAGCGCTGCACACCGGCCGGCTCGATTATCACCGCTGCCGGCGCTGTCGATGGTGACGCACTGGCGGAGCAACTCAACGAACTAATGTCCGATTGGTCTGGTGCGCACAGCG
>CBDUST010000108.1:0-13079 GCA_965369945.1 uncultured bacterium | reverse complement strand
CGGGCAGGATGCCCATGCCACCGGAGCCGCTACGTCTTCAGTCGAACCGCTCTAACGCTGCGGACCTTGTTGAACGATCAACGTCACGGGCCCGTTATTGACGAGGCTCAACTGCATTTTCGCCCCGAAAACGCCGGTCTCGACCCTCAGCTCGTAGTTGGATCGCAGCAGCCGGACCACCGATTCATATAACGCTTCACCGATCCGAGGCTCAGCAGCGCCGGCAAAACTCGGGCGATTGCCCTTGGCGCACGATCCCGCCAATGTGAACTGACTGACCAGTAGCACCGACCCGCCGATATCTCGCACCGACCGGTTCATCTTGTCTTGTTCGTCGGGGAAGATTCGAAGCCGGGCGAGCTTCCCGGCGATCCATTCGGCCTGCGTTTCGCCGTCGCCCCGCTCGACCCCCAGCAACACACACAGCCCGCGCCCGATCCGGGCCTCATATGGCGGCGAGGCGACGCTCACACACGCCTCGTCAACTCGCTGTACCACTGCGATCATGATCGACCAATCCTGATCACGCCAAGGCGAGCGAGGCGCTGCTGACCATCGCAAAGCCCCGTTCGTCATACGCTTGGCGATAATCAATCAGCTCGACCGTCTTCGGTTCGATCAGCGCCAACATCGCGGCCATGTTCCCGACGCTGCACCAGCGCGTGGGATTCTTGTTCCATCGCATTGCCGAGAGAAACTCCTCAGCATCACCGCTGAGATACTTCACCAGCATCTCCCGATCGTGTCGCTCGACGTCGAAGCGGCGCTGTTCATCCACCGCACGCGGCTCGCCGAACTGTGGGCCCACGTGGCTCAGATCGCTGGAGGCCACAAAGCGCGTGGTTCCGCCAACCTCACCCAAAGCCTCCCCCAACGCTGTGACGAAATCCTCACCCCGAACACGCTGATCGTCGTCGGCAATCATCGGCGTCAGGGGGTCGGGAATCAACGCCGCGACAATCGGCACGTCGCCAAAGAAGTAATGCACCCACGGCAGTTGAAGCTGAATCGAATGCTCGGCAAGGTGATCGAGCTGATCGACGATCAGCGGACGACCAAATTGCTCCACCAACATGCCGATCACCGTCGAGTCCGCGGGGTTGCGACCCATCGGCGAATCGAAGCCGTACTCCGACATCACCACGCCGTCGCCCAACCCGAAATGATTCGTACCCAGAATTACCACGCGGTCAGGTGGGTCAAGGTCCTTGAATCCATAATAAGCAGCCGCATAGTTTGGCCAGCCCCGTTCGTAATCCAAGTGCGGTGCGACGATCCCCGCAGCCGGTGACTCAAGTTCCGGATCGTCGGTCTGGTCTAGGTAACCCTCAATTGCCGTGCGGCACTCGGTCTCGTCCTTACCCATTGTGCGTGATGCGGTAACCGGGAACGCGCCCTCGCTTTCGAGCTTCTCTTTCAACTCTGCTTCGAGTTGCTCGAATGTTGGTCCCCAAAGCAGGCCGAGCTTGTCCAATTCCTTAGCGAGTGCGATCAGCTGATCGACATTGCCGTTGATCTGTTGGGCGATCTCGTCGATGGGTCGCTGCCCCTGGAACTGCTGAAGCACCGCCATCGCCTGGGCCGGGACGATCATCGTCTGCTTGGAGAGCATCGCCGGGTCCCGCAAAGCGATGAACGCTTTGCCGTCCTTGCGCACCGGCATCGGTTGCAGTGGCCGCAAATGTGGCAGACGAAGATGTTCCGGCAACGATTCCAGTGTCATGATCGCACGACGAGCATACGACCAAAACCCACACCCGGACAACCCGCCCGCCGTCATTTCGCCCCCGGTGAACACACCGGGGGCGAACAGCGCTCGATAATCGAAAAAGCCACGGCACGCCCTCCTACCCACCCGCCGCGCAATCTTCCCGTTAGCCCCTGGCTCCGCCGGGGGGGTCGGACGGGTGGCCGGGCGGACCGTTGCGCAAACAACGTCAATCGCAATCCCACCCCCGGGCGAAGCCCAGGGCTAACGGGGGCGCTAACGGGCATACCAGTTATCATGCCGGCGTGTCTAATCTCCTCGCGACGATGATTACCACGACTTCCTATGGAACGTGGCTTCCAGGAGATGTGCGCGGTTTCGTCGAACGCGGGATCATTCTCGGTGGTAACCCCAAGCTTCTTAAACACAGCAGAGGCCTACTGAGCTCATCGCCGGTCTTCTTTGACAGCGGCCAGCAAGAAAAGCTTTTTACAGCGGTCGTCTCGGCCACGAAGGAATTTGGGTATCACCTTCACGCTGTCAGCATCGAGTCATGGCATGCACATTGGATTGTTACGCACGGAGATGATGGTGTCGCGACGATGGTCGGGCGACTCAAGACACGCATGCGCCAGGCGGTTAATTGCGGACGGATTTGGACCAGCGGGTACGACAAACGATTCTGCTTCGACGAAAACGTACTGGAAGCGCGGATCGACTTCGTGCAGCGACACGCCGGCCATCGCCCCCTGAAACACGAACCCATCCCCACGCGTTCTTCCCATTAGCCCCCGGCTCCGCCGGGGGGGGTGGCGCGCAAACAACGTCAATCGCAATACCACCCCCGGGAGAAGCCCGGGGCGACACGCGCCGGATCGCTCTATGCGCACAACCCTCAGCATGACACCGCCCCCGCTTTACTGAAGTACTCAAGCAACTATCACATGACAGACAGACAAATTCGCCTAAGGAGTGAAACGATGCCTAGTCCTGTTGTTCCACTTTGAGATCGGTTGCCGTGATTCCGGGACGACGCAGCAATTCTTTGGCGAATTGTTCCAATGGAAGATCGACGCGGCCGGGCCGGCGGCGATGATCTCGACCGGCTCAGACGAAGGCATCGCAGGTCATATCACTTCGCTTGGCCATGAACCGCACAACTATGTGACTCTTCTACGTTCAGGTCGATGACCTTCAAGCGTATCTTGACAAGGCCCAAAGTCTCGGCGGCAAGACCATTATTCCGCCCGCCGAGGTGCCGGGCATGGGGCACTTTGCGTGGCTGGCCGACCCGGATGGCAACACCATCGGCCTGTGGAAGCCGCTTTAGCGTCACGCATTGAATTGAAGGCGCGCGACCCCAGCGAGCCCGCTCGTCTCCGAGCCCGGTCTCGCCCGCACGCCGTGCACTTACTTCGCGCAACGTCAACACATTCAACTGACACGCGAACCGCGGGCGTGGACGCCGCGGCTCGCTCCTTGCACTTACATGCCTCTCCCCTTCCCCTCTGCGTTCTCCGTGCCTCGGCGGTGAATCTCCTTCTTCAAAAACGGCGACGCTGGCGCGCGCTAAACACGCCGCTCGCTTTTTGCAAGTGCCGATTTGAGCAAAGTTAGGCTCCAAACTCGCTCGGATAAGCAAAGTTAAGCCTCCGGAAGCCAAAGTTAAGCTCCGTTAACGATCGTTAGCGCGAGCGCGGCAACTTCAGCGCGCGCCACGCTTGCCGTTTGGCGATTTTGCGTGTGTAGATCCTTCATAGCGGGCGCCAATCGACGATCGGATGAATCTTCGTTTGTCGGTTTCAGAGAGTTAGAGCGCGCACAGATTTGTCCCGACGAAATCGGAACAGGTGAAATCGGGCTCCTCAGGTCGAGCGTCCCATCTCTAATCCGGGTCCATCTGTGTTGATCTGTGGCTGCTCCCCCTGGCCGTGGCTGAGCAGGTGCCGGGTGAGGTTCTCGATCCGGACCGTTGAAGGGATCAGGAACAGGTCGATTATGGCCCCAATGCCCATCAGACCCCCCGTTAGGAGCCAAATAAGGCCGGTCACCCAGCGGCCGAGGTAGAACCGGTGGAGTCCTAGAACCCCAAATCCGCCGAGAAGCCAGAGAAGATAGCTGACTGCTGTGCTCTTCACGAAAGGTATTTGGGGGGATCTTGCCACAGATTTCTGGCGAATACAGCCGTGTGTGGTAGGTATTGGTTACAATGAGGTCCCTCACGGAGGGGGGCTCGCATAGAGTCACGGACGCCACCCGGATCAGAGCCGGGTCGACTCACGCGGGTATTGAGCGAAACGATCTAGGTCCATACGAAGGTTCAAGAAACATGAAAGCGGTGGGAGATGCCATGCTTACGAACGTAAATCGCAGTTTTGCGGCTCTGTTGTGTGTATTGGTCCTGGCGATGGGCGGCTGCTCGGATAGCGATGCGAGCGAATCAGCGAGCCCGGCTAGCGATCAGGGTGAAGCGACGTCCACCACCACGACTCAGCCGGATGAGCAGAGCAACGCAGCGCCGCAGGAGGAGCCCGAGCTGGGGTCGCCACCGGCGAGCGTGCAGACGGCATTGGTCAATACGGCGGTCAACCAGGACGCTCCGCCGCGACGCGACGTACAAGCATCGGCTAGCAAGACCGAGCGCAAGACTTTACCGACCCAGCTGCCAGTCTCCGGTGAGTCGGAAGAGCTGATCGTCAAGGCCGAACCAGTCTCGCTTGACCTCGGAGAGATCGGGACCGGGCAACAGGCGAAGGGGATCATCCGGCTGATCAACACCGGCGACAAGCCGGTGAAGGTCATCAACTGCAAGGCCAACTGCGGCTGCACGACGACGAATTGTCCCAGGAACAAGGAACTCCAGCCGGGTGAGTCTGTCGAAGTCGAGGTTCAGATGAAGGCCGGGTCGGTCGGCGGACGCCGCCAATCCAAGCGCGTGGACTTCATTGTCGAGGGTCAGCCGGTGTTGCGTGTGCCGGTGTCTGTTGCCGTGGTCGCTTACGTCGAGATCGAGCCGAAGTTCATCGATCTGGCGAAGACGAGCGACGGCCGGGTTGTGATCCGGGCATTGGACGAGCAGGCTTTTAGGGTTCTCGGCGTGAACTCGCCGTGGATCGTAGATTTGGACGATGAAGCTCGCCTTGAGCACGTGGTGTATCTACCTATGGAGCAACTGCAGTCCGAACGACGGAGCCGCAGGATCGACTTCAAGCTCGATCATCCTCAAGCGAACAAGGTGAGCGTGACGTTTCGCAAGCAGCGCATCGCTACTGCCGGCAGCGATCCGCGAGTCGCGACTCAACGGGTCCCAACGGTGGTTGAGGATGATCTCGTCACAGCCGCGAGAACCGGCGACCTTGAGGCGATCACCCAGGCGGTGACGGAAGGCAAGAACCTGGAGCTGTTGGATAACGACGGCGCGACGCTGCTGGGGATCGCCGCTCGTGCCAAGAAGGCTGAGGTCGTTCGTGTGCTGCTGGCGGCGGGTGCGAATCTCGAAGCGCTGGATAACGACGGTCGCAGCCCGCTGATGGCGGCTGTGCAGACGCGCCAAAGTTCTACCGAGGTGGTGAAAGCCCTCATTGCCAAGGGAGCTGATGTCAACACACGGGGTACGACGATCGGCGCAACCCCTTTGAGCTGGGCGGCTGGACCTTTCAGCAATCCCGAGATCGTTGCCGCGCTGGTCGCAGCGAACGCAGACGTGAATCAGGTGAACGATACGGGAATGACCCCGCTGATGTGGGCCGCACGGTTTGGGGCCCCTGCTACGGTCAAAGTGCTGCTCGACGCGGGTGCGGACGTTACCGCCACGAACAAGAAGGGGCAGACCTCGCTGGACCTCGCTCGCCAAAAGGGCAAAGACGCCAAAGCGATGGAAACCATTAGAATCCTCGAAGCAAAATCCGCAACCAGCGAAGCGGCGAGCGACGCGACCGATTCGTGATCGTTCTCGAAGCGGCGGCGGCGATCCTCTTCGGCACCGCCCCAACCTAACTTGGTAAACCAGCGCTCAGCGGCCGAGGCACCCTCGGCCGCTGTTTTCTTATGCCCATCGACGGTCTTGGAGATTCTTCGGATCGGGGTTGCCGGCGCGGTATCATGTCATCGCTCAAGAGTCCTCGATTTAGGAAGGCTGTGGAAATGACGACCGCTTCTTCGGCAACTGCGACGAACGTGCCTGCTGAGTCCACGACTCCGTACGGCCGACTTCTCGACCTGATCAAACAGGCTGACTTGCTGGGATCGACCCTATCGCTTCTGGATTGGGATCAACAGACGATGATGCCCAGCCACGGCCTCGCGTATCGCAGTGAGCAGGTGGCTCAATTGGCCAGGTTGCACCACGATCATGTGACGAGCAGGCAAGTCGGCGAACTGCTCGCAGCGTGTGAGGCGGACGATGCGCTGATGGCCGATCCGCGAAGCGTCGCGGCTGTGAACGTGCATGAGACGCGCCGAGAATACGACCGTTCAACCAAGGTGCCGTCTCAACTTGTCGAAGAGTTAGCCAAAACGACCAGCCTTGCACGACACGAGTGGGCCGAGGCCAGGCGAGATTCTGATTTCGCGCGATTTCAACCGTGGTTGGAAAAACTTGTTGCATTGACTCGACGCAAAGCTGAGTGTTACGGATGGCCCGAGGGCGGCGAGCCGTGGGACGCTTTGGCCGAGGACTATGAACCCGGCTGCACCGCCGCTGACGTCCAATCCGTTTTCACCCCGCTTCGTGATCGAATCGCAGCGCTTATCAGCGATCTGGCCACAAGTTCTACCAAGCCTTCCAATGCGTTCAACGAGTTGAAGCTCCCGATCGAACAGCAAGAACGGTTCGTGCGTTTCGTATCTGAACAAATCGGATTTGACTATTCGCGTGGTCGGCTGGATCGCTCCACCCATCCGTTTTGCAGCGGCACGCATCGCAACGATGTCCGGATGACCACACGCTTCCGCGACGACTTCATGCTCGATGCGCTGGGTTCGACGATGCACGAATCGGGGCACGGCATTTACGAGCAGGGCCTGCCCGCGGACCATATTGGTACGCCGATGGGGCGGTATATCTCACTGGGTATCCACGAGAGCCAGAGCCGAATGTGGGAAAACCAGGTCGGCCGATCGCGCGCGTTCTGGAGGTGGTGCTACCCCAAGCTGGCGGAGTACTTCGGCGCTGCGGTGGGCTCGTTCACGCTGGACGAGCTGTATGGCGCAGCCAATATCGTCAAGCCCGACTTCATCCGCGTCGAAGCTGACGAGGCTACGTACAACATGCACATCATGATCCGCTTCGAGATCGAACGGTTCCTGATGACCGGCGAGCTAGCGCCGGGGGATCTTCCCGGCGCGTGGAACGAAAAGTACAAAGAGTACCTTGGGCTCGACGTGCCGGACGATCGACGCGGATGTCTTCAGGACATCCATTGGTCGATGGGAAGCATCGGCTACTTCCCGACGTACACCTTGGGCAACCTGTATTCCGCGCAGCTATTTGACAAGGCGCTCGAAGATGTGCCGGACCTGCAAGAGCAGTTTGAGCGAGGCGAGTTCGGCGGGCTCAAGACCTGGCTGAACGAGAACGTCCACAGCCACGGCCGGCGCTACCGTGCCGCGGAGCTGTGCGAACACGTGACCGGCAAGCCGCTATCGGCCGACCCGCTCATGAAGCATTTGGAAAGCAAGTTGCGCCCAATATACGGTCTGTAGCCGAGCCCGCGCCTGACAAAAGGATCGCCGTGATCGTGCCGGCCAACACGAGAACTACGAGTCGTCGCGCGTTGCTGGCGTTGCTCTTGCTGATTCCCGTGCCGAGCCTCGGCGCGGCGGTCTTGATGTACTGGGCCCCGGGTGTGTTGGGGAAGGTTCTTTACGGCGTGTGCAAGGTGTGGCTTCTTGTGCTGCCGATCGTTTGGTACCTTTTGATCGAGCGTGGCAAGTTCAGTTTGTCGCCGCTGCGCAAGGGTGGGCTGATGGCTGGCCTCGGCACGGGTGTGGCCATTGCTGCCGTCATCCTCCTTTTTTATGCGTTTATTGGTCGCGGGTGGATTGACGCCGAGTCTTTCCGCTCGTCATTGAGCGAAGCCGGCTTCGACAACAAGACGTTCTACATAGGGGCAGCGGTCTACGTGGTGCTGATCAACGCTGCGATCGAAGAGTACGTGTGGCGCTGGTTCGTCTTCGGCCAATGTGAACGACTGGCACCCGGTTTCTCGGCGGTGCTGCTGAGCGCGGCGCTTTTTACCGTCCATCACGTCGTCGCGCTGCGCGCTTACGTCGGTTGGGATGTCACGTTGGTTTCCTGCGCCGGTTTGCTGATCGGCGCGACGGTCTGGTCGACACTGTATTGGCGCTATCGTTCGATCTGGCCTGGCTACGTCAGCCACATCTGTGCTGATATCGCGGTGTATGTGGTCGGTTGGCAGGTGATGTTTGCCACCGCCGGCGCCGGGGCAACGTAGGCGAATTAGGACTTCGTGGTCGGGTTCTCTTCGCGCGACCACGGCACGATGATATCTCCGTGAAGCGTCGCGCCCTCGGAAACGGCCAGTGATTGGCTCTGTAACGCCCGTCCCTTCCAGTTGGATTTCGGACCGAGTCGCATACACCCCTCCGATTCGATGCTCCCCTCGATCGATCCCTCGCATTCGATCCCATCGCCGCTTTGAATATGTTTGGCCGCGATCCTGCCCCGTTTGGTGACCTTGATCCGCCCACAGGTTTGCAGATCGTTGACCGGGACGTAACTTTTGACCAGCACGTCCTCGATCTTGATCGCGCGGTTACATCCGGGACACGTCGTGCTCATCGTCTTGGAGGAGACCTCCATCGGCCGACCGCACAGATAGCAACGGATATTTCGTCTGACAGATGGTTTCTTCGCCATGGTCGGTTAGTTCCACCTCCATGTGGTTCCAACGTGCCCCAAGCCACTCTCGGCTCGGGTTATGATCGAACACACAGCACCGCGTCCATGAGATTATGTCGTTGTGTGCCGCGGAGATCGCTTATTTTACTCTGGCAGCCTGGGCCGGGCTTACCGATTGCGTACGCGCCCCGGGCTTCATTTCCGCGTCCATACTGGCCTTCGGGCCGGCTGGCCCTTGTCCGTTGGGACCGATCTGCACATGGCCGTCGATCGACGCACCGTCCGCCATGGACATTCTGGCAGCTATGATGTCGCCGGTAATTCTGCCGCTGGCAAGAATCTCGACGCGCTCAGTCGCTTGAACATCCCCTTGGATGTGGCCCTCAACGGCGATTTCTGTGGCGCTCACCGACGCTTTGCAATTGGATCCATCGGCAATGAAAATCTTGCCCTTGGCTTTGATTGCCCCCTCAAAGCTGCCAATGAGCTTCGCCGTCGAATTGAAGGACAGATCGCCCTTGAACTTTGCGTCGGCACCCAGGATCGTGGCGTACTCGGAGTTTGTATCAACCATCGATGATTCTCCTTGGTCAAATCAAGACCCTTACACTCGCGATCGGCCGCATGGACCCACTGGCCTACGAATCCTTTCGCAGAGGTAACATGCTACCGAATCCTCACCATTCGTGGGGCTGGCTGGCAGAATCATCCTAACTTCTTGCTGAGATAAGAGATCGTTGCGGATGCGACCATCGGTGAAAGCTGCCAGTTGATGCCCCGGCTGTGATCGGCCAGCGGTAGTATTGAACCGTGCCTGAGTTGCGAGCCATTCTCCACGTCGATATGGACGCCTTTTTCGCAGCGATCGAGCAGCTCGATGAGCCCGATCTGAGAGGCAAGCCCGTTCTGGTCGGCTCAGACGGGCCGCGTGGCGTCGTGGCCGCTGCCTCCTACGAAGCCCGCGCCTTTGGTTGCCATTCGGCCCAGCCCATGGTGATCGCGACGCGATTGTGTCCACAACGCATCGTAAAGCCGCCGCGCCATGCACGTTACAGCGAAGTGTCACGACAGGTCTTTGCTATTCTCCAGTCGTTTACGCCGCTCCTTGAGCCGTTGAGTATTGACGAGGCATTCTTGGACGTCACCGGCGTAGATCGATCACTCGGCATGCCGGAAGCGATCGCCGCAACAATCAAGCATCGCATACATGATGAGTTGGGCCTAACTGCCTCGGTGGGTGTTGCTCCAAACAAGTTTCTCGCCAAGCTTGCTTCGGATTTGGACAAACCCGATGGACTCACCGTGATCGAGCCTGATGCGATCCAACGAACGCTTCGGGCGCTACCCATCAATAAGATGTGGGGCGTTGGACCGGCCACCGAACAGAAACTGCGCAGCTTCGGGATTGCGACATTCGGTGATCTCCAGGCTTGGCCAAGTGAGATTCTTGAATCGCATTTCGGTTCACTCGGCCGAAGGCTCCACCGACTTTGTCGCGGCGAAGATGATCGTCCGGTTGTCACCGACCAAGCTATAAAGAGCATCAGCCAAGAGCAGACGTTCGAGCAAGATCGCGGTGATGCTGACGAAGTGCGCCAAGTCCTGCGCAATCAGGCCGAGAAAGTGGCCATGCGATTGCGCAAGAGTGATCTTCGAGGGAGAACGATCACGGTGAAGATTCGGTTCGGCGCGTTCCAAACCATTACGCGATCGGCGACACTTCACGAGGCCACCGATCGCACGGATCTTATTTGCTCCAAAGCGCGCGAACTGTTTGACGCCTGGGCCGCGAAAGGATTTCAGCCCGTGCGATTAATCGGCGTTGGGATAAGCCAATTCACCGATGAAGCGGAACAGTTCAATCTGTTTACACAACGAACGGATGATCGCAGCCATCGATTGGACGTCGTTACCGACACGATCAAGCAGAAGTTCGGCGCCGACGCGATCCATCGTGGCCGTTGATAGCGCAGAAAAAGTCGCCGCAGCTTTGGCTGCGACGACCGGAGGTAGGTGGCGAGGTCGGACCTCTCAGTTCAGCGCGCGATCAGGTCTCGGTAGGTTCGCTGCACGTTCAAATTGTGAAGTCCTTGCAGGAACGGAATCAACGCCGCTTCGGGCGCATCTTGCGGAGGCAAGTACTCTGCACTCAACGGCAGCAAGGCGATCGCTGCATCGGCGGTCTTGCCTGCATCAATCGCGCCGCGGACCGACGCCTTCAGATCGCTGAGATATCGAAGGTAACGCCCGAGGATTTCGGCCGTCGCCGGCGCGCCGTGGCCGGGGATGATCGTTGTTACTTCCAGCGTCTGGGCGAAGCGCGAAATCGTCTGGAGGTATTGATCCACGCCTCCGTCGAACATCGGCGGGATCGTGCCGGCGCCGACGACGAGGTTGCCGGTCCAGGCGGTTCGCGTTTGCGGTTCAAAGACGACGGTATCTCCCAGCGTGTTACCGCGCCCGAAGTAGTGCAGCTCGACGAATCGCCCGCCTAAGTCGAGTCGCAGATACTTGTCGAACGCAATATCAGGCAGGCGAAGTTCAGCATCGCTAAACACCGAGCGATCGTCGTTCACTGTCGGCAACATGAATTCCTTTTCCAGTTCAAAGTGCTGCATGTGCTTGGCCGTGTTACGGTGCGCAATGATCAGCGTCTCCTTGGGGAACGCGTAGTTGCCGAACGTGTGATCGCCGTGGTAGTTGGTATTGATCAAGTAGAGAATGGGCTTGTCGGTAACTCTGCGGACAGCATCTTGGATCTGACCGGCCATCTCAGCGTTGATCTGGGCGTCGATGACCAAGACGCCGCGCTCGCCCACGATGAAGCCACTGTTGTCGACGGCTGGAAGACCCGAAAGAAGCGCGTAGACCCCGTCGCCAAGCTGCTTCGTTTGGAGCTGCACGCCATTTGGGTGAAGTGGCGGGGGAATGAAGCTTTCGGGCGCGTCGGCCAGGAACGATTCGATCGGTGGCTGGGCCAATGTACTTGCCGAGCTTAGCCCGACGATCGCTGCAGCGAACAGACGGCTGACGATCTGGACACTTTTCGTGGTTTGCGTGATTCTGCGGTTCATTGTGTTACTCCTGTGTGGTTGTATATACAACCATGTGGTGAAATAAAAGAGGAAATAGGGTCTCGCGTTGATTAGGGTGAGTCTCCGGCCATGAGCTTGTCGCCGACGCGCTGCAAGGTCGCGGCGCCTCTCTCGCCCAGGAGCGTTTTCGCCCTGCGCTGGGCGGTCTGCCATGCCGGAGCGACCTTTTCCACGAGCCTTGCGCCCTTGCTCGTCGCGCGCAGCCGTTGAGATCGTGCATCGTCGCCCGAGACGATCTCAAGCCAGGCGTGGTCGATCATTCGATCGAGATTGCGGCTGAGCGTGGATTTTTCCAGACATAAGACCCTTGCGACATCGCTTGAGCGGGACCGACCCAAAGAGGTTACCGCCGCGAGGATTCCCATCTGGGCTGTGGTGATGCCGTACGGCCGCAGGGCGTCTTCGTAGATGCTACTTACCGCCCGACTGATCAACCGAGCCCGTCCCGCCAGGCATTCGCCGGCGATTCGTCGAGCTGTCGCTGTGGATTTGGAGGTCATGGTTCTACTGCTCATCATCAAATTCCAGTTTCAGTATGTTGTATATACAACTCAATCGGCTTAGGGTCAAGTTGATTTCCAGAAAAAAGTGGATTTCTGAACAAAATTTCTATGACGGGACGGCCACGCTGTGCTCCGAGCCGCCCTCAGCCGCCGATCCTGTCCGCGAGATATGACGCGACCTGATCGATGTTGATCCGCTCTTGGCTCAAAGTGTCGCGCTCGCGAACGGTGACGGTTTGATCTTCGAGCGTTTGGCCGTCGATTGTGAAACAGTACGGCGTACCCGCTTCGTCCATCCGGGCGTAACGCTTGCCGATGTTCTGCTTCACATCAAGCTGCACCGCGTGCTTGGTGCGCAGCTCGTCGTAGAGTTTCTGTGCGACCTCCGGCATGCCGTCCTTGGCGACCAGCGGGAATATCGCCGCTTTGATCGGCGCCATGCGTGGGTGGAACTTCATGTACACCTTGCTCGGACGTTCGGGATCGGGTGTATAGGCTTCACAGAGAAGAACGAGCACGCCGCGGCTAAGTCCCGCAGCCGGTTCGATCACGTGCGGCAGGTAACGCTCGTTTCGCTCTTGATCGAAGTACGTCAGCTTCGCGCCGCTATGTTCTTGATGCTGAGTGAGGTCATAACAACCACGATGGGCGATGCCTTCCAACTCACCGAATCCGGGGGCGGTGAAGGGGTAGCGGTATTCAACATCCGCGCACGCGGTTGAATAGTGCGAGAGTTCATCGGCTTCGTGCTCGCGCCGCACGAGGTTGTCGCTTGTGATGCCCAGCGATTTCCACCAATCCAGGCGCGTCTGCACCCAGAAGTCGTACCACTTGGTCGCTTCGGACTCGTGACAGAAGAACTCCATCTCCATCTGCTCAAACTCGCGCGAGCGGAAGATGTAGTTGCGAGG
>CBDUST010000107.1:0-13093 GCA_965369945.1 uncultured bacterium | reverse complement strand
CCGGTAGCATCGCTGCCACCGTAAGCAGCCCCAGCGGAGGAAACGCAGCCTTGCGTGAAATGAACCGCAGCACATGCCGGAAGCCCCAGAACGTCGTCGGCGTGGCGGGGGAAATGAGGAGAATGTTCATAGCTGCACCCAGCCTTGAAGGTGTTTGAGGACGGTGCGCGACAGCGCCAGGATATGATCGACCGGACTTTGGGTCCAGGATTTGGGCAATTGGGTTTGCGCGCCGTTGGACTATTTTCAGCCTACGCATTGACTGCCTGGACACATTGGTCCGAGACCAGCTTCCCTCTTCGCCTCTACGAAGCGCTCGTGGCGGGCAATTGACCATATGGGCGCCCCAACTCAGCCGATTCGAAGGCCGTATCTTCAAGCATCAGCCACCACATTCTTTTTCTTCTTGCCTGCTACATCCCGCACCCTCCAAGTGCTCGGCTGGGCGAGATCGCATCGGCCGGCACGACCGGTCTTGTTCCGATCGCCCGCCTGATCCACTGGCGATCAGTAGGATCTTTGAAGGCCGTGACCCAACACGTAACGGGTGCTAGAGTGGGATTGTCATTTCACCGTCATATCGCTTTCGCCGTTCATCATTTGACGTACTCGAGACGTTGGTTGGTTCGTCCAAACACTGCTCCGGCAGAACGAGGCGTGCTACGCCGAGCTTCAAATTCGGCTCGCTGATCGTTACGAAGCGATAGTGAGGCGCACAGCTGCCAAACGCAATGTGCCGAGATACTGGCAGGCACAGCGCCTTGCATTCGCCGTCTTTGCCTACATCGACCTCAAATGGTTCTGTGTCGTACCGGAGGGACTCCCATCGTTCAATGTACTGCCCCTGTGACACCACGAGTAGCGGATCAACCTCCATCACGTGGCTATACGACACAGTGTGTATGCCGATTTGTTTGACCTTGAAATTATCGAGGAGATCAACTTCCCAGTTTCTTGCTAGCATTGGAGTTCCCTTCTAATTAACTGCCGTCGGACAGTTAGCGGGCGCTGTTCTCGTCGGATTCAGAATCCTGACTCTGCTGGATCATTGATCCAGCGCCGAGCTATTATGAAGTACGCCCGGCGCGCCGGGAACCGTCATTTACTTGCCAGAGTCATTGTTCTGTCCGGTCTTGATGACCACTTCCTGCTCAACGGGAGTGACGAAGATTTTCCCATGGCCTTCCGTTCCCGTATGGGCCGCACACTTAATGACGTCCACAACTGAAAGGGCCTCGTGAAGAACTGGTGTAAACCATTTGACGGCTTGTGCATGTGACTATCTCCTTTGGCGTGTTCCGTTTCTCTCAACCGGAAAGAGAGCAAGGCCATTCGAAACCGGGCCAGTCGCTTTGGGCGCACACAGTTCCGAGTGATGAGCGAGCTGTTCTGCGATCTGCTTCCATTCGATTGTGCGGATTCTGAGAAACGAATCGACCACACTGGGGTCGAAATGGTTTCCGCGATCCTGCTCGATTCTCCGCTGCGCCTCTTCCACAGTTAGCGGTGGCTTGTAAGGACGGCCCGTCGTTATGGCGTCGAACGCATCAGCAACGGCGAACACGCGAGCATTCAGTGGGATCTCATCGCCCCTTAGGCCGCAGGGATATCCGCTTCCGTCGTATCGTTCGTGGTGTGCGGCAACGATTTCGATCGCCTCGTCCAGAAACGGAACGGAAGCCAACATGCGCTGTCCAATCTCCGGATGTTGTCGCATGATCTGCCAATCCTGTTCATCCAATGGCCCAGGCTTGAGTAGTATGCGATCAGGTACACCAATCTTGCCTATGTCGTGGAGCAGCGCGCCCTGAGCTAGAATTTCCAATTGGGGTTCGGGTATACCCAGTTCGCGGCCGATTCTCAGCGCGTACGCTTGTACGCGCAGGGAATGAAGCTCGGTGTCATGCTCTCTGGCATCAAGAGCCGCGACCAAGGCGCGGACTGCACCCCGATGAGAATTGAGGAGCTGCTTGAGAACGCTCTTTTCGCGACCGACCAGCCAGCCGGACAGAATTGCAACGGCCCAGATTGTGGCCAGCTCTCCAGCCTGGTTGATGTTCTCCGCCGGGTGGCCGCTCCATTGCATGACCACATGGGGAACGTAAACAGCCGAGGCGATACCCGCCGTCACCAATGCCCCCCTGAGGTTGAACCACACCGCGCCCAGCACGATCGGAAGAATGAATATCTTGCGCATCGCGACATGGACGCCATGGAAAACCGGCTGTTCAATCGGTGTGAGCCAATGGGCGAGACCGACCGTCAGCAGGAGCAGAGCGATGATGACAAGACGGAGTCTCATGATGAGCGAACCACACTTCCATCCGCCGGTAGGGCTGAACTCGAATCGCGCTCACTCTCGATACGTGCAGAGCGCGGCGTGGGACCGAACTCAATAGTCAGGATCGTGACATCATCGCGCGCAGGACGCTCAGCTCGATATTCAGACAGTTTGCGGCTCAGGTTCCTGGCAATGACATCCGGCGTATCAG
Organism: uncultured bacterium; assembly: GCA_965369945.1. Taxonomy (GTDB): domain Bacteria; phylum Planctomycetota; class Phycisphaerae; order Phycisphaerales; family SM1A02; genus JADFNO01. The sequence continues at coordinate 10,601 of CBDUST010000107.1, read as the reverse complement.
AGTGACTCTCAAGAAAGAATCGACGCGTGCGGTCACGTCCAAATAGCCTCCCTTGCGGATCTGCCGTTTCTACCGCGCCGTCCGTGAGGAGGATAACTCTGTCACCTGGACGAATGGCCAGTGATCGCGACGGCCACGACCCTTGCGGCTCTACGCCGAGCACCATGCCAGTGGACGTCAGTTCAACGGTGGCACCGTCAGGTGAGATGCAGTAACACGTCTCGTGTCCTGCACTTGCATAGGTGATCTTGCTCGTGGGCGGGTCCCATCGAACAAGGATCATGCTGGCAAAATCTTCCGGCAGCGTCACCATCCTGAAACGGTCATTGATGATCGCCAGGATTTCTCCGGGCACAGTGGTTGCTTCAGAGGCAGCGAGAAGCAGCGTCTTCAGCACTGCGGCGCCCATCGCGGCCGGCACGCCGTGACCGCAAACGTCGGCCATGCAGAACAGCCACGAGCCATTGGTCAGCTCCAGCAGGTCGAAATAGTCCCCGGTGATTCCCATAGCGGGCTCGTACAGGTGCGCCAGATTCAGGCCCGGTACTTCAACGAGGTTAGGGCAAAGATGTTCCTGAATCATCCTGGCTTTTTCAAACTGCCGAGTGCGCTCTTTCTCGGCGTTCGCCAAAGCTATGCTCATGGCGCTAATCTCATCAGCGAGAATCGTGAACTCCGCCGAGTTGAACCGACCTGCCCGTGTGCCGACTTCTCCCCGCCCGATCTGCCGCACCGTCTGCACGAGCCGGTTTAGAGGCTTGGTTACAACTCGAACGAGAACCAGATTGACGATCACCGCACCAAGCATGCCGAGAAGCGCGACGGCCACCGTCCGGCCGGCCACCTCCCTCCGCACGGCACCCAATACGTCACTGACGTACTCTGACACGTATACGATCGAGTCACCATCCCGGTCGCTTGCCACGATGATCGGCTTGCCTTCGACGGTTGCTCGACCATCTTTGGCGCTTGATCCGATCTCCATCGCCGTGAGGAACGCTGGCGAAGCTCGATGATGCGATTGAGCTTGAAGCGCAACATCACCCAATCGCAGCGCGATGTGATGGCCCGGCGAAGAACTCTCCAGCATTCGAGCGCAAACGCTATCCAAGTAATCCTGGACCTCGTCAAGCCCAAGATGCTGAAGCGACCGAATAGAAGTAGTTAGTGTTTGGGCTTCCTCGTGCAACGCGATTCGCTTTTCCGCAATGCGCTGAGCGACATTCCACTGATAGTCGACGACGAGCAGTACAGTAAGTCCTATTCCCAACACCAAATTGATCGTGATGAGAAGCTGGATCCGAATCGACCGAGGTCGATGGCGTGACTTCGTCACAACCCGGTCTGGTGCTGGATCCTGTATCACGCGACATCCTCAAATCTTGAGCGATTGTTCAGTCGTACACATCAGAGTTTCTGTGGAGACGCCGCCTCTCGGTAACGGAGGGCGCGCAGCAAAGAAGCGACGCGACCTGCTAACACCGGAGCGGGCGAAGAGAGTCGACTACTAAACTGTCAAGAGGCAGTGGCGTCTGAGGAGGGAGTCCGCGCACGGCAAACCAGGCCCGGCTCGAGCAGGCCTAAGTCGAAGGCCATAGTTCTCTACTCCTGGCACGTCCAATACCAGGGTCCAGGCCATTGCGTCAACAACCAAGAGATCGGTCTGTATTGATTTGGGAAGCATTGCTGCCCAAGCAAGATTGGCCTCCCTCGCATGCGTGGCGCAGCCGCACGAAGAAGGATCATCTTCCGGGCTGGTGGGTCCACCCGATGACGGATCGCAGCATCGGCTTTGGCTTACCAGGTCAGCAACTCTCGTACAGGATTCAGTAGAGCGTGTCGCGAGGGTATTCCCCCGTACCTCGTTTGCCGCGGTTGACTCCTGCTGGCTACGGGGCGCAGTCCGCCCTGCACAAGCAGAGGAGGACATCTCTTCTCCGGAAACGCCACAGCAGCACCATCCTGGCGACCAAAGGACCAGGATGACGGCCATTGTGAAGCTTGTAATCCGTGAGTTAATCATTGACCCTCGTACCTGATACCTGCAGATCTTCGTTCTTTATTATATCAGGACAATCTTGTCAAGAAAGTTCGGACTGAAGAAATACTTCTTGTGTGCGAGCTGAATAAACAGAGCGAGTCTCGGATTCGTACGGTCGGTTTTGGCCTGTCCTTCCCGAAAACTCCGTATTCGTGATTGTACAAAGGCTTCCGTTTGGTCGTCTTGCTGTTCAGTGCAGAACACTCCGCTGGTGGCAGGGCCGTCTCGGCCATGCGAATCGGACGGGCGAAACACCCGTCCCATCGGATTCAGCCTTCATTCTAAACGACGCTCTTAGGGATCGGTCCCCACGCCTGGGCGGCTACCATCCGCTCAGCGGATTTGTGTCACCTCATCTTCATGAATTACAAACCGTGAAAGACAAGCCCCGCACTGGTTTGCGGGGTTTGAGCCGGAGAAACTAGCCACTGGAGCACGTTCGCGTTCGCCGCAAGATCGATCCTTGCACCGCGTCCTCGAGACTCCTGCCCGAACCGGGATCCTTTGGCGTGTTCCAGGCTCATGAGGCATGAACAGTACTCCGCTCCCGCGGCCCGATGCCGGTGCTGCCGAATCAGAAACTCACCGGCAGATCCAGGTCGCACGCAAGCATCCGCGCTTTCGTGATCGAAATAAACGGGTTCGACGAGATTCTACCAAAAAGCAGTGGCTCGTCGGCAACGAGATCGATCACAGGCGTTCGATTCGGCTTGACCGCATCATGGGGGAAACGAACCAGGTGGCCGGTGGTATTCGATACGCACGCGCCCAGATCACGGATCTCGCTGAAAGGGACGCGCGTCGCGGCCAACGCGGCGACGTCGCTCGTACTCGCGTTTGTGACGGTGGTAGGAGGCATATTACTTTTCCTTTTGCAGCAGGAGGAATTCCGCTGCCACGCTGATGGTGTGTACTCGTTCCCCTTGCGCCCGCTGAGCCGTGTCGCCGGCGACGGCCGAAGTTGAGGTACCTCCTTTTGTTACAGCGAACCGAACCCGCGACGTACGTGCTCGGGTGTAAGCGGGAGACTGCGCGAACAACGTGGCGGACACCCGCCAACTGTCAGGAGCATTTTGAGCCGCCGGCGCGTCCGAAGCAACAGGAATTCCGCCCTGTATTGTTCCGGTCGGCTGGGATGTCGCACCGACAGCGCTCAGGTCCATGCCCGCCGTGACTACGGAGGAAGCCTCGCCGGTTCGCTGGGCAGAAAAGGTTTCAGTGTGAGTTTTGCGAACCCTTGCGGCCAAGAAAATCATCCTGACATGCTCTGTAGAAAACCCCTCAACGATCTTCATAGATACCAAGATAGTGATGTTATGGGTGACGGCGAGGAGGAGCATTTCTCGATTCTGTGCATGATAGCTGCGCGCAGCTATCGCATGATCAAGATTGCGTTTGATCATGCTGAAGACAGTCTCAACCTGCCAACGCCGACCAAAGTGAATGCGTTGCCTTGAAGCATCTGTTGCAAAGTGACGCTGCATTAACCGACGCAACTCACTGCTGGCAGGTTTCGTTGTCGGACGACCATGATGAGGTGGTATGTAGCTGAGTATATTGCGTTCATTTCTCAAACGCTGGTGATTGGCGTGACTGTCATATCCCGCATCCAATAGCAAGCGTCGCAGTGTGAGATCACAGTGGAGCTGATTCAACAACGTCTCAAGCTGATGCACATCCGGCGTCGGCCCACGTGTCGGCCAGGCCGCAAGAATCATGTGTGTCGAGCAATCACAGATGATCGCCAACTTGGGGAATTGGGTATAGCGAGTGGTCTGATACAAGGGGTTTTTCAGCTTTCTATGACCGCGCGCACATCGGCGAACAAAGTATGGGCTGATGCGCCCCGACTCAAAGCCGGAGGAATCAGCAGCTGCGTATTCGATCCTCTTGCATGATCGTGACTTCATTTGAACTGATGCCAGCAACAGTTCTCTGACGCTGGCGAAGCACAATAATCTACGGGATGCTTTTTGCAGTGTTGTGTAATGCGGAATTCTTGTTAACCGCATCGCTTTACAAAGCTCCGGCATATCATGCAGATACTCCACGATGCCTCGATAATCGGTGGCGAAGAACTGCTTCAATACCAGACATGCGAACAACTGTGCCTGCGTGAACGTTTTGGGCGCGAAGCGATGAGCATATCGTGGCAGACTCCGTTGCCCTACCCTCATCGCGACCAATGCCACCCTCCTTGGCGACTTGGATGTGTAACTCATGCTCCATGTTCTAAACCCGCAGATCAGAGGGCGCAACCGTACAAGCGCCGAACATCTGGGGTTTTCTACAGAGCAATCCTGACACCTTATTCTTCTGACACCTCTTCTGTCCTGCTCAGGAAAAACGCTCGAAGGCGGGTTTGGCCTCCGAGCGCATTGCACCGGAAGTGCTCAGGTCTTGCCCCAGCTCTCGCGGGGGCCGCAACTTTCTCCCACCCCTCCGGTTTGATGGCAACTGGTCTCGGTCTTGACGTAGAGGCGCTCCTCCGACTGCTCTAGGTTGGAACCGTCCTGAGCAACTCATCCGGCAAACGCTTGTTCCCTCACGAACGGCCGCCGGCAACGCACTGCGACGCTTGACCTTCGACCATCCTTCCTCGTGTTCTGCGACGGACCTCCCGCAGCCTGTTCGGACGTCGACGGCTGGGGTGACAAGAGCAACTCACTACGAACGATCTCGACCGAGGCTGGTGCAACGATCCCAAGCTGAACCCGGTTGCCCCGGACACTGAGAATCTTGACCTCAATATCTCCATCAATGGTGATCGCGTCGGTCGGTTGTCGAGTCAGCACAAGCATGCAGGGGTCTCCTGGAACGGCGGGCAAGGTACGGCGGACGATGTGGTCTCACTTCATTGGGCGGGGAGGGGGCCACCGAGCGGGCGGCTGGGACCGAAGGAGGCAATGAACCGGACTCCGCGCTCACGCCGAAAACGCGGAGCGCGGTGTCCGGGAAAGACCCGCGGGGTTCGCCGCTGACCGGTCCACGTGCTGGTACCGGCGAGAAGCCGGTCGTTGCGGATGCGGGCAATTCTCTCATTTGAGAGCCCTTCTGTCAGGCGAGCCCCGAGCCGTTCAAATAAGCCGCAGATTCCAGGGGAATGGTCGCTGGCGGCATGCGTCACATTAGGTCATCTCAGTTGCCGGACCGCAATGGGGAAATCACCCCGTTCGGGCCCGCAATTGAGGATATACTAGTCGTGTTTAGGATATGCGCACAGATTCAGTGGATCGCCTCGGCCATCCGCTTTGCGCGCTTCGCTGCACCGTGATGTGCAAATGAGTGATCGCATTCGACTCATCGTCGTCGTTATCTTCGTCTTGGCCGCGATTTCGTCGGTGGTCGCAGGCATAACGATTGGTCTTCTATACGACGCGGCGTTTTCGGAAGTCCAAGCGAGACTGGTGGAGACGGTCAAGAGTCAGGCCCGCCTCATGGAGGCAGTGGCGAGATTCGACGCGCGCTACAGCCAGCATGACCATCCCGGCGGCGCCGCGGCAGCAACCCTTGCTCAAATCCAAGAGGCACATCAGCAATATGGGGGATTCGGCAAGACAGGTGAGTTCACGCTCGCCCATCGCCGGGATGAACAGATCGTTTGGCTACTCAGTCACCGCCATCTCGATCAGGATGTCGCTGAACCGATTCCGTTCGACTCAGGTTTGGCTCAGCCGATGCGCTGTGCTTTGCTGGGGCAGTCCGGGACGATGGTGGGTTTGGATTATCGAGGCGAGAAGGTCTTGGCGGCTTATGAGCCGGTGACAGAATTGGACTGGGGGATTGTCGCCAAGATCGATCTGGCCGAGGTACGCGCGCCGTTCGTGAAAGCGGGATTGGTTGCCGGCCTCAATGCGCTGTTTCTCATACTGATCGGTGCGGGGTTATCCATTCGCGCGACAAACCCGCTCTTGGCTCGTCTGGAGCGATCCGAGGCGCAGCAACGGGCGATCCTCGCCTCCGCGCTCGATCCGGTCGTCACGATCGACGCGGATGGCGTCATTCAATTCGTCAGCAACTCTATCGAACGGATCCTCGGCTGGAAGCCGCACGATCTGATCGGCAAAAATATTCGTCTCCTCGTGCCCGAGCCGCAGCGGTCCGCTCACGATGCGCATCTGGCCGATCTGCGGCGCACCGGTGACGCCAGCATCCTCGGTCAAACCAGAGAGCTTTCCGCCGTCTGCCGGGACGGCCGAACGATTCCGATCGAGTTGTCGGTATCTCGAGTCGACACGCATGAGACTGATCGACCGTTGTACGCTGGCGTGATTCATGACATCGCTGATCGCAGAGCGAACGAACAGGAGTTGACCCGGCATCGTGAGCGCCTCGAAGAGTTGGTCGCGGAGCGCAGTGCCGAACTTGAAGCGACGCACGAGCAACTGCGGATCACGGATCGTCTGGCATCGATTGGGACGTTGGCGGCTGGTTTGGGACACGACATGAGTAATGTGCTGTTCCCAGTGCGCTGTCGGCTTGATGCACTTGACAATGCATCATTGGGCACCGATGCAGAAAAGCAATTCCAAGCCATTCGCACTTCCGTCGAATACCTTCAGCAGCTTACGGATGGCTTACACTTACTGGCGCTTGATCCGGATGACCCAGTAGCGTCGTCTGAGATTGTGGATCTGGTGGCATGGTGGAAGCAGGCGGGTCCGCTTCTTTCCAAGGCTGTCCCCAAGCATGTCCGGCTCGTTACGGATTGGCCGCAAGACCTCGCGCCCGTAGCCGTCCCGCCCCACCAGCTCACCCAAGCTGTGCTGAACTTGTTGGTCAATGCCGGCGAAGCAGTCGGGCGCGACGGCCTAATCCGCCTATGGGCTGAACCGTCCGAAGAACGCGACGCTGTACGTCTCGCCGTCACCGACAACGGCTGCGGCATGACGCCGCAGATCAGGCATCGCGCGCTTGATCCGTTCTTCACCACAAAGAAGCGCGGCTTGGGAACCGGACTGGGACTCTCGCTTGTCCAAAGCGTCGCCCAATCAGCCGGTGGCTTACTGCAACTACACTCTACACCCAAGCGGGGCACGACCGTCACACTCGTGCTTCCGACCGTACCCGATGCCCGACTCGCTCAAGCCCGAACTCGATCCGCCCCACGCCTCGCAGCCGGTGTTTCCGTGGGCGACCGGCGAATCGCTTCACTTGTTTCGGCATGCCTGGACGCAGCGTCCTTTGACGTGAATTACCAACAGACTGGCGTCCCGGGACCCAGCGCACTTTGGGTGACTGACCCATCAGATAGCGCCTTGGCGCAGGCACGTAGATTCCTTGAAGAACCATCCCGACACGTTCTTGTCCTAGGCGGCGCGCCCCAAGCGTGGTCGGATATCGGCGCAACCGTTGTCCAGGACCCCACCGATTTCCAAGAGGTGCGCCGTCGCATCGAGCAAGCAGCAGCAACACTAAGTGGAGTAAACTCATGACCCACCAACCGATTCGTATTCTGTGTGTCGATGACCATGCCTTTCTTGTCGAGGGCCTCCAAGCGAGGTTCGCGCTGGAGAAGGACTTGGAGTATGTGGGCTCACTCCCATCCGCCCAACACCTCGTCGCTCGAGCCAAAGAATTACAACCCCTTATTGTGTTGCTCGACCTTGAAATGCCGGGACCGGATCCGTTCGAGGCCACCGACGACTTGCGACGACAGTGTCCGGATGTTCGAACGATCATCCTGAGTGCATATGTGCGCGATCACTACATCACCGCCGCGACAAAGGCGGGGGCGTGGGGATACTTCTCTAAGAGTGAGGACGCCGAGACAATCGTAGATGGAATACGTAAGGTCGCGCGCGGCGAGTTCGCCTTCAGCCCCAAGGTCCAGGAGCGCTGCAAACCAACGCGCGGATCCAATCCGAAGCGAACCAAGCCTTCAGCCAAGCTCGAATCACTCACACCGCGAGAACACGAGGTACTGCGCATGATTGGAAAGGGTTCTTCACGAACCGAGATCGCCCGAGTCTTTTGCCGCAGCCCGAAAACTGTCGATGGCCATCGTGAGTCGCTCATGGAGAAGCTCGACATCCATGATCGAGGCGAGTTAGTCCGGTTCGCGATTCGCGAGGGACTTGTCGAGCTCTAGTTTTCTCGCATGCATCTGACGCCTGTCACGAGCCCTTTCTTGTGTCGCCAGCAAACAAACGGGGTCAATTCCCTTCTTGTGTCGCCAGCAAACAAACAGGGTCAATTCCCTATTTCGGAGTGGCCTAAAATCGGACTACATTGTCTTGAAACGACGCCGTCGAGCCACGCTCAAGGCGGCGATTCGTTCCGACAGTGAACCTCAACTCGAATTCCCTATGAACTGCTAAGGGAGGCTCGATAAATGACTACCTTCGTAACGCCGCACCGCTGGATCGCGCTGGCCGGGATTGGGTCTGTGCTCGCAGTACTGATATTTGCAGGCCCGCGTGTCGCCGCATTCGAGCGATACAACGATGGATGCAACATTTGTCACGGTGCCTTCAGCGGGCCGATGTCGCCTACCGGAACCGTATTCCCCGGCGATTCCAAGCACATCATGCATCGGGGATCCTCCTACATGGATACCTCTTGCAGCCTCTGCCATTCTGAGGGGGATGATCATAATCCCTACACCGGCTCCTCCGCTGGTACCGCCAACAACCCCGGCGTCGGTTGCACCGGTTGTCACGGGCGAGACTACGGCGGGGCGATCGGTAACAGCGGCGTCGGCTTGCGTGCGCATCACTTCACCAACGGCGTCGACGTCTGTTTCAGTTGCCACGGCAACGAGCCACAGCCACTGCCTGAGAACGTCGCTCCGACGTACTACGGCACGCCCGACACGAACGTAGACGACCCCTGCAATTCCGACCCGCTGTACTTGGAGAATTGGAGCATCGGCGATACCCGCGGGCTGGATAACGATGGCGACAACCTCTACGACGGCGATGATCCTGATTGTGACGGGGGTTGTCCGGGGGGCGGCGACTGCACCGTCTATCCCCACGACTTCAATACGTTCCGCGGTTTCCACGATTCCGGTACGCTCGACGACGTGCTGGACTCGGACGACGTCGATCTGTGCCACGATCTAGGCATCACAATCTTCCCATCCGAAGCTCCGATCACGTTGGATTTCGACGGAACGTTGCCAACCGGTTCGCCAGCCTCGCTCGACGTGACGTTCGAATCGTCGGCCAACACCCCAGGTTTGGAACTCACCATCTCGTTCTGGAACTACAACACGAATTCGTGGGAGGTTGTTGGTACAGCAGCGCAAGGCTTCAACACCGATACGGTCAGGACGTTCGCCGCCACACCGGCGGATCACGTAGAGGCCGGTACTGGTAACGTAAAAACTCGATACGAAGTTCGTCAAGTGGGAATCATATTCCAATTCCCATGGACGGATTGCATTGACCAGGTCTTCTGGACGTTCGAGTGAGCCATCGTCAAGTACACGTAGCGCGTCCTCAATGTCGGTGCGCCTGATCCGCTTGATCAGTGCGCGCCGGCGCTGACGGATAGACAGTTCTATCATCTCGGCCAGCAGGCCGGGATTTGAGATGCACGGTCTGCACCGCCGGTCGCGTAGCGGGACGATGGCAACGGCACCGCCGGCGCATCTGATCTGCTCACCCTCCTCGCCAACTGGGGCCCGTGCCCGTAAAACGGGTTACCGCCATCATTCCCGAACTTAGCTTCCGGTGACTACACCGGGGGTTCTTCCCCCAGCCCCCTGGACGGAGGAGGAGAGAGCAGCTTTCAGCAATCAGCGATCAACCTGCGTCTCAGCTTCAAACCGGAGAGCGCGTATTGGGACCCGACTTCCCACCGAATCCCCGCCACCGTTGGTCCGGAATCCAAATCCTTCGGCGGTCACCCGGCGCCCCATCGTGTAAACGAAAAGGTCCGCCTCGGCTTGAGGCGGACTTGGGTAGCTCCACGAGTTGGAGTCGACCCAACGACCAATCTGTCAACAGCCAGCCGCAATTCTGATGTGCCGCACCAGACTGTGCTTCATCGCCTAACAACCTTGGCCCCTTGGCCGTGATCCGCGGGAATCTGGGCTTATCCGGCTAACCCTCTCATTATCGCCTTGCTATCCCTCCCGGCCTATGCCCTTATGTCCCGACACCCCTAGGGCGCGGGTTTGGCGCTCGGGATCAAGAGGAGCCCAGCACCATGGCAAGGGCCGACACTGTCAATGCGCCTCGAGGCGGCAAGCGGACCGCGGCACGAGCACGAGCCGCCATCGGCTACGTACGTCGCTCAACTGATCGTCAGGAACAATCAATCCCCGATCAGAAGAAGGCGATCGAAAAGTACGTCGACGAAAACGATCTGCGATTGCTGCGCTTCTATGTCGACGATGCCATTAGCGGTACGAGCACGGTCGGACGGCGCGCGTTTCAGGACATGATCGCAGATGCCAAGCGCCGATCATGTGATTTTCGATTCGTGGTCGTCTACGACGTGAAACGTTTCGGTCGAGTCGATAACGATGAAGCGGGATACTACAGACACATCCTTCGCACCGAAGGTATCGAGGTGATCTACACGAGTGAGAACTTCAACGGTGATGGAA
>CBDUST010000106.1:0-13229 GCA_965369945.1 uncultured bacterium | reverse complement strand
TTGCCCGTCTGTAAGAGTGAAGACGACGGGCTGGAAGCCTATTCCACTGAGAATGAAGAGCACTCTTTTGATCCATCAGGCGAAACCTAGAGACACCGACGACTCCCTTCGGTCGCCGTCGTCGGCGCCCCGCTCGCTCTGTGTCACCTCTAATTCGCGTAAACGGGGTCGGGAGTCGTTTTTAAGGGGGTTGAGGTGCTTTGGGTGCGGGTGTCACAGACCGCGAGGTCGCGCCGGCGCGCCGGGATGCGTGCCGCAGGTCCACGTGAGTGCTTCAGTTCCGATGCGGCAAGACACCGACGGCTCCCTTGGGTCTCTGTCGGTGGCACCGGACATGGTGCCCGGCTCATCCCAAGAACTCCCGAACCCGCGCCCGGCCCTTCTTCGTACATACTCACATGGACCAACGGCCCGAACGTCGCGGATTGACACACAGTGATCTGCCTGCGGTCATTGTCGTTCTCTTGATATTTGTCGGCCTTGCCTTCCTCCTGCTGCCTACTCGGGTCAGTCATGGCCCTAGAACACTCACCAAGGATCAAGCACAAGTCAAAGAGATCCACCAATCCCTGGTTATCTTCGCTCGCGAACTCGATGGCTTGTACCTGCTTCCAAGTCTCGTCGCCAAATCGACCGACGACAGCGCCGAAGACTACTCACTCAACCATACCGCGAACCTCTATTCGTTAATGGTGATGCGCCATTATGTGACTCCCGCAATGCTCGTCAGTCCAACTGAGCTCAGCAGCCTCATTCGTGTCAAAGACGACTACGCCTTCGAAGCATTTGACCCCACCAACGATGTACACTGGGATCCTTCTTTCGTCATGCACATAGATGACCACAGTATCGGCGCGAACGGTTCTTACGCGCATGCGGCCATGGTCGGCGATCGCCGGGCGAACGTTTGGCGAGATACCATGGACGCAGCCATGCCGATCTTCGGCACGCGAGGCGTAAGAAACGGCGTCGGCCCGGGTCATCCCGACTACGACCGCTCGCTTACGCTCGAATTCTTTGAGCCCTATCACAAGTGGGTCGGCAACATCTGTTTTGCCGACAACCATACTGAGATACTCGATACCTTTTTCCCAGAGGGGCTCGTCTTCGACGACAGCTCCGGCGCCAAGCCGGACAACATCTTCGCTGCGGAGTTCGATCATCCAAACGGCAATCAAGCCGCCGCCGATGCGTTCCTCGTCATTTGTACCGCAGCAACTCAGTACACCGTCACCGACGTCTACGATCCGCTTGAGGATTGAAGCTTCCGGGTGCCAGGCACAGCGAGCGAACCCCGGTGGCACGCCACCCGCGTCCAAATCGCCCCAACCCCCCAACAACGACTCCCGACCCCGTTTATAGGAATTTGGGGCGATTTGGACGCGGGTGCCATGAACAGTGAGTGAGCTGAAGGCGAGCGAGTCGTGTGTGTGTTCGTTTCGGCGGTAGGACACCGACGACTCCCTTCGGTCGCTGTGGGTGACACCTGCGCTCGCGCGGCATTGTTGCGACTCAGGAGCGCCTGTTGACGATCGACCCGCCGTGGGCGGCGGGGCTAAACGGGTGGTATTGCGGCACTCCGCACGCTTCGCCCGAGGACGGGTCGAAACGTGGCACCCCCGGAAGAGTGGCACCCCCGGAATCTACATGGCCGTCCAATCGATCGGCTTGGTGTGATCGATTCTGGGCAAGACGGTCTTCATCACCTCGACGTACTTTTGGGCCGCGCTGGTGTTGAAGATCACAACCGATTCGTCCGGTTTGATCTCGCCCTCAGATAGGGCGTGCTGCAATACGCCGACGCACGCAGCTGATTCGGGGCAAAGTGAAATCCCCTCCAACGAACACACGTTGCTCATCCATTCTCTCAGTCGTGATTCGTCTGCGGCCATCGCTTTGCCGCCGGAGGCTCGCACTGCATCGAGAATCATGAAATCACCCACCGCCCCTGGGACGCGCAATCCGCTGGCGAGTGTGTGCGCATCGGGCACCGGCTCGGCGAACCGCTCGCCCGCATCAAACGCATTGACAATCGGCGGACATCCGCTGGACTGACAAGCGTACATGCGCGGTCGGTGATCCACCTCAAGCCAACCGAGCGTCGCCAATTCGTCAAACGCCTTGCACATGCCGATCAATCCCGTGCCGCCGCCGGTTGGATAGAGAATCACATCGGGAAGCCGCCAGTGCATCTGCTCAGCGAGCTCCAAGCCCATCGTCTTCTTGCCTTCGATTCGGTAGGGCTCTTTGAGGGTGGACATGTCGAACCATCCCATCGCCTCCTTGCCCTCGCGAACAATTCGGCCACAGTCGTTGATCAGCCCGTCGACCAAGAAGACCTTTGCGCCATGCAGCGCCGCTTCGTATTGATTCACGATTGGCGTATCGACCGGCATGAACAGGTAGCAGTCCATCTCGGCGCGTGCTGCATACGCGGCGAGCGCACCGCCTGCATTGCCTGCTGTTGGAGCGGCGACGCATGTGATTCCCAATTGCTTGGCCATGGAGACCGCGATCGCCATGCCGCGTGCTTTGAATGATCCGGTGGGGAGCCGCGACTCGTCTTTGATGTAGAGGTTGTTGGCGCCAAGCTGCTCGCCGAGTCGGTCGCACTTGACCAGCGGCGTCATCGTTTCACCGAGCGAGACGATGTATTCATTTGATTCGACGGGTAGCAATTCACGATATCGCCACATGCCCGCGACTCGATTTGCCAAGTCGGCGCGCCTCACTTGCTCGCGCAATGCCTCAAGGTCGTATCGCACCCAAAGCGGTCGATCGTTGTGCATCGTTTGAATGACGCCGGCTGGCAATCGCGTGCCGTCCAGCGCCGATTCGAGATGGGTTACAAACGTGGATTGGTTATCGGTCATAGCGGTATGCGAGGGATCAAGCAGGCTTCAGTCGTCGCGACGATGTATATAAAGGATGGCGCAGATCACCGCAGCCGCTTCATGCGATAGACCCACCGGCCATAGGCGAGCATGACGCGGAACCGGTCCCAGCGCGAAAGAGACGGTGATGGATCGCCTCCGAAGACTGTTTCCTGCCGCCACTGCCAATACTGACCGCGGAGTCGAAACCGCGTTTTTATAGCCAGCCAAACCAGCTCCCAGAGTCCACCGATCGAGTCGGCAATACTGCGCATCAGGACTTTCAAGCTATGAGGAATAGACATCGTTGCTCGCGGAGTTGTCCGACTACCATAGTCATCGAAGAAGCGTCCGACGTGAATTACCACTCCATAGTGCAGGAAGTGTACCGCCAAGCGGCCCAGCAGCCGGCCCGATCGCTGTGTTGTGTGCCGCAAAAGCCGATGTACCTGCCCGGGCTTCACATCCCGTCGATCATGCACGAGATGAACTACGGCTGCGGCAGCACCGTTCATCTGCAAGACATGACGGATGGGCAGCGTGTTCTATATGTGGGCGTCGGCGGTGGTTTGGAGGCATTGCAATTGGCGTATTTTGCGCGGCGGCCGGGCGCTGTGATTGCGGTCGATCCTGTCAGCGAGATGCGCGAGGCCGCCCAGCGAAATCTCCAGGAAGCTGCGAAGACCAACGATTGGTTTGATCCTTCATTCGTCGATATTCGTGAAGGCGACGCTTTGGACCTTCCGGTCGAGGACGAGACGATCGACCTGGCGGCGCAGAACTGCCTGTTCAATATTTTCACGACTGAGGAAAACGGCGGCGACCTGGAACGAGCGCTCAGCGAGATGTACCGTTGTCTCGCACCCAGCGGACGGCTCTCCATGTCCGATCCCATCACGCCTCGGCTGATGCCTGAGCACCTTCAGAAGGATCCGAATCTGCGGGCCCAGTGCATCTCCGGCTGTCTGACGTATGACCGCTACATCGCCAAGATGGTCGAGGCAGGGTTTGGCAGTATCGAGGTTCGATCACGCAGACCGTATCGGATGCTGGATCGCAAGCGATACGAACTGGACGAAGATCTACTGCTGGAGAGTGTGGAGGTTTGTGCGTACAAGGTGCCGGTGCCGAGTGATGGGCCGTGCGTTTTCACTGGTCGAACCGTTATCTATACCGGGCCGGATGAATCGTTCGACGACGGTAAGGGCCACGTGATGCCACGCGACATTCCGCTTGGTGTGTGTGATAAGACGGCCGATGCACTGGCGGCGCTGGGGCGTGATGACCTAACCGTCACCGATTCGACTTGGCATTACGCAGGCGGCGGGTGCTGCTAATTTTGTGCATTTTCAAGAAGCGCTCGCCTTTGGCTCGCGGCTAAACGGGCGGAATTTTACTGTGTCGGTTTTGCAATTACCTATTCTCGATGGCACACGTTTCAAGGCTCGGTTTGACGCTGAGCTTCGAGCTGCGCCAACGATCACCACGCTGCAAATCAACATCGGCTACGTTTGCAATCTCGCCTGCCACCACTGCCATGTTGAGTCTTCTCCGGCTCGAACCGCACCACAGGACAACATGGATGAACCGACCGCCACGCGAGTCATCGACTGGGTGCTGAACCAGCCAACGCTGAAGACCGTTGACTTCACTGGCGGCAGCCCCGAGATGAACGCCAACTTTCGGCTGATGGTCGAGACATTCCGGGCCCGCGGGCTGCGTGTCATCGACCGCTGCAACCCCACGATCATCGAGTATGTCGACAAGAAGACAGGCGAGGGGTACTCGTGGATTCCTCAGTTTCTTGCGGCAAACCAGGTCGAGATCGTCGCGTCGATGCCGTGCTATTCACAGGAGAATGTGGATGCGCAGCGGGGCCGCGGCGCGTTTGACGACTCGATCGCGGGGCTGTTGAAACTCAATCGGGTGGGCTATGGAACCGATCCATCGCTTCGGCTGAACTTCGTCTACAACCCGGTCGGCCCGCATTTGCCGCCGTCTCAGGCGTCATTGGAAGTCGATTACAAGCGCGAGTTGATGGAGCGATTCGGCCTTGTCTTCAACGAGTTGTGGACGATCACCAACATGCCGATCAAGCGCTGGCGACATCAATTGGAGCGCGACGGGCAGCTTGAGCCGTACATGAGCTTGCTGATCGATAGTTTTAATCCGGACACGATCGAGGGGCTGATGTGCAGGCATCAGATCAGTATCGATCCACAAGGACGCCTATACGATTGTGATTTCAACCAAGCGCTGAACATGCAAACGCTGGGTCTGGAAACAGCTCATCTTTGGGAAATGACGGCCGATGATCTAGCTGAGCGCGTGATCGCAACTGACGACCACTGCTATGGTTGCACCGCTGGGTGCGGGAGCAGTTGCGGGGGTGCAATCACGTGATCGCACACACTCCGGTTCAACGTAGTGCGCCTCGGCAACACTCGTTTACAATTTGCAAACTGATTTTGGAATTGACTTGTGCGAAGGGGGGTTGGTTCCCTAGAGTATAGCGGGACGACCTTGGCAGGAACTCCCTGGTAACTCAACGTAAACTAGACAGGCGCCGGTCGAAGCTCCGACACGATCGGCGCCTGTTCGTTGGGATGGCATCGTGGCATCGTGGCAAGGTTTAGCCACCGGGCTTGACCCGGTGCTCTTCGTATCGACGCAGGTCTTGCAACGGAACAGTCTCAATCCACGCCGCGCGGCTCGACGGGCGAGCTGAGCAAAGCCTCGTGCGTCTTGGGGCTGAACCGGCTTCCCAGTAACTCCACTCGATGATTGGGGTCAGCTTGGCGCGGCAACATGGGCCGCACCAGCCAGATCACGATCACCATGATCAGTGACGCCAGCCACATCAGATGCATCCATCCCATGAAGACGACGAAGCTCGTCACCAGCAGTACGAATAGCGCCGTTGGGATCATCCCCTCCCACGCTAGCCGCATGAGTTGATCGTATCGAAATCGCGGCAAGGTCCAACGAACAGCCATCGTCAAACAAACCACTGCGAAGACCTTGCCCATGACGACGCCGAATTGAAGCAGGATCATGCCCACACCGCCCGCCATCGGTAGATCAAGCCCCCAGAGCGGATTGATCGACCAGCCGCCGAGGAAGAGCACGGTGAAGAAGGCGCTGCCGATGATGATGTGTCCATACTCAGCCAGGAAGAACAACACCCATTTCATCGAGGAATACTCGGTGTGGAATCCGCCGACGAGTTCTGTCTCCGCCTCGGCCAGATCAAACGGCAGCCGGTTGGTTTCGGCGAGCATGCAGACGTAGAACAGCAGCGCCGCGATCGGCTGGTGAATCACGAACCATTGGCCGGCCAGTTGCTGCTCGATCATCTCGCCCGGTCGAACGGTCCCAGCGGTGAGGATCATGGCCAGGATGGCTAAGCCCATGGGGATTTCGTAGCTGATCATCTGGGCTGTGGCTCGTAAGCCGCCGAAGAACGAGTATTTGTTATTCGACGCCCAGCCGGCCAGCGCAATGCCGTACACACCCAGCGCGGTGATCGCGACGACGTAGACAATCCCGATGTTCACATCGGCTGCGACGATCTTGATCGACTCGGAACCGATTTTGAGCGTACCTGCCCAGGGGATGATCGCGAAGCTGATCAGGGCGGGGATCACCGCCAGAGCTGGCGCGATAATGAATAACACACGATCAGCCTTGGCGGGAATGAAATCTTCCTTCACGATGAGCTTGAGCGCATCGGCGATCGGTTGCAGTAAGCCGAGCGGACCGACGCGGTTGGGTCCAAGACGATCTTGCATCCACGCAGACAGTTTCCGCTCCAGCAGAACTAGATATAGCGCTCCCACGGCGATCAGATGAATGATCACCAGGATCACCGTCACGGAGGCAATCAGCTGCGGCGTGATGAATGCGGGGAGCCAATCGGGCATGGGGCGAGCAGTGTATCGGCTTGGGCCGGTGAAGGCGATCACTGAGACCTAGGATCGATCGCGAGCGACAAAGGGCGTGCACTTTCCACCGCCCAATAAGCCAACTGCAAATCGTCGCGCTGCTCCCAGCGAAGAGGTAATGAACACGAGCCCGTCCAGCAACGCTGGCTCGATGACTTTACAAGTGCTACGGCTGCCTCGCCGCGAATGTTGACCGTCAAGTTCTCCTCGCCGGGTTCCAGCAGGTCAAGAACCCGCTCGTAGTCGGTGACGGGAATTCTCACCGATCCGCCCATCCACACGCGTGGATCGATGATCGTTGCGCCGGTCGCGATGACCTTCTCATGAAGCAGCACCTCTATAACGAGGCCGAGAGTCAAGTCCTCCAGGCCATCGAACGACCCTTGCTCAAGGTGAAAATAGAGCCCTTGCGGAAGCGCCCGCAGCACGATGCTCTTCGCTACAAGATCATCTAGACCCGGCGACGTGACCGACTCGATCAGATCGCCGGTTGACTCCACTGTTGTGAGTGACGTGCTCGCGCTTGCCCTACATGTTGCTATCGGCGGATCCCGTAACGGCTTCGTTGCTGGCGGACGAGGCAGCGTCGGCCATGCGCCCGACTGAGCATTAAAGCGCGCCCACCGAAAACCCGCGGGATTCAGCCCAGGACTGTGGCGAACGCTGAACTCCACATCACAACGAAGTGTGAGCGGCTTATCATGTGTCGGATCGACTCGGAATAACTCGGTCCAAGGGTAGATACCAGAATCAACTCGCCCAAGGGCAAACGGCGAAGCCTTCTCTGGAATAGGTCGCAGTTCGCTGGATGTAGCAGGTGGTCGTACTGCCGCGGTTATCGTCGCACTGTTTAACCAGGACACTCTTGTTGATCGTCTACTCCATTCAACGGAAAACCAAACGTCACTCTCCGACGGCCATGAATCTCGGGTCTTGATCGTCAAGTCCCATGGCGGGTCATCGCCCACGCACCGATCAAGCAGCCACTCCCACTGCCATTGCCAGAGATGGTCTGCGTCCATTCGCTCGATGAGCTCCCCGTACAGATTCTTATTCTTGTTCTCCAATTGCGGCATCGTGTATATCAGAACGGAAGTTGGAACAAGCGCTATCCAGCCCCGGCCCCTGACTCTCTGGGAAGTCACGACGTAGCAGCCCAAAAACATGACTGCGGTCAGAGCGATCCACCGCCAACGTCGCTGTGTACGACACAACCCTTTTTCGTTCCGTACAGTGTGGCCGCACTCGCTACAGCAAAGCCCGGGCGCTGCGCTCATGTCGTACCAGCACTTCGGGCAGCGTTTTCTGCCGCGCGATCGATCCCAAAAGAGTGCCCACAGCGCGACCGCCAGACCGATGACGCCGAGCGCTGCACCGATCGCAGTCAGCAGCCATTCATATCCCCCGCTGCTGGTCATAGACATTATTCTAGCCAGACTTGCTTGCTACTACGACACCTGCGTCGGCTGGCCCGCTCTTTGGCGCGTCACAACCGATACCTCGGGTGCGTCTGGAAAATAATCCTGCAATGCAGCCACCGACCATGCTCCGGCCCGCAGAGCGACGATTGCCTGGACGATCGCATCGGCGCCCGTGATGGTCGTGATCATCGGCACGCCCGCTCGAACCGCCGTCGCTCGAATCTTCCCCTCGTCGGTGTGAGCGCCTTTTCGCGTCGGTGTGTTGATGATCAAATCAATCTCGCCATTGGCGATCTTGTCGAGAATGTTCGGCCGAGCCCCTTCGGAAATCTTCCGCAGGATAACCGTATCCACCGAGTATTCCTGTAACAGTTCGTGCGTGCCCTCAGTCGTATAAACAGTAAACCCAAGTGAGACCAATGTCCGAGTGAACTGCACACAGTGCGATTTGTCGGAATCGCGAACGGAAAGGAAAACGTTCCCCTCGGTCGGCAAGACGATCCCAGCCCCCATTTGCGCTTTCGCCAACGCGATCGGAAGTGATCGGTCAACACCCATCACTTCGCCGGTCGAGCGCATTTCCGGGCCCAGGATCACGTCCACCCCCGGAAATCGCGCGAAGGGAAAGACTGATTCTTTTACCGAGAAGAATCCCGCATCGGGGATTTCCTCGACACCTAACTCCGTAAGCGACGCGCCCATCATCACCTTGGCGGCAACGCGGGCCCACGACTGGCCTTTGGACTTCGAGACGAAGGGCACGGTTCGTGAAGCTCGTGGATTCACCTCCAGGATGTAGACCTCGTCGTTCTTGACCGCCATCTGCACGTTCATCAAACCGCGAACATTGAGGCGCTGAGCCAATCGACGTGCAGTTTCCTTGATCTGATCGACCACCACAGGCCGAAGCGAATAGGGCGGGATCGTGCACGCCGAGTCGCCCGAGTGAATCCCCGCCTCTTCAATATGCTCCATCACGCCGCAAATCAGCGCCGTTGCTGCCGCCTCCGGTCCATTGATCCCTTCTCCAAAGTCGGCGACCACATCCACATCCACTTCGATCGCTTCGGATAGAAACCTGTCGATTAGCACGGGGGCATTGGCCAACTCTGAGACATCCACCGCCGTGCGCATATACCGGCGCAGAGCTGTGTCATCAAAGCACGTCTCCATTCCCCGCCCGCCCAACACATAGCTCGGCCGAACGAGAACTGGGTAGCCAATTCGATCAGCGATGGTGACCGCTTCGTCCAGCGAATAGGCGATTCCGTTGGTCGGCTGAGTCATGCCCAACTCATCGAGCATCACTTTGAACCGATCGCGATCCTCCGCCAGATCGATTGAATCCAGATCAGTGCCGATGAGCGGAACGCCCGCTTTCACCAGGCCGTGCGCGAGATTGAGCGGCGTCTGACCACCGAACTGGACAATGCAGCCGGCGACCTTGCCGCTCCGATCAGGCACGTCCAGCCCGCCGCCGTTGAGCCGCTCCATGACGTTGAGCGTGTCTTCCAACGTCAACGGCTCGAAGAACAGGAAGTCGGACGTATCGAAATCCGTGCTCACCGTCTCCGGATTCGAGTTGATCATCACCGACTCGAAGTCCATCTCACGGCACGCGAACGCAGCCTGGCAGCAGCAATAGTCAAACTCGATGCCCTGGCCGATGCGGTTGGGTCCACCGCCGAGGATGATGATTTTGGGGCGATCGGTGACGCGGATTTCGTCATCGCACGAAACCCCGGGCAAGCCCGGGGCTATATACGGTGTTTCGTACGTCGAGTAGTAGTATGGCGTCAGCGCTTCAAACTCAGCGGCGCACGTGTCCACGAGCTTATATACAGGCTCGATGTTCAGACGCTTGCGGTGCTCGCGGACTTGCAGAATCGCCTCCGTCGAAATCTCATCGAGATACACGTACGCCAACTGCGGATCGGAGTACCCCAACTGCTTGGCCTTGAACAGGACATCGCGGGGCAGATCGTCGAGTCGCTCATATGAAAACAGCTCGTCTTCAAATTCGACGAGCTGCTGGATTTGATCCAGGAACCACGGATCAATGTGAGTGAGCGAAGCGATCCGCTGAATCGTCCAGCCCATTTTCATCGCATAACGGATGTAATACAGCCGACCCTGGCTTGGAACGCTTAGCTTGCGAACCAGCGTCTCTTCGGGCACCGGCCATGCGACAGTCGATCCGTCCGCAGCCATGATCGATTCTGCCTCATCCGACCCAGCGCCGGCGCTTGCTCGCTTGGCTAGCAACCAATGATCGTTGCGATCCAGCCCCAGTCCGAAGCGCTTCACCTCCATCGAACGGATCGCCTTTTGCAAGCTCTCCTTGAACGTTCTGCCGATACTCATCGCCTCGCCGACTGATTTCATCTGCGTGGTCAACGTTTCATCCGCTTCGGGGAATTTCTCAAATGTCCAGCGCGGCATCTTCGTAACCACGTAATCGATGGAAGGCTCGAAGCAGGCGCTAGTGGTTTCCGTGATGTCGTTGCGCAGTTCATCCAGCGAGTAGCCGACCGCGAGCTTGGCAGCGATCCGCGCGATGGGAAAACCCGTCGCCTTGGAGGCCAAAGCTGAGCTGCGCGAGACACGCGGATTCATCTCGACGACCACCATCTCGCCGTCACGCGGGTTGATTGCGAATTGGACGTTTGATCCGCCGGTATCGACGCCGATCGCTCGCATGATGGCGATCGCTGCATCGCGCATTCGTTGGTATTCCTTGTCGGACAACGTCAGGATCGGCGCAACGGTGATCGAATCGCCGGTGTGGACGCCCATTGCGTCGATGTTCTCGATGCCGCAGACGATTACGCAGTTGTCTTTGTGATCGCGAACAACTTCCAGTTCATATTCCTTCCACCCGATTACGGACTGATCGATCTCGATCTGGCCGATCATCGATGCTGCGATCCCGCCTCGGACCAAGTCTTCGAATTCAGCTCGGTTGTACGCAATCCCGCCGCCCATGCCGCCCATCGTGAACGCCGGCCGAATGATCGCGGGCAGCCCGATCTCGTCCAGGAACCTGCGAGCGTCGTCCAGAGTCGTCACCGTCAGCGCTCGTGGAACTTTCAAGCCTATCGACTCGATCACGGCGATGAACTTCTCCCGATTCTCCGCACGGTCGATTACCTCCCGCGTCGCCCCGATCATCTCGATCCCGAACTTGGTGAGCGTGCCATCGTCATACAGCGCGCAGGCGGTGTTCAGGGCGATTTGACCGCCCAGCGTCGGCAGCAGCGCATCGATCGGCGTGCCGTTGGCTTGCTCCTTGGCGATGATCTTGGTGACCGCCTCGGACGTGATGGGCTCGATATAGGTCCGGTCGGAGAACTCCGGATCGGTCATGATCGTCGCAGGATTGGAGTTGACCAGGACGATGCGGTAGCCGTCTTCCCGCAAGGCCTTGCACGCCTGGGTGCCGGAATAGTCAAACTCACAGGCCTGGCCAATGACGATCGGCCCGGAACCCAGGATCAGAATCGTGTTGATGTCATCACGGCGGGGCATGGTGAATCGGCGCAAACTCCGTGACAATAGGCCGCATCACAGGCGTACTCAATTCGGCATCCGCACGGACCTCCGACGATAAGGAAAGTCACCACCAACGCTGTGCTCGATCACCATGAGACTACGAGGTCTGCCGGATCGATCATCGAACGTCCTTACGATTCCTGGCTCTCGCCATAGGCAATCTTGAGTATCTCAGGCGCCGAAAACGTCTTCGGCCTGACGTCTGGGATCACGGTCAGAATCCCCACATTGACCAGTCGTTCAACATCAGCTTTCGCGGTCGGGTACACGACACCACATAGTCGGCGCAGCTGTGGGATCGTGACAACCGGAGAAATGAACAGACTGTCAATGATTTGGTGGAGCCGTGCGCTACCTCCGTCGAGTCGCTTGTGCATCTGATCCTTGAGCCGGATCAGTTGATCCGCCCGCCTCATGGAGTCTTGAGCTTGGGAGAGTGTTCCACGAAGGCAGAACTCGATCCAACCTTCCCAATCACCCCTCGCGCTCACGTTGAATAACCCATCTATATATTCGTCTTTGTATCGTTCGAAGAATGCACTCATGTAGAGCCATGGCATAGACAAACGGCACCAACGGAATGTCATGAGTGACAGGAGTAGTCTTCCAACTCGGCCGTTACCATCAAGGAACGGATGGATCGCCTCGAACTGATAATGAACGAAGTAACAACGAACAAGCGGATCGAACTTATCGTCAGTGGCATGTAGTTGTTGTTCGAGTAGGTGGAGGCACTCTTTCGTAGCGGGCGCTGGTGGAGGAACATATCGCCGATCTGACCCTACATGCACATGGTTCCGACGAAACGATCCTGCGGACCTGCTTCTACCTCTCACGCCCTCAAGCAACCACGCATGCAATTGGCAGATAAGCCGGAGCGAGAGAGGATGATCTTGCCGAAGTTGGTTAAAGCCTCGTCGCAGTGCGTTGCGGTAGTTCGCTACTTCTCTCCACGCATTCGCCTGATCCGAAGTCGACTTGGGGCTTCGTGGGCGAAGCTCAAACATCAACAGTTCATGGGGACTTGCATACGTCCCTTCTAGGCTCGATGATCGCAAGGCCTCACGCTGCTGTAGTGGCATGAGCAGCAGTTCTGGATTGGGCAGATAGGATCCAATGCCGTCCAGCCTTTGGAGCGCCGCTTTCGCTTCTGATAAGAGAGGCCAGAGCCTGACAGGGAATTCCCAGCGAGGAGGGAGGGGATCTGGCACAAACGCCCAATCGGGATCTGGGCTTGAGATTCGAACCAGATTGCCGGGACTTGCGTCCGAGAATCGAGAAGAGTCCATTGTCGGGTCCTTCACTTGCGAAACACAATAGTATAATATATCGTATTTATTATACTAACAGGCAACATCAGTATGATTTTGACCTATTTATTTTACTAGAGCGGTTCGACTGAAGACGTAGCGGCTCCGGTGGCATGGGCATCCTGCCCG